>JALHQU010000011.1:4862-70857 GCA_022841795.1 Fimbriiglobus sp.
GAGTTGAACACCTCCGGTCGCTCACGCTCCCGGCTCGCCGTCACGACTCAGAACGGGAAGATGACCTTCTCGTAGAACCACTCCCACACGCCGTGGAACAGCGAGTAGCCGAGGGCGCGGTCGCCGCACACCACGTTCGCCCGCACCTCCGCCCCGGCCTTCTTGAACGCCCGCTGCTCGTCCGGCGACAGCCCGGACAGGTCCACCTGCACGTACGCCTGGACGACCGGCTCGGTCTCGTTGTGGTCGTCCCGGTTGGGCACCGCCTCGATGGCCACGTCGTGCTCGTACATCTTGCCGGCGAACTTCTGCGTCTCGAACCCGCCGAACAGCACGTCCACCGGCAGGTACTTGACCGTCTTGCCGGTGCCCCGCGGGTCCGCCTCGGTCTGGTGCCGGCCGGCGGTGGCGAACGCCTGGTTGACGTGCCCGATGCCCCGCTGCGGGATCTTCAGGTCGATCCGCCACGGGCCGTCGATCGCCCCCAGCCGCACCAGCGGCTCGCTCGCCCGCACCGCCCGCCGCATGATCGTCTCGCGGACGTCCACCCCGGTGATGTTCGCCCACGCCGCCCCGTACTTGCTGTCCAGGGCCGGCGCCTTGGCGACGAAGTACCCCCGCTCCTGCGGGCCGGTGAGCAGGTTGTTCTGGGCGACCAGCGAGTCCATCTGCCCCTTCGCCCCGACCGCCTTCGACTCGGCGTCCACCAGCGACGAGGTGATGCGGATCACCTCGTCCGCCTTGGTGGAGCGGTCCCGCAGGTGCAGGTTGAGCAGGGCGGCGTTCCGGGTGTTCACGTCCACCTGCACGTCCAGCTCGCTCAGCTTGGACGCCATCTCCGGGCTGAACAGCTTGACCACCGGCGCGCCCGGGCGGATGCCCGTCTGCCCCTGGTTGACGAACACCTCCCGCACGTCCCCGCCGTCCATCGGCGGGTACACGTTCACCACCTTCTCCGGCAGGAACTGGCCCTTGGCGGTCATCTTCAGCGGGTACGGCACGAACACCATCGCCGCGGCCAGCAGCAGCACCCCCAGAACCGCCAGCAGGGTGTACAGCTTGGCCTTCCCGCCCAGGCCGTCCTGCAGCTTCACCACCGGCCACCACAGCGGCTTGAACGGGATCCGCTTCAACTCGGCGGCGTTGTACAGGGCGGGGGCGGCGTGCTTGCCCACCACCTCCAGCCGCTCGATCAGCGGGTCCGTCTGGTCCGGCGGGTTGAACACCTCCATCATCAGCGCCGACCGGGCCGGCTTGTCCGCGTCCTTCTCCCGCTCGTCCCGCACCGGGGCCACCACCAGCAGCTTCGGCTGGCTCTCGGCCAGGTACGCGTCCAGGGCGTGCAGCACGTCCGGCGGCAGGCTCTCGTCCTTCGTCCCGCGGAACACCAGCTTGTCGTTGAACTTGAGTACCGCGTTGAACAGGTCCCGCATCCGCCGCACGTGGGTGCTGGCCTTCTCCACCACGTCCGCCCCGCTGACCGCCTCGACTTTCGCCTTGCTGCCGTGCCGCACGGCCACGCACAGCCGGTCCGCTTCCACCAGCTTCCGCCCCTCGTTCGCCACGTGGTACGCGCACTCGGTCGGGTTCAAGGTGCTGTGGATGAGCCGGGCGAACGCCTCCAGCTGCACGAACACCTTCTCGCTGCCGGCCGACTGGCGGGTGTTGGCGAAGCTGTGGTACTGGCTGGCGTACCCGGCCATTTGCAGCGCGTACTGCAGGAACGTCTGGTACATCCGCGGGTCGAACGACGACTCCTGGAACACCTCCAGCAGACCCAGCGACTGCTTCTCCGGGCCGACGATGGGGGCGAACAGGGCGTAGTAGTCGGTCAGGTTGGCGGCCGGCACGCTGCCCGGCTCGACCGGCCCGCCGCCGCCCAGCCGCCCCTGCGGCTCGAGCATCACCGGCCGCGGCGGGGCGGCCTGGAACACCTGCCGCAGCACCTCGTTGTGGCACTGCCGCCCGCCCCGCTTCTCGTCCAGCCCCATCTTGTCCAGGTTGTGCTGGGCGGCGATCTGCAGGAACCCCTGCGGGGTGCGGAGCCACACCGCCCCGGCCGGGGCGTTGATGCCGAGCAGGGTGCGGGCCAGGAACTTGTCGTAGAACTCGGCCGGGGCCAGGCTCGACCCGGCCAGCTTGGAGGCGTCTTCGAAGGCGTCGTCGATCTGGCGGGTGGACCGGGTGCGGTCTTGGCGGTCTTGGGTGTCCGGCGGTCGGTTGCTCACGGCGGACCTCGCGGGGTGGGGCCGGTCCGAACGGCGTCGGCCGGCGGCAATGGTACTGTGGGGGTGCCGCCGCGGACAGGCCGGGCGCGGGCGGCGGGGTTTGCGTAGCTCTTTCCCGGCACGGCGGTTGCGCGGAACCGGCGGGTCGGGACGAGGGGGCCAAAGCGGAGGTGCGAACGGACCTCCTGTCATCCTATGGCGTTTCGTTTCCTTAACGTGACGCGATTCGGCGGAATTTACAAGCCCGAATCCGGGATTCCTGCCACCCGAGACTATAGTGCGCCGTTCGGGAGAAGGCGGACGAGGGTGAACCGGCGGCATCTCTCTAACGCTGTTTCTTCCGGCCGAATGGGAATGATTCCGGAAAGGGGTCCCCCCACCCGGCCGGAATCAATGAGAGCCGGTCGGGGTCTCGCTAACGAACGTGAACCGCGGCACCGTCTGCCCGTCGCGGGTGACGGTCTCGGTGAACATGTCCAACGGGCGGACCCACAGCCCGCCGTCGCCGTAAAGGGGGCGGTACACCACCAGCGGCTCGTGCGTCTCCGAGTGCCGGGCGACGCCGATCACCTCGTACTCGTTCCCCTTGAAGTGCCGGTACCGGCCGGGGCGGAGGGGTTCGGACACAGCTCACCTCCGGTTCGCGGGCTGGTGGAAGGATAGCCGACGGCCGGGGTGGTGTCTGCGTTCGCCCGACTCTTGTTCGCCCGACGCGCCAGCGAGGGGTTCCACGCACCCCTCGCTGGCGCGTCGGGCGAACAAAGCAGGGCATTCCCCCCGGCGGTCGGTTATACTGCCCCGGTCCCGGAGGGGTTCGTCATGACCGAGCCGTTCGCCTACGACGTGGTCGAGTACCCGTCGGCCGGGCTGCCGCAGATGCACCCGGCGCACCTGTTCGCCGTCGCCCACATGTTCGGGTGCGACCCGGCGCCGGTCGAGACGTGCCGCTACCTCGAACTCGGGTGCGGGGACGGCACCCACCTGATCGCGTGCGCGATGGGGCTGCCGAACGCCACCTTCGTCGGCGTCGATCTGTCCGCCGAGGCGGTCGGCCGCGGGCGGAAGCTGGCCACCGAACTCGGCGTGACGAACGTGGAGTTGCTGGCGGCGGACGTGACCGTATGGCAGCCGCCGGCCGGCGGGTTCGACTACGCCTGCGCGCACGGGCTGTACTCGTGGGTGCCGACCGCGGTCCGCGACGCGGTGATGGCGGTGTTCGGCGCGGCCCTGCCCCCGCACGGCATCGGGTACGTCAGCTACAACGCCTACCCCGGCTGCTACATTCGGCGGATGGTGTGGGAGGTGATGCGGCACCACACCGCGAACACGCACGACCCGGCGCGGAAGGTCCGCGAGGCCACCGACCTGCTCAAGTTCCTGCTCCCCGGCCTGCCGGCCGCCGACCGCGAGCCGCCGGTCGAGGCGTACGCCCACGAGATGACCCACCTGCTCAGCCAGAAGCGGCCGGCGGTGCTGTACCACGACGACCTGTCGGCGGTGAACGAGCCGGTGTACTTCCACCAGTTCGCCGCGCACGCCGGGCGGCACGGGCTGCGGTTCGTGGCCGAGGCCGAGGCGGAGATGACCAGCACCCGCGGGTTCCCGCCGGTGATCACCGGGGTGCTGGAGGGCATGGCGGCGAAGGACGTGCTGCAGAAGGAGCAGTACCTGGACTTCCTGCGGCTGCGGCGGTTCCGGCAGACGCTCGTGGCGAAGGACGGCCGCCCGCCGGCCGCCCGTCCGGACGAAACCCGCGTGACCGCCCTGGCCGCCAGCGGGCCGACGAGTGTTGAGGGCGACACCGCCGACCTGCACTCGCCCGCCGTCCTCACCTTCCGCCGCTCGGACGCCATGGTGCAGGTGGACCTGCCGGCGGTGAAGGCGGTGCTGCTGACGCTGGCCGAGCGGGCGCCGCAGCGGCTGACGTTCGACGAGCTGCTGGCGGCGGCGGCGACGCGGCTCGGCCAGGCCGGGCCGACGGCGGACGACCACGCCCGGCTGTGCGGCATCCTGACCGAGGCGTGGATGGTCGGGGTGATCGCCCTGCACGGGCACATCCCGCGGCACCTGAACCGGGTGAGCGAGCGGCCGGCGGCGTGCCCGTTCGCCCGCGCCCGCTGTCGAGCCGGCGGGGCGATCACCACCCGCCTGTTCAAAGGCCAGTCGTTCGACGACGCGCCCATCCGCCGGCTGCTGGAACTGCTCGACGGCACCCGCACGCTGGACGAGCTGGTGGCGGGGGTGGCCGACGCCTTCCCGCCGGACGAGCGGCCGGACCCGGCGAAGCTGCGGGCGGACGTGGACGAGCGGTTGCGGCTGATGGCCCGCGACGGGCTATTGGTCGGGTGACGCGCCCAACCGCGCCCGCAGTTCCCGCTCCATCTCGTCGGCCAATTCCAAGTTCGGCTGCCGCACGTCGTTCAGCTCCCACCGATCGTCCGGCTTCTCGAACAACTGCGGCGCCCGCGGCTCGTCGTCGGAGTCGGTGAGCGGCAGCAGCAGGGCGTGGGTGTCGGTGCGGAGGGATGCTTCGCGGTGGCCGGCGATTTCGGCGAGGGACACCACCCCCTCTTCGCCGCGACCTCCGGGAGCGGTGGTAACTTGGCCGCTCCCGGAGGTCGCGGTGAAGAGGAGGCTCTCCTCCGTACTCATCCCCCACACCCGCTGTCCGGCCCCGACCGCGTCCGGCCGCCGCACGATCAGCGGCACGTGAACGAACTCCTCGTGCAGCCACGGGCGGTGCGGGCCGACGATGCCGTGTTCGCCCAGCGGGTAGCCGAAGTCGGAGGTGAACGCCCAGGTGGCGGTGCGGTCGAACCCGCGGTCGCGGAACAGGTCGAACACCCATTCCAGGTCGGCGTCGAACGCGGACACGGCGGCGGCGAAGCTGCGGTGCAGCAACTCCCACGACGCCGTGTCGTCGCGGTCGAACCAGCCGACCGGCGGGTCGGCCCACGCGGTCAGCGGCTCGGCTTCCTCCTCCGCGTCGTCGGTCAGGTCTTCGCAGTACACCTCGAACAACTCGGGCGGGATGTGCCACGGCGGGAGCAGGCGGTCCGTCTCGATCCACAGCAGCCAGTCCGGGCGGTCCGACAGTCGGTCGAGCACCCCCGGCAGCACCCGGTGCAGGGCCGAGTACGGGGACGGGTCGGCCGGGTGCGGGCGGGCGTCGAACACTTCGGCGAAGTGTGCGTAGTAATCGGGTGGGGCGTCGAACGCCGGGCGGGTGGCGCGAATCAGGGTGGCCGACTCTCTCCGAGAGTCGGTGCCGAATTCCGACTCTCGGAGAGAGTCGGCCACCCGATCCAACCCCCACCACCCTCGCCTTGCTCCCAGCGGGTCCGGGCGGGTGGCGTAGTGGCGGTCGTACACCACCCCCTCGGCCGCCAGCCGGTCCAGGGTGGGGGTGGCGACCCACTCGTTCCCGTACGGGCCGAGGACCCCGACCGGGCAGCCGTGGGCGGCGATGACGATGGTGCGCATGGTGGACGGATTGTAGACCCGGCCGGCGGGTTCGGCTCAATAAGTAGTAGGCACACTCCGTGTGCCGTTCTTGTCCGCTCCAATAAGTAGTAGGCACACTCCGCGTGCCGTTCTTGTCCGCTCCGGGTGAACCCGGCCCGCCAGGGCCGTGGGTGTATGACCGACACCCCCTCCCCGGCGGTCGGGGTTCACAAAGACAACGGCACACGGAGTGTGCCTACTACTTACAGCGGCGTAAGTTATCCCGATTCCCCCGACCTCCGACCGGGAGCGTGGCGTGCTGGGTCCGATCTTCGTGCGGGAGCTGACCACCGTCCCGCGGGCCAAGAGCCACTACGCCGCCCGCGCCGCCCTGATCGGCCTGCTCGCCGTCCTCGGCGTCACCGTCTGGCAAGCGACGGTCGGGTTCGACCGCGACCCCGAGCTGGGCGAGACCGCCCGGTTCGGCCGGCTGCTGTTCCAACTGTCGGTGTACGTCGAGCTGGTGCTGCTGGTGTTCTTCGCGGCGCTGTCGGCGGCCAGCGCGGTGTCGCAGGAGAAGGACCGCCGCACGTTCATCCTGCTCCTGCTGACGGACATGCGGGACTACGAGATCGTCCTCGGCAAGCTGGTCGGCGCGCTGCTGCCCATCACCTCGCTGCTGCTGGTCAGCGTGCCGGTGCTGTCCCTATACCTGCTGCTCGGCGGGGTGGACCCGTGGCAGGTGGTGCAGGCGGGGGTGGTGCTGCTGAGCACGGCGTTCGCCGCCGGGTCGCTCGGCGGGCTGGTCGCCCTGTGGCGGGAGCGGACGTTCGAGGCGCTCGCCCTGTCGGTGCTGTTCCTGGTGCTGTACCTGTGCCTGACGCAAGCCCTGGCGGTGGTCGCCCCCCGCGAGGTGCAGGCGTGGTTCGACCCGTGGTGGGCGATGGACGCGGTGCTCAACCCGCGGTACGCCGCCGCCGTCCCCGCCCCGTACGTGTACGGGCTGGTGATGGTCGGGTGGAGCGTGCTGGCGAACGCCGTCGGCATGTGGAAGCTGCGGCGGTGGAACCCGAGCGGCGAGCCGGTGATGCAGCGGGAGGGGCCGGACGCCGACCCGGAGGCGAACATGACCCCGGACCAGGTGAAGGAGTTCCGGTCGAAGGCGCACGCAGCGCCGGGGGCGGCCCGCGAGGTGTGGGCGAACCCGGTGCTGTGGCGGGAGATCAAGACGCTCGCTTACGGCCGCCGCCCGGTGCTCATCAAGCTGGCGTTCGGCATCGTGCTGGCCATGATCCTGTACTTCGCCGTGACCACCCTGCACCAGCCGGCCGGCCGGCCGGCGTTCGCCGCCGCCTACGGGCTGGTGCCGCTGGCGGTGGTGTGCATGCTGCTCGTCGCCTCGCAGTCCGTCACCAGCATCACCTCCGAGCGGGACGGCGGGGCGCTGGACGTGCTGCTGGTGACGGACATCTCCCCGCGGGAGTTCGTGTTCGGCAAGCTGCTCGGGGTGGTGTGGAACACGAAGGAGTTCCTCATCCCCCCGCTGCTGCTGGCGGTCTACTACGGGGTGGCCGGGGCGCTGGCGAAGACGGACCCGGCGGCCGGCACCGGCGAGGTGATCGGCACCAACCTGCTGGCCATGCTCACGGTGGTGGGCGGGCTGGGGCTGCTGTTCGCGTTCGTCATGGCGCTCGGGCTGCACGTCGCCCTGCGGGTGGTGAACAGCCGGCTGGCCATCGTGAACACCCTGGGCACGGTGTTTTTCCTGAGCGTGGGCACGCTCATCGCCATCTACCTGATCGTCATCAACGGCGGCAGCTTCGGCAACCAGTGGCTCAGCTTCATCGGCTTCCTGGTGCTGGGCATCGGCGGGCTGTGGTGGGTGCTGACGGGCAACCGCCCGTCGCCGGCGCTGTCCTTGGCGGCGGTCGCCTGCCCGCTGGCCATGTTCTACGTGGTCACCATCGTCATCATCGCCAAGCCGGGGTCGGACGAGTCGGCCAACCCGGTGCTGCCGTTCTTCGCCCTGGGCACGGCGTTCGGGTTCAGCGTGTGGGCCATGCTGTTCCCGCTCGTCACCGAGTTCGACGTGGCCCTCGGCCGCACCACCGCGGCGAACGAGGAGTAACGCGGGGCGCGAAGCCGCGTGCGGCTCATCGCCAAGCCGCACGCGGCTTCGCGCCTCCCGGCAGTTGTGAGAAACGCACTTCGTTCTGGACTCCGTTCTACCGCCGCTTACGTTAGTGTTCACCGTTCGTGTCGGGGTGCCCGGCCGACGGCGGTTCGTTTCCCACCCCAGGAGCCACCTCCATGCTCCCCGCACGCTGTCTGATCGCGGTCGTCATGTGCGCCGCGGTCGTCGCCCCGAGCCGGGCGGCCGACAAGCCGTCCCTGGCCGACGGCAAGTACCTACTCTCCTACTCGTCCCTCCCCGCCAGCGAGCAGCGGGTGGCCATCGTCGAGGTGAAGACGGCCGACGGCAAGACCGCCGGCGAGACGGTGGACGGCGGCCCGCAGAAGTGGGCCGTGACCGACCTGAAGGTGGCCGGCTCGGCCGTCACCGCCAAGCTGGCCGTCGGGCCGACCCGGCTGACGTTCGAGGGACGGGTCGACCCGAAGAACCCGAAGCAGGTGCTCGGCAGCATGGGGGACGACACCCGCGTGTTCCGCGCCGTGCTGGCCCCGACCGAGCTGGAGAAGTTGGAGCAGAAGGACGCGTTCGCCCAGGTCAAGCTGCCGGACGACATGGTCGAACTGAACAAGGTGCGGAGCGCCCCGCTCGTGCTCCAGGGCCAGGCCCGGCAGGAGAAGGACGCGGACAAGCGGAAGGAACTGCTGGACAAGGTGAAGGAGGCGCGGGCGAAGGCGGACGCCGAAGCCCCGGCCCTGATGCGGAAGGTGGTGGAGAACAACCCGGGCACGTTCGCCGGGTACGCCACCACGTTCGACCTGATCGCCGCCAAGGACGCCAAGCTGACCCCGGCCGACGCCAAGAAGTTCGCCGCCGCCGCGGCGGCGTACGCCGCCCTGCACGGCCCGCGGTTCGAGCAGATCGCGGTCGGCAACCTGGCCGAGAGCCTGGCCCGGGCGGACGGGCTGGGCGAGGTGGCGCTGGGGTACGCGGAGCAGGCGGTGAAGGCGGCCGACAAGGGGCCGGCGGCCAAGAAGGTGCGGGCGATGAAGGCGCTGGCCGCGGCCCAGGAGAAGAGCGGCAAGGCGGACGCGGCCAAGGCCACCCTGGCGGTGGTGGACAAGCTGGAGACCGAAGCCGACGCCGAGTACAAGAAGACCATGCCGCCGTTCAAGCCGGAGAAGTTCGCCGGCCGGTCCGACAAGGACGCGAACAAGGTGGCGGTGCTCGAGCTGTTCACCGGCGCCCAGTGCCCGCCGTGCGTGGCCGCCGACCTGGCGTTCGACGCGCTGGAGACGGCGTTCCCGCCGGCCGACCTGGTGCTGGTGCAGTACCACATGCACATCCCCGGCCCGGACCCGCTGACGAACAAGGACACCGAGGCGCGGTGGGCGTACTACGGCAAGCTGTTCCCGCAGGACATGCGGGGGGTGCCGAGTTCGGTGTTCAACGGCAAGCCGGGGGCCGGCGGCGGCGGCGGGGCGGCCGCCGCCAAGGCGCGGTACGACGCCTACATCAAGCTCATCCAGCCGGTGTTGGACCAGAAGACCGACCTGAAGGTGAGCGGCACGGCCATCCAGGCCGGCGGGGCGGTGACGGTGAACGCCAGCATCACCGGGGCGGACAAGCCGACCGACAAGCAGGTGGTGCGGGTGTTCCTGGTGGAGGAGGAGGTGCGGTACCCGGGCGGGAACGGCATCCGCCTGCACCACCAGGTGGTGCGGTCCGCGTTCGGCAAGGTGGGCGGGTGGCCGCTCAAGGACGGCAAGGTGTCCGCCACCCTCAAGCTGGACGACCTGAAGAAGAACCTGGGCACCTACCTGGAGGAGTACACCAAGACGGGTGCCAGCTTCAACCCGCCGGACCGCCCGATGGGCCTGAAACACCTGAAGGTGGTGGTGCTGGTTCAGGACGACGAGACGGGCGAGATCCTGCAAGCCGCCCAGATGGACGTGACCGGCGGCAAGTCGTAACCGGCTCGGGCGAACCGGCGGCGTGAGTCGCCGGGTGGTTGGAATGCCACCCGGCGGCTCACGCCGCCGGTTCGCCGTTAACCCAGCACTTCCGCATACGCCTCGGGGTTGAACCCGACCAGCAGCGTCTTGCCGACCACCGCCGTCGGCGCCCGCAGCATGCCGGTCGGCCCGAGCAGCACCGCCAGCAGCTCGGCGTCGCTCGCCCCTTTCACCGCCAGCGTCTCCACCCGCTTGCCCTTCATCGCCACCACCTTCGACACCTTCCTCGCCAGCGCGAGCGCGTCCGCCGGCCCGAGCCGCACCTTCTTCGCCACCACCGTCTCGCCCACCGCCGTGCCGTGTTCGGTCAGGAACTCCTGAGCCTTCTCGCACGTCGTTCAGGACTGGCGGAAGTACATCCAGTCGATCGGTTTGGACACGCGGGTCTCCGTATTGACGGCAGTCGGCGCACGTCGTCATTTGGGTGAACCGCGGGCGTCAGCCCGTCGGGTGGGATTCACCCAGGCGGCTGACGCCGCCGGTTCACCAAGTTCGGCCCACGGCGTGGGCCGACTACTTTCACATCGCGTCCGTGTCCCCGCCCGGGCGGGTGATCTCGAACGCCTGCTTCACGTGCGGCTTGAACAGCGCCGCCAGCGCCATGATGCCGAACACCACGCTCACGATGTACGCCGGGAACATCAGCCACACCATGCAGCAGGAGATGTTCAGCGGGATGCACCCGGCCACCGCCGCCAGCACCGACAGGGTGCGGCCGCGGACCTGCTTCATGGCCGCCCCGCCGAACGCTTTCAGCCCGCCCAGGATCACCCCACTCAACCCCGGTCCGGCGTTCAACAGCCCGAGCTGCCACGAGGTGCCGGCCCCGCCGGTCAGGTCGGCGGCCACCCACACGACGCCCAGGATGAGCGAAAACACCCCGACGGCCACGTCGATCCAGCCGAGCACCTGTAGCCCGCCGCCGGGGGTGGCCAGGTGCGACTGGGCGCGGCGGACGATCGCGTCCGGGGCGGGGTGTTCGTCGTACTCGTCGGCGTCGAGCGACCGCCGCCGCCGGCGGTTCGGCCGGTCGCTGTCTCGGCCCGACCGCCAGCTCGGCTCCGGGGCGGGGGCGTTCGGGTCGCGGGCGGTGAACACGCCGTCGCACAGCGGGCACTGCATGCGGTGCCCGAGGTCGGCCGGCGTCACCGCCACGTTGCCGCGGCAAGCGGAGCACGCGACGACGACGGAGGCGGGGGTGGGGTCGGCGGCGGCGGGCGGGTCTTCCGGTGGAACTCCGACCGCCAGGGAGGGGGTGGGTGTAGGATCTGCCTGGTGAACCCCGACCGCGAGGGAGGGGGTGTCGTGGTTCGCACCCCCTCCCTCGCGGTCGGGGTTCACCGGCGTGGGTTCGGGGTTTGCCGGGGTGAGGTCTCGCTCCTCCGCCGTCCCATACCGCACGACGAACTTGAACAGGCACGCCGGGCACTCGACCAGGTGGCCGACGTCGGCGGCGTCCAGGTCGAGGTCCGCCCGGCACTGTTGGCACGACACGACGGGCATCGGGCGGGCGGCTCCGCGGGAATAAGTAGTAGGCACACTCCGTGTGCCGTTCTTCGCTTTGTTTGGGTGAACCGGCGGCGTGAGCCGTTTGGGTGGATCCCACCCGACGGGCGGACGCACGCGGTTCACCAAATCAACGGCACACGGAGTGTGCCTACTACTTATTGGGTCACATGTCCGGGTCGTAGTTCGGGTTGTTCAACTGGAACCCCCGCTTCACCCGCTGGTTGTTCAGCTTGGTGATGCCGATGATGCCGAACACCAGGCCGATCACCCCGGCCACGCCGCACATCAGGAACGACAGGATGCCGGAGACGCACGCCGTCATCCCCAGCCCCCAGCTCTTGGCGTGCCGCATCTGCCGCCCGCCGACGATCTGGAGGATGCACACCACCGCCTGGAACAGGAAGAACCCGCCGAACAGCACCGCCCCGATGCCCGTGTTGTCGCTCAGTTCGAGCGCCGCCGCCACCAGCCACAGCGGGGCCAGGGCCAGCCCCAGCCACCCGGTCACCATCAGCCCGATGCCGGCGGCGTTGCACTCCCGCTTGGCGTACCCGATCAGGTCGCGGTCGTCGCCCCACTCGTCGTCATACCGCGAGCGGCGGCGGCTGTCGTGGTCGTCATCCCGGTCCCGACCGCCGTACCGCGGTCGCCACCCGCTCTCGCCCTCCGCCCGCGCTACGAACCCGCGGTCGCACAGCGGGCACGTCACCTCGTGCCCGAGGTCGGCGGACGAGACCGTCACCTTGCCGTCGCAGCGCCGGCAGCGGACCACCCGCTCGTTGCCCGTCGGCGGGTCCAGGGCGCGGCTGGCGGGCGGAGCGGCCGGCTTCTGATCCCCGGCGGTGAACGTGCCGCGGCACAGCGGGCACTCGACCCGGTGGCCGAGGTCGGCCGCGTCCAGGTCGAGGTCGCCGCGGCAGTCCGGGCACGACACCACCGGCATGGGGGACATCTCGTAGGGTGGGTCCGGTCCCGGTGACGGGACCGTGACCCACGTCGGAAACACCCGTGGGTCACGGTCCCGTCACCGGGACCGGACCCACCCTACAAATCACCGCCCACGGTCGTCGAACTCGTCCCGCACTTCGGGCGGCCCCTTGCCGAACGCCCGCTTCACGTCCGCGTTCATCAGCACGATGAGTGCCCAGATGCCGACCGGCATGGTGGCGCAACAACACCCGCTGATCGGGATGATGGCGGCGATCGACCCGGTCATCGCCAGCCCGTACCCGGACAGCCCCCGCATCTTCACCCCGCCCAGGATGGTGAGCACCGCCAGCACCGCCCCCAAACCGTAGCTGCCGAAGTTGAGCGGGCTGTCCAGCCGCATCCCGGCCTTCTGCTGGTCGAACTGCTGCTGGATGTCCGCCTTCACCTTCGGGTCTTGCTGCGAGTCGATCAGGGTCTTCTGATACCAATCGACGAAGGCGTTCGGGTTGGTGGAGGCGAGCGCGAGCAGCCCACCCTCGATGACCAGCGACAGCAGCCCGGCGAGGATGAGCATCAGCCCCGGTGTGGACACTTTCTTCCTCGCGATCTCCAGGAAGCCGCCGCGGCTGTCGTCGCCACCTCGGCCACGGTCGCGGTCGTCGAATCGGTCGTCGCGGTCGCGGTCGTCGTAGTCGCCTCGGGACACGGGGCACCTCGGGTTGGGGGAGGGCAGTTGCTTGGCGAACCCGGCCCGCCAGGGCCGCGGGTGCGAGCCGGTGGGGCAAGTTTCCAACTTGCCGGCAAGATGCCATCTTGCCCCATGCACCCACCGACCTAGCGGTCGGGGTTCGCCGGAAACACCGTCGGTCAGTACGTCAGCAGGCTGAACAACTCGTATTCGCTCAGCTTCTCGCGGCCTTTGAGGAACGCCAGCTCGACCAAGAACGCGCACCCGACGATCGTGCCGCCGGCCTGCTCCACCAGCTTGCACCCGGCGGCCATCGTCCCGCCGGTGGCCAGCACGTCGTCGATCATCAGCACGCTCTGCCCGGCGGTGATGCCGTCCACGTGCATGTGCAGTTCGCCCTGCCCGTACTCCAGGTCGTATTTCAAGCTGTACGTGCGGTACGGTAGCTTGCCCGGCTTGCGGAGCGGCACCAGCGGCTTCCGCAGGGCGAGGGCCAGCGGGGCGGCGAACAGGAACCCGCGGGCCTCGGCGGCGGCGATGGCGTCGATCTTCGTCTGCCCGTACCGTTCGGCCAGCCGCTCGACCGACGCGCGGAACGCCGTCGGGTCGGCCAGCAGCGGGGTGATGTCCTTGAACAGGATGCCCGGCTTGGGGAAGTCCGGGATGTCGCGGATGTAGTCGCGGAAGTCCATGGCGGGTCTCATCGGCGCCCCGGTCTGACGACCAGGGCTACGCTATTCCGCCCCCTCCGGGGGCTGGGAAAGGAGTCCCGGAGGGACGACATAACGCAGCCCAAGGCGTCAGCCCTGGGCCACTCCGGACATGCTATCCGGAAGAAAGGGTGAAGCAACGATGGACCTGACGATCCGCCCGGCGACGCCGGCCGACGAGGACACGGTGGTGCGGTTTAACGCGGCCCTGGCGTGGGAGAGCGAGTATAAGACGCTGCACGAGCCGACCCTGCGGGCGGGGGTGCGGGCGCTGCTGGCCGACCGGCACAAGGGGTTCTACACCCTGGCCGAGCGGGGCGGGGCGGTGGTCGGGCAGGTGCTCATCACGTTCGAGTGGTCGGACTGGCGGAACGGCTGGTACTGGTGGATCCAGAGCGTGTACGTGGCGGCCGAGGCGCGGCGGGGCGGGGTGTTCCGCGCGCTGTACGACCACCTGAAGGCGGCGGCGCTGGCCGACCCGACGGTGATCGGCCTGCGGCTGTACGTGGAGACGGACAACGCCCGCGCCCGCCGCACCTACGCCGAACTGGGGATGGAAGAGGAGCCGTACCTACTGATGGGCCTGTACCCGCTGCCGGGGCGGGAGGCGGCGTTCGGGGAATAAGGGTGTCTTCGCCGCGACCAACGGGAGCGGAGCCAGCAACTCCGCTCCCGTTGGTCGCGGCGAAGACACAGCGGCGGGCCGGGGTTGCTCTCCCGATTCCGCCACGCTATGCCCGCGGCATGAACCGGGGTTGGGTGATCGCCGTCGGGATCGCGTCGGCCGGGGCCGTCGGGTGCAGCAACGCCCCGCTCGCCGGCACGCTCGATTGCGTGCTGCCCAGTCGCGGGCAGCGACCGGGCACCGGCCCGAAGCTGCCCGACAGCCTGTTCGACGACCCGCCGGCCGAGCGACTCCGCGACCGCCTGCGGGACCGCTCCCGCGACCCGCTGCCCGAGCCGGACATGCGGGACATCCGCCCCCGCGACGGCGGGCTGGAAGGGTTGCCGAAGATCGGCGACCCGTTCCCGGCTGACGAACCACGCGGCCGGCGGGACGCGAACACCACCAACGACACCCGCCTGCCGCTGCCGCCCCCGGCTTTCCCCCGCGACACGGACCCGGTCCGCGAGCGGCAGTAGGCGGGCCGTCCCTCAAATCGGTGTTCGTCCAGCCACTTTGTGCACACCCTTCCGTGGACCACTGCTCATTTTTGGAACACACCTACGCCGCCAACGACTTCCGGCGATTTTCCCGACTGTCGTCGCGTGACAAATCCGGGCGAATCGGGTGCCGTCGATCTGACGCTGTTTCGGGCGGTCAGCCGACCGCCTTCTTCGGCCGGCGGAGTTCCTTCATGCTCAGGCCGAGTGCGTCCACGATCGGGCGGAACACCTCGGTCAGGTAGATGTCGTCGTCGAAGATCTTGAGCGCGCGGATGTCGGCCGCCCGCTGCGCCCCGTCGGCGATCAAATGCACGGCCGGCATGGCGAACCCGAGCATCACCCGGCGGATGGCCTCCAACGTCGTCGCCCGGTCGGCCTTCAGGAACATCTGCACCACCCGCAGGTAGAAGGCGTGGTGCGCCCGCTCGTCCACCGCGATGTGGTCGAGCAGCTTGGCCAGGCACGGGTCGCCGCCCAGCTCGGTCAGCCGGTGCCGCAGGTTGCGGTAGTTCACCCAGGTGGCCAGCTCCTGCGCCATGGCGTACACGATCATGCCCGCCGGGCTGTCCTCGGGCAGGTGCCACTCGTGCTCGAACACCCGGTGTTCCATGTCCGCCATCTGCTCGGGCGTCCGCATGCCGGACTTGAGCAGCCAGTCGCCCAGGGCGAGCGAGTGTTTCGACTCCTCGTACCCCCAGTTGGCGTGGAACCACGCCCACCCGCGGTTCGCCCGGATGAGCGGCAGCGCCTTGCCGACGTAGTCCGGCAGGTACATCTCGACCGTGCAGAACGCCTCCACCACGTCCGCCACCCGCGGGTCGAGCGACTTGTTCGTCTGCCCCCACGGGATGTCGTCCGCCACGCTCCACCGCCGCTTCCGCTCCGCCCGGTCGAAGAAGTCGCGGTACAGGCGGTAGAACTCGACGCGGAGGTCGGGGTTCTTCGGGTCGAGCGGGTGCGTCATGGGGGGTGCGGACGAAGGAGCGGGGGGTCAGTGTATTGTTCGGTCGCAGTCCGCCGTCTTCAGGCCCGAAGGGCCGTTCTTCCTCAGCCCAGGGCAAGTGAGCCGAAGGCGAACGTCGCCCTGGGTACACCCGGCCAAACCACCAAGCCCCGAAGGGGCGGCCTGTCGTAGCTCGCCCATTCATACCGATACCCAGGCCTGCGCTCGCTCCGCTCGCTCCGACCTGGGCTGAGGGAGTTCGGCCCTTCGGGCCTCCGAACCCGATCCCTGGAACCGACGCCAGATCGCGAACGGGCACCAGTCTACCGTTTCGTCCAGAACTTCCATTCCGGCGGGCCGTCGGCGGACAGCTTCCCATCGGTCAGCAACGCGCGTACCATCGCCACCGGCATCCGGTTCGCCCGCAGGACGGCGTCGTGGTACGCCAGCTCCGTCATCTTGCCGGTGTCCACCACCTCCTTCCGCAGCGCCCGGAACTGCGCCCCGCCGATCAGGTACGCCAACTGGTACAGCGGGCCGTACCCGCCCTCGAACGACCGCCGCACCTCGGCGGTGGCGTTGTCCCGCTCGTGCCCCACCTTGTCCACCAGGTAGTCGATGCACTCCTGCGGGGTCAGCTTGCCGGTGTGGAAGCCGAGCGAGAACACCACCCGCGCGCAGCGGTGCATCCGCCAGAACAGCATCCCCACCCGGTCCTCAGGCGAGGTGGGGAACCCCTTGTCGTACAGCACGAACTCCATGTACAGCGCCCACCCTTCGGTCCAGAACGGGGTGCCGAACCCGCCGCGGTGGGTGTGCGTGCGGGCGGTGCAGTACGCCTGCAGGCCGTGGCCGGGGATCAGCTCGTGGTGGACCGTCGCCTTCGAGAAGTGGCGGTTGTTCCCCCGCATCGACTGCATCTTGGCGTCGTAGGGCATGGAGTCCGTCGGGAACGCGATCATGATCACCTCCCCGCCCAGGAAGAACGGGCTGGTGAGCTGCCGCTCCGGACTGAGCATGGTCATCCGCCACGTCTCGTCGCACACCGGCGGGACGGTGAGCATGGCGTTCTTCCGCACGAACCCGACCGCCTCGTTCGACAGGTCGCGGACCAACTCCGGCTGTTTGCCCGGCGGGACGTGCAGCGTCTTCACCTTCTCCAGCGCCTTCTTCCAGTCGTCGCCGAACCCCATCTCCCGGCTCGCCTTCTTCATCTCCGCCAGGCACCAGGCGTACTCCTCCTCGGCCAGGTCGATCAGCTCCTGCGGGGTGAACGGGATGAGTTCGGCGGCCAGGTCGGCGGCCAGTTGCTTGTCGCCGATCGGCCGCCCGCGGATGCCCGACCCGTCCGGCTCCCGCGGCTTCGGCGGGTCGGCCTTCACCTCGCTCGCCGCAATCTGGGTCTTGAGCTGATTCTGGAACAGCAGGTAATCCACCTGCCCGGCGCGGCTCAGCTTGTCGAACTCGACCCCTTTCTTGAGCGCGTCCAGCCACGCCTTCGCCGACTCCGCCGACCCGCCGCGGTTCCGCCCGCCGCCTCCGCCGGGGAGTCGCCCCTGCCCGCCGCGGTACCGCTCCAGCACCGGGGCCATCTCGCTCCGCGGTTCGGCCATCAGCGCGACGAGGTCCGGCACGTCGCTCGGCCCGGCCGCCGGGGTGATCGTCGCCGGCTCCGGGGTCAGGTCGTTGGGCAGGTCCTTGGCGTCCTTGAACGCGGTCGCCAGTTTGGTGAACACGGCGTCCAGTTCCTTGTGCGGCTGGTTGCACCACCAGTTGAACTGCGGGTCGTACCCGGTGTAGAACCCGTGCCAGGTGCGGAGCGACCGGGCCACGTCCTCGACCGCCGCCGCCGCCCCGCGAGCCGCGTCCTTCGTCACCTTGCCGTCCTTCACCCCGGCCTCGAACGCCTCCTTCGCCGTCTGCACCTCCCGCTTCAGCCGGTCGAGTTTGGCGGCGACGGCCGCGTGGTCGAGCGGGTCGGCCCGGCGGCGGGCGTCCTCCAGCCCGACGGCGTCGGCGGCGAACGGCACCCACTTCGCCGCCGGCCCCCGCTCGCCGACCTGCTTGGCGTGTTCGCCGGCCAGCTTCTCCACCCGCTTCGTCAGGTCGGCGATCTCGGCCTTCGTCTCGTCGGTGTGCTTCGACACGTCGAGCTTGGCGAGGGCGGCCGACCAGTCGGCGTAGAACTTGGCGAACCGGGCGTCGCGGCCGGCCGACCACCCGGTCGGGTACGCGCGGATCAGGTTGCCGCGGTCCTGGTCGAACCAGACGGTGACGCCACGGGCGGCGTTCGGCGACGGTTTGGCGACGCCGGACAGGTCGATCGGTTGCGCGGCGGCGACGGCGGGGAGCAGGACGAGGAGAACGGCAGCGTGACGGACGGACATGCGGCAGCTCCGGGGGGAATTCCCTCGGAGTGTATCAGCCCGTGTCCCAGTGTAAAAGCGGCCGGAGTTCCGAACCCGCCGGGCGGGTACAATTTTCTTTGGCGGACCGAACCCGCCGTTCCGACTCCTCCGGCCGACGACATGACGGCCTCCGACCCCCCCAGTCCGGCGACGGGCGTAGGTTCGGGCACGACCGACGCCTCCCTGCTCCGGCGGTTCCAGAGCGGCGAGCAGGCGGCGGCGACCGAACTGTACCGGCGGTACGCCGACCGGCTGCTGCGGCTGGCCGCCGGCCAGACCAGCCCGGACGTGGCCGCCCGCGCCGACGCCGAGGACATCGTCCAGTCGGTGTTCCGCACGTTCTTCCGCCGGGCCGCCCTGGGCGAGTACGACCTGCCGGACGGGGACGAGCTGTGGAAGCTGTTCCTGGTGATCGGGCTGAACAAGGTGCGGGCGGTGGCCGGGCACCACAAGGCGGCCAAGCGGGACGTGCGGCAGACGGCCGGCGGGCCGGCGTTCGACAAGGCGGCCGAGCGGCTGGCGGCGGACGACGCGGCCGGCATGAACCTGCTCCAGATGACGATTGACGAACTGCTCGCCCCGCTGCCCGCCGGCCACCGCCAGATCGTCGAGCTGCGGGTGGCCGGGCACGAGGTGGCGGACATCGCCGCCCGCGTCGGCCGGGCCAAGCGGTCGGTCGAGCGGATTCTGCAGGAGTTCCGCAACCGGCTGTACGCGCAACTGCGGGAAACGGACTGACATGACCCCGTCCTTCGCCCCCCGTCAACCCGCCGCGGATTCCGACCCGGACCTGGAACTGGACGGGTTCGTGGCCGCGTTCGAGGCGGCCGTGGCCGCCGACCCGGCCGCCGACCCGGCCCGGTTCCTGCCCCCGCCCGACCACCCGCTGTACCACGCCGCGCTGGGCGAGGTGGTGCGGGTGGACCTGGAGTTCGCCTGGGACCGCGGGGACGAGCGGCGGGTGGAACACTACCGCGACCGGCTGCCCCAACTATTCGCCCACCCGTCGCTGCTGCGGGCGGTGGTGCGGGAGGAGATGCGGCTGCGGGCGGCCGGCGGGGAGGAGCCGGACCCGGACGAGTACGACCGGCGGTTCGGCCTCGGCTGGTCGTCGGCGGCGGTCGAATCCGGGCCGAACACCACCGTCGTGCAGGCGGCCGTCGATACCGACCGGATGCCGCAGCCGGGCGACGCGGTGGCCGGGTTCGTGCTGAACTCGGAACTCGGCCGCGGGGCGTTCGGCCGGGTGTTCCTGGCCCGGCAGGCGGACCTGGCCGACCGCCCGGTGGTGCTGAAGGTGTCGGCCAAATTCCCCGGCGAGTGGCGGACGCTTGCCCGGCTGCAGCACTCGCACGTCGTGCCGGTGTACTCGGTCCACCGCCACGGCCGGTTCCACGTGGCGTGCATGCCGTACCTCGGCCACACCACCCTGGCGGACGTGATCCGCGACCTGCGGGCGAACGGCGCGTACCCGGCGATCGACGGCCGCACCCCGGCGAGCACGGTGCTGGCCCGCGCCGCCCGCACCGACCCGGCGTCGGGCACCGCGAGCAGCCCGGAGCCGCTTCCCCCGCCGCCGCCCGCAGCCCCGCTGCCGTTGATTCACCGTACCTACACCGAGTGGGTGTTGTGGGTCGGGGCGGAACTGGCCGGGGCGCTGGCGCACGCGCACGACCGCGGGATCCTACACCGGGACGTGAAGCCGGCGAACGTGCTGCTGGCCGACGACGGCCGGCCGATGCTGCTCGACTTCAACCTGTCGGACGACCCGGCCGAGCGGCGGGCGGACGGGCCGTTCGTCGGCGGCACCCTGCGGTACATGGCCCCGGAACACCGGGCGGCGCTGGCTGATAACGGCCCCCCGCCGGACGCCCGGGCGGACGTGTACTCGCTCGGCCTGGTGCTGTACGAACTGCTCACCGGCCGGCTGCCGTTCGACGAGCCGGCCGAGGCGAAGGTGTCGGCGGTGCGGGCGGCGCGGCAGGCCGCCCCGCAGGACGTGCGGGCGTTCCGCCCGGAGGCGACCCCGGCGGTGGCTTCCATCCTGGCGACCGCCCTCGCCCCGGACCCGGCCCGCCGCTACCCGTCCGCCGCCGCCCTGCGCGACGACCTACAGCGGCAACTCGACCACCGCCCGCTGGCGTTCGCCCCGGATCGGTCGGTGCGGGAGCGGGTCCGCAAGTGGCGGCGGCGGAACCCGCGGCTGGCGTCGTGGGTGACGGTGTCCGCCCTGGCCGGGCTGGTGCTGGCCGCGGTGGTCGGCGGGTTCCTCGCCCGCCAGTGGCACTTCGACGCGGTGGCGGCGGCCAACCACCTGCACCGGCTGGCCGACGTGCGGGGCGAGGTGCGGGCCACGCTCACCAGCACCGGCGGGCCGAAGGCGGAGTACGCCGAAGCCGCCGCTGAATGCGAGTCGGCGCTCGCCGGGCTGCCCGACCCGGCCGACCCGGCGTGGGGCCGGCACGCCCTGGTTCGCTCGCTCGGGGAGGCGGACCGGCGGAAGGCGGCGGACCTGGTGTCCGAACTCCGCTGGCTGAAAGCGCGGGCCGAGGTGCTTGCCGGCAAGGGCGTGAGCCGGGACGAGTTCCTGGCCGCATCCCGTGCCGCCGGCAACCCGGACGACCTGTTCCCGCGGCCGGAACTGTTGACCAGTTCCCGCGCCGCCGCACAACAGGCGCTGCCCGCCCTGCGGTCGGCCAGCCGCACCGAGTCCGGCCGGTGGGAGCACTGGTACCGGCTCGGGCTGTGCGAGCAGCGGGCCGGCGACCTGGCCGCCGCCCGGTCGCATTTCAAGCTGGCCGGCGATCTGGACGACGACTGCCCGTGGCCGCTGTTCCACCTGGGCGTGGTCGCGCTGGAGGCGAAGGACTCGAAGTCCGCGATCGCCGCGTTCGACCAGTGCCTGGCCCGCGGCGGCGACGACCCGGCGGTGTACCTGAACCGGGCCATCGCCCGCATCGAGCTGAAGGAGTACGCCGCCGCCATCGCCGACCTGGACCGGATCGAGCCGCACGCCGCCGACCTGCCGCGGCTGTACTTCGTGCGGGAGGCGGCGAAGCGGCGGGGCGGGGACGCGAAGGGGGCCGACGCCGACCGCGCCGCCGGGCTGAAGCTGGAGCCGACGGACGCGCTCGGCTGGAACGCCCGCGGGGAGGCGAAGATGGCCCTCGCCAAGCCGGACGCGGACGGAGCGGTGGCCGACTTCGACAAGGCGATCGAGTCCGACCCGGAGCTGCGGCAGGCGTACCAGAACAAGGCGAACGCGCTGGCCGAGGTGCTGAACCGCCCGGCCGACGCGGTGAAAGTGCTGGACGCGGCGGTGGAACGGTTCCCGGATTACCTGCTGGCGCGGGCCGGGCGGGCGGTGCTGTTGGCGCGCGTCGGGAAAGCCGACGCCGCCCGCAAAGATGCGGCGGCGGCCCTCGACGGCAGCCCGCCGGCGGTCGTGTGCTACCAGGCGGCGTGCGTGTACCTGCTGACGGCCAAGACGGACGCCGATCGGAAGACGGGGGTGGCCCTGATCCGCCGGGCGTTGCGGCTCGACCCGGCGTGGGCGACGCTCATGCCCACCGACCCGGATCTGAAGGCCGTCTGGAATTCCGACGAGTTCCGCCAGTTGATCCGCGCGGCCGAGGTGATGACCGAGAAATGAGGTGGCGGCGACGTACCATCCCATCTACCGAACACGAGGGCCTGTGATGACGAACCTCTCCCGCACCGCCGCCCGGCTCGGGTGCGAGCGGCTGGAAGACCGCCACACCCCGGCCCAGTTCGGGGTGCCGTGGACCGACCCGCTGCACCTGACGCTGAGCTTCGCCCCGGACGGCACCACCGCCGCCGGCGAACCCAGCCGGCTGGCCGCCGCGCTGGACGCGCAGATGCCGCGGGCGGTGTGGCAGGACGCCTTCCTGCGGGCGGCCCAGGCGTGGGCGGAGGTGGCCAGCGTGAACGTCGGGCTGGTGGCCGACGGCGGGCAGCCGTTCGGCACCACCGGCGACACTCAGCGGGACCCGCGGTTCGGCGACATCCGCGTCGGCGGGCTGCCGATGACCGCCGAGGCGCTGGCCGTGTCCACCCCGCCGGCGGCGTTCGTGTCCGGCACCCTGGCCGGCGACCTGTTCGTGAACACCGCCGGCAAGTTCACCCCGACCAGCCTGTACGCCGTCGCCCTGCACGAGATCGGCCACGCCCTGGGGTTGTCGCACAGCACCGACCCGAAGTCGGTCATGTTCTCCCACCTGAACACGGCCACCGCCCTCACCGCCGGGGACGTGGCCGCCATCCGCAACTTGTACGGCGCGCGGGCGGCCGACCTGAACGACGCCGACCGGCCGAACGACACGGTGAAGCGGGCCACCCGGCTGAAGTACTCGGCCACGTCCGGCGGGTTCGACGGGTCCACCCCGGTGGTCGGGTACGGGGACCTCACCACCCGCACCGACGTGGACATCTTCTACCTGAAGCAGTTCTCCGGGTACACCGGGCCGATCTCGTTCCGCGTGCAGACGGCCGGCATCAGCCTGCTCGCCCCGACCGTCACCGTGACGGACTCGGCCGGGCGGGTGCTGGCCACGAAGACCGCCACCGGCACCCGCGGCGACACGCTCGCCATCACCCTGCCGACCACCCGGCGGGATGAGACGTATTTCGTGCGGATCGCCGCCGCGCCGGGCGCGGCCAGCGGCGTCGGCCGGTTCGCCGTCGCCGGCACGTTCGACGCGCTGCTGCGGCCGACCGCCCTGTCGCTCGACGCGGTCATGCGGGGGCCGTATGAGACGGTCAAGCACGACGAGCAGTTCAAGCTGTTCACCGACCCGACCGCGGTGTTCTTCGACGACGACCTGCACACGGACGACGCGGCGGCGTTCGCGGTGAACCTGCGGCCGGGGCCGGGCAACCCGACCGACCGACACCTGCAAACCACCGCCAGCCTGAGCGACGGCACCGATGTGGACTGGTACGCGGTGGACGCCCCGGACGCGGCGACGCCGTGGGTGCTGACGGCCACCGTGCGGGCGGTGTCGCCGAACGGCCTCGCCCCGCGGGTGGAGGTGTACGACGAGGGGCTGGCGCGGGTGGCGGCCGAGGTGATCGCCAACGGGAACGGCACGTTCACCGTGCAGGCGGTCGGGGCGGAGCCGGGGCGGTCGTACCTCCTGCGGGTGTTCAGCCCGACGGCCACCGGCAACTACGCCCTGGACGTGACGTTCGGCACCGCCGCGGCGGAGCTGCGGACGCTGGCGTCCGCCACCCTGCCTACGCCCGCCTCGACGGCCGGGTTCAAGCTGTACGTCGGGCAGACGCAACTGTTCAGCACCACCCTGTCCGCGGCCGGCGCGACCGGCGGGGTGCGGATGGAGATCCTGAACGCGGCCGGGGCGGTCGTACATTCGCTGTTCGCGGGCGTCGGTGACACGACGTCCGGGGTGAGCGCGCTGCTCACGCCGGGCGAGTACACGGTGCGGTTCTCCGCCGCCGGGGCCACCGGCCCGCTGGCGTTCACCCTTCGCGGGGCCGGGCTGACCGACCCGATCGGCCCGGTGAAGGACAGCGCCACCCTCAACCCGCAGTACCGCATCGGCACCAACCCGCCAGTGTACCAGTACCCGGACGGCACCATTTCCTCCGACCCGTACCTGTTCTGGCTGTGGTTCGTGACGTGACCGCCATCGGGCGGTTTCTGGTAGGTGCCGCCCGCCGGGCGGCACGGGCCGGTCGGCGACCGGCCCTTACATGAAGCGGCATGAGGCGGCGTCTTCGTTGGTGTCCGGGCTTTAGCCCGTCTTCACGTGGCTCGAAAGACGGCCTGAAGGCCGGACACCAGCGCAGCGGGCCTTTCTGGTAGGTGCCGCCCGCCGGTCGGCGACCGGCCCCTACCCGGAACTGCTCGGGTCAACGGGCCTCCTTTGCGTCGAACCACCGCGGGCCGGGGGATCCCCCCGGCTCTCTTTTTTTGGCGGACGGCCGGCCGCCAACTCACTCCTCCGGGCGGAGCGAACCCCGCTCCGCCGCCCCTCCCGCCGTGGTGCGCAACACGTCCGGTCCGGTCGGTCCTACCCCATCAGGAGTTGGTCATGTCGAAAGTGTTCCTGTCGGTCGTGGTCGCGCTCGCCGTGCTCGCCGCCCCCGTACCGGCGTCCGGCCCGTCGAGCGGCAGCGGTGGCGGGTCGGGGAACGAAGGGCTGAAGCCGGGCAAGGTGGAAGGCACCATCACCGCGGTGGACGTGGCCGCCGGCAAGGTGACCATCACCACCGTCGGCGGGGTGGCGGTGACGGTGACTACCACCGCCGCCACCAAGATCGAGCGGAACGACCGGCGGGCCACCCTGTCCGCGTTCAAGATCGGCGACCGCGGCCAGGCGCTTTACAACACGAGCAACGTGGCCAGCAAGGTGGAAGCGGTCGGCCCGTAATCCGGATCGACCGCGGCGGTGTGAGACGGCTCCAGAATCCGATCGCCTCCGGCGATCGGCGGGCCGGCACCGCCGGACCACTTCCGGAACAATTCGGAGACAGCGGAGCCGGCTACCCCCGGCTCCGCTGTCTGCTTTCCGGACAGCCGTTCGAGTTCCGCACTTTCCGCTGGCGGACGGCGGGAGTCGCCCCGACTGCTCGAAGTACCGTGGTGTGTGCCTTCATTCCGCCCGCCAGTTCATGAGGTGTCTGCGATGAGTAACCCCTTGCGCTTCCAGCCGACCGTGTTCACCCTCGAAGCCCGGGCGGTGCCGGCCGCGTTCCCGATGACCGACGACCGGGTGGTGGTCACCCCGGACGACGGCGGGCTGCCGCGGCTCAAGATCATCGACCCGGCCACCGGCGAGGACGTGGGCGAGATCCAGGTGTACGACCTGGGGTTCCGCGGCGGGGTGCGGGTGGCCACCGGGGACGTGACCGGGGACGGGGTGCGGGACATCGTCACCGGCGCCGGGCCGGGCGGCGGCCCGCACGTGAAGCTGTACGACGGGGCCACCGGGGCGGAGGTGCGGAGCTTCTTCGCCTACGCCCCCGGGTTCCGCCAGGGCATCACCGTCGCCGTCGGGGACGTGACCGGGGACGGGTTCGCCGACATCATCACCGGGGCCGGGCCGGGCGGCGGGCCGCACATCCAGGTGTTCGACGCCCGCACCGGCGCGTCCGTCCGCAGCTTCTTCGCCTACTCGGACGCGTTCCGCGGCGGGGTGAACGTGGCCAGCGGGGACGTGAACCGGGACGGGGTGGACGACATCCTGGTGGGCACCGGCACCGGCGGCGGCCCGCACGTGTACGTGAGGTCCGGGCGGGACGACAGCGTGCTCACCCAGTTCTTCGCCTACGACCCCGGGTTCCGCGGCGGGGTGAACGTGGGCAGCGGGGACATCGACGGGGACGGGTACGACGACCTCCTGCTCGGCGCCGGCATCGGCGGCGGGCCGCACATGCGGGGCATCAGCGGGCGGACCGGGGCGGTGCTGGTGAACACGTTCGTGGACGACATCAACTTCCGCAACGGGGTGCGGCTGTCCGGGGACGACGCCAGCCGGGACGGCATCGACGACCTGATCGCCCGCACCCGGCACGGCAGCGACGTGGCCGCGATGGTGTACAACCCGGCGCTCGGGCGGACGGTGAGCACGTTCATCCGCAAGGTGGACGACCGCCCGTCGGCCGACGACCTGATCTCCGGGGCGGGCGAGAACCGGGCCGGCGGGCTGGGCAGCGGGTCCGGGTCGGGCACCGGCACCGGCGACGGGTCGGGCAGTGGCACGGGCACCGGGTCGGGGTCCGGGAGCGGCACCGGATCGGGCGACGGGTCCGGGTCCGGGTCCGGGGATGTCACCCGCATCGAGGGGACGATCGTGGCGGTGAACGCGGCCGGGCGGACGGTGACCATCCGCCGCGGGGCGTCGAACGTGGTGGTCCGCCTGACCGCGTCGGCCAAGATCGAGCGGAACGACGTCGAGACGACGCTGGCCGCGTTCAAGGTGGGCGACTTCGGCCAGGCCCGCCTCGGGTCCGACGGGCTGGCGTTCAAGGTGGAAGCGGTCGGGGCGTAGTCGGCGGTCGGGGCCGGTCTGGGTGGCCGACCGTCTCCGACGGTCGGCACCGACTCCCGGAGGGAGTCGGCCACCCGAATGGCCGGGCTCGCGGCCCCTACCCCAGCACCTTCCGCAGCACGTCCTCGGGGAACAGCCGGAACAACGACAAACACCCCTGGTCGCACGCCGCCCGGAACGGGGCGGCGAAGTGGCACCCGGTGCAGTCGATGCGGGCCGACGCCAGGCACTCGACCGCCGGCGAGTGGGCGAACACGGTCGGCCGGGTCGGCCCCATGAGCGCGATCGTCCGCACCCCGATCGCCCCGGCCAGGTGCGCCGGGAAGCTGTCGTTGCCGACCACCACCGCCGCCCGCTCCATGAGCGCCGCCACGCGGCCGAACGGCAGCCCCCACCAGTACGACGGGGTGTTGATGAACCGCTCGTCCTTGTGCGTCAGCAGCACCATCACCGGCAGGCCGGCTTCCTTCAGCCGCCACGCCACGTCCACCCAGTAGCTGGCCGGCCACTCGCGGGGCAGCCACGCCGTCTGCGGGAACAGCAGCACCGGCGGCCCGCCGAACTCGCGGACCCGCTCCGCCGCCCACGCCCGGTGTTCCTCCGGGATGCGGACGGGCGGTTGGACCGGCTCGGCCACGACGCCCAGGAAGTCGCGGATGTAGTCCAGCCGCGGGCGGCGGCAGCGGTCGGCCAGCTCCGCCTGGTACGCCTCGTCCAGCTTGACGCCGCCGGGCACCGGATCGACGGTCAGCTCGAACAGGTCGAGCAGGTCCGGGTTCCGGGTGCGGTGGAAGGCGACCGCCTGCCCGGCCCGCCGGCACCCCTCGGCCAGCCACGCCAGCATGACGACGTCGCCCAGTCCGGCGTACCCCTTCCCGCCCTCCAAGTCGATGGTGATCGAATTCGCGGCCATACCGTGAACAGTACCGGGCGGCCCTCACGCCCGCCACGGATTCACGACCGAACACCCCGGCCACGACCCGGTGCCGCTCGCGCCGGTTCGCCGGCCGCACATCGGGTGTGATGCCGGCCGCAATTTTTGAAAGGCCCCGGCCGGGGTCGTCTACCTGCCGTCGTGAGGTGGAACTTTTCCACCCGACCCGAACCACAGGAGACGATCATGCATACGCTTCGCACCGCCGCCCGCCTGACCCTGGCCGCCCTGTCCGTCGGCTTCGGGGCGACCGTCGCCCCCGCCGCCGACAAGAAGCCGGCCGCCCCGCCGGTCGTCAAGAAGCCGAACGGCTGGTCGTTCCCCGCGTCGACCGGCTGGTCGCTCGGCGCGTCGAACCCGACCAGTGTCGTGAAGTCTCAGCGGGAGGCGGGCAGCGGGCTGGCGACCGGGCGGACCAAACCGTCCAACCTCGGCGACACCGCCACGCATGAGGTCGGCCATCTGAAGGGCGTGAAACGGCGGTAGCGGCGGGGAGAACCACGGCGAACGGCCACCCGATCGGGTGGCCGGTTCCGTTTTCCGGTGTGCGGTCGGGCTCACTCCCGCCCGGTGGCCCACGCCGGCACGACCCCGCTCGGCTGGTCGATCCCGTCGAGCGTGGGCGGTCCCGTCTTCGCACCGTCCGGCCGCGGGGCGAACCGCAGGTCGCCCTCGATCGACCTCGCGTCGGCCTGCTGCCAGAAGCCCAGCCAGTCGGCCGTCGTCCGGATGTCCCCCGCCGCCTGCGGCCGCTGCCGCGCCCAAGCGGTGACGTAGCTCGTCTTCCGCCGGTACACGTTCTCTCCATCCGTCCAGGCGACGTGTTTTTTCAGGTACACCCGCAGTTCGTCGGCCGTCGGCCGGCCGCCGACCGGGTACGCCGGCATGTGGTACAGCGTGACCACGTTGTTCGCGTCGAACAGGCAGCGGCGGGCGGCGAGCGGGAGGGCGGCGGTGGCTTGTTTGGTGACGAGGACCATCACCGCCGTGTCGGTGTGGAACGCGGTGTCGGACAGTCCGACGGCCGCCGCCTTCGCCACCCCGCCGATCACCACCCCGTTGCGGCCTTCCAGGGTGGTCCGCTCGACGGTGAGGGTGGCGGTCGCCTTCCACACCACGCACCCCCCGCCGTTCCGGTCGCACACCAACTGGCAGCCGTCGATGACCGTCGGCCCGGTGCCCACCACGCACGCCATCCGCGGGCCGCTGACGATGCGGCACCGCCGGACATTGAGCGGGCCGTTGCCGACCACCACCCCGTCGTCGGCGCTGGGCGGGGCCGGCTCGGCGTCGCCCGCCTTGCCCGGCCACTCGGCGGTCAGCCCGTCGAGCGTCAGTTCGGTGTCCGAGGTGAGCCACTGGGCGGAGCGGGTGGTGCCGTCGGGGGTGAACAGCGGGCGGGAGCCGTCGGCCGCCCGGACGGTCAGCTTCTTCCCGCGGATGTCGATGCGGGAGGAGGTGTGCGGGCCGTCGCCGTGAACGACGACGGTGTCGCCGTCGGCGGCCGCCGCCACCGCGTCGGCCAGCTTCGCCCACCGCTCGGCCCGGCCGGCGATCGAGATTTCCGTCTCCCGCAGCGCCGGTGCCAGCGCTGGGGGAGACGGCCGGAGGAAGACGAACGCAGTCACCGCCGCGGCCAGGGCGAGGACCGCCGCCAGCCCGCCGACCACCCACCGCCGCCGCGAGCGGGTCGGCGGGGCGGCCGCCTGCCGGTCCAGCAGGTCGGCGACCACGGCCGCGGTCGGGATGCGGCGGGCGGGGTCTTTCTCCAGCATCTGGTGGACGACGGAGCACAGCCACGCGGGCAGGGCCGGGTTCAGTTCGGCGAGCGGCTTCGGGGCGGCGGTGCGGATGCGGTCGAGGACGACGAACGGCGAGTCGCCGGAGAACGGCAGCCGGCCGGACGCGGCGGCGTACAGCAGTGAGCCGAGGGCGAACAGGTCGGAGCGGGCGTCCACCTCCCCGTCGGCCGCCTGCTCGGGCGACATGAACGCCGGGGTGCCGGCCACCGTGCCCACCCCGGTGATGGTCTCCCCGCCGGCCACCTTCGCCAGCCCGAAATCGGTGAGCCGCACCCGCCCGGTTTCCGCCTCCAGCAGCACGTTCGCCGGTTTAATGTCGCGGTGGACCAGCCCGACGGCGTGGGCGGCGGCCAGCCCGCGGGCGACCGCCGCCCCGATGCGGGCCACCTCGTCCGGCGGCAACGTTTTTTCGCGGCCGAGCCGGTCGGCCAGCGATTCCCCCGCGACGAGCTGAAGGACCAGGTACGGCATGCCGTCGGCGGTGCGGTCGATGGCGTGGATGGCGACCACGTTCTCGTGCGTCAGGGCGGCGACCGCCTGGGCTTCCCGCAGGAACCGCTCCTTCGCCGCGTCGTCGGCCAGCAGGTGCGGGGACAGCACCTTCACCGCCACCGGCCGGTTGAGCGCCGGGTCCAGCCCCTCGAACACCACCCCCATGCCGCCGCGGCCGATCACCCGGCGGACGTCGATGCCCCCGAGCCGGCCGAGGAACCCCTCGCGGGAAGTGGGCGCGAGGCCGTCGAGCAGGGCGGTGACGGTGCGGTCCGCCCGCCCGCCGGTCGGGGTGTCGAGCAGCGACGTGGCTTCCAGTTGCAGCCGCTCCATCGCCAGCATCAGGCTGGACGACTCGGTCCGCGGGCGGGCCGCCGCCTGCACCAGCACCGCCCCGAGCGAGGTGACGTCGGCCAGCACGTCCAGCAGCCGCTGGCACCGCTCGCACCCGCCGACGTGCGCCTCCACCCCCGCCGCCTCGCCCGGCGGCTGCACCCCGGCGAGGAACGCTTGCAGCACCGCGTCGTCCGGGCAGCCGGTCATGTGTCGTCCCCCTCGACCGCCTGGACCTCCCGCCGGATGCGGGCCGTCACCCGGCTGCGGGCGATGTACACCGCCCCGACCGTCAGGCCGAGCGCGGCGGCCACCGCCGCGGCATCTTCCCCGCCCACCGCCGTCCGCCAGAACGCCTGCCAGGTGTTCTCCCGGAACTCGCCCCGCACCCGTTCGGCCGCCCAGCGGAACAGGTTCAGCCGGTACTCGTGGTCCCACTCGGCCGGGTCCGGGTCGCGGTCGGGGTGTTCGTCCAGCATGGCCCGCACGTCGGAATCGCCAGTGCCGGCCACCTGCCGCACCCGGCGGTGGGCGGACCGGCGGACCTCGTTCCGGGCGACGGCGAACAGCCACCCGCGGAACGACCCGCGGGCCGGGTCGTACACGAACGCGGGGGCGGCGCGGAGGACGTTGCGGAGGGTGTCCTGCGCCAGGTCGGCGGCGTCGGCGTCCTGCAACCCGTGCTTCATCGCGTAGGCGTGCAGCAGCGGGGCGTACAGGCGGACGAACTCGCCCCACGCCAGCCCGTCGTGCGGGTCGCGGATGCGGAGCAGCAGGCTGGCGCGGGTGTGGAGCATGACGGTTCGGGGCCGGTGGGAACGGGCGTCACCGGCGTATCCGGAAGCTTACCCCGTTTCGGCCGCCACTTCACCCCGGCCGGCGGAATCCGCCCGCCCGCTGCTTCCGGCGGTTCGCACCCCCGCCGGCGGCCCGATCCCCGCAGGTAACCCGCCGGCGGGCGGACCTTTCAAATTTTTCCCACGCCGAATGTAACCCGCTCACGCCGTGAGCGGAGCTACGGCCCACGGCGTGGGCCGGCTACTTTCGTGAAAGGATTGCCGGCCGCGGGATACCTGCCGTGTCACCTCACACACCCGCCGGAATACACGCGATGCCCCGCCTCCTCCTCGTCGTCCCGTTCCTCCTGCTCGCCCTCGGCTGCGGCGACTCCGCCGCGCAGCGGCAGGCGGCGGCGGAGAACTACCGCCGCGCCCAGGAGTTGGAAGAACGGCGGCTGAAAGAGATCTCCGACGACGCGAGCCTGTCGGAGGCGGATGCCATCAAGAAGTACCTGGACCACTTCCCCACCGTGCCGAAGAACCTGTCGGCGGACGTCGCACCGGGGTGGGCGGCGAACCAGATCAACAACCAGTGGCACCTGGTGATCCACGCCGTGCTCCAGGCGCAGTCCGCGGATTCGTCGGCGGACGAGCGGATGCGGAAGGAGCGGGACACCATCCGCTGGCACATGGCCGGCTGCAAACGCATGCTCGACCACCTGAACGGACGGAAGGTGCAGAGCGTGACCGTCAGCATCTACACCAAGCTGACCGGCCAGGACAAGCACACCGAGCTGTTCCGGGCGGTGATGACGCGGGCCGACCTGCCGAAGGTGGAGAAGATCCCGGAACTGGCAAACTTCGAATCCGCGAACAACCCGGACACGGCCGCCGAGGGGGCGGTGTACGACCCCCGCGGGCCGAAGATCGGCGACTGCTGGACGGTGGAACTGAACCGCTACCCGGATTTGGAGTACAAGAAGCGGTAGGTACCCGATACCGACGACCGACAGAGCGGGAGTGTATGGGAATCGAACCCCCCGCCGATTCCAGCACCAAACCTGCAATTCCCCCAACCGGCGGCGCAGATTCCGGCGCACCCGCCGCCGACCCGCTCGCTGCGTTCGTGGCGTCTCTGACCGCCGGGCAGAGGGCCGAGTTAGTCGCCATGCTGAGCGGCGGATAGCCGCGTGAAGTTGTAGCGGGAGGTAAGAGCTAGCGGAAAGAACTCTGAGGCCGAACCCACGGTCACGACACATCTATTCGCCGATTATTAGTTTGCGTTGAACACAGCAGGACCAGCCAGGGTTCATTCTGCTAGCGCTAAGGTTCACCGATTTCGAGGTGCGATCAAAGCGGGCAAAGCGAGGAAAGCCACTCTCCGCGTGACGGGCTAGCCCGTACACGGTTGGAGATAGCATGGCCGCGTTCGTGGCATCCCTCACTAACGTGTAGCGGGCGGCGTTGGGCCGGCTGCTGAATTTACCGCCGCACTGGGAAAAGATCTGAACACGGTGACGGTCAACGGAGTTGGGGTGCGTGACCACACTTCAGGGTATGATGGCCCGGATTTGACCGCCCGAGCCTGACCGCCTATGAGCGACCCTACCCGCCACGCCATCACCGTCACTGACCTGGGTGAGTACATTCGGCACCATTCGTGTGACCGGCGGTTCTTCCTCAAAGTGAACGACAAGCGCGAAGTGCAGGTGCTGCCTTTCTTCGACCGACTGGGCGGCACGCTGGAACCAGTATTGGCGTCGGTCGGAAAGAGCCGCGAAACGCAGTGGGAGGAGGAGTTGAGGGAGGCTGCATTCTGTGACCTGGCCGCCACGCTGAGGAAGGGGGAAAAGGGCGAGGTGGCGTGGTCCGACTTGGCAGGCGTTCTCGACACGCTCTCACCCGGCACCAACGGGTACGCGCGACAGGTGCGGGTGCAAGCGGATCTCGGCGCGTTCGGCATCTCCGGGCTGATCGACTTCGTGCTGGTGCGGTGGGAGGGAGACCGCCCCCGGCTGGGGTTGGTAGAGTGTAAGGCCAGTCGCCGCGACCGCACCTACCATCGGGTCCAGGTGGCGGTGTACCGGATGCTGTTGCGGCAGATGCTCGGCACACGGGTGATCGGCGTGGGCGGGGTGGTGGTGCCGGTGGACTCGGTGGGGTGCGTCATCGCCCGCATCGACGAGGACTCGAACGCCAACCAGGCCATCCTGAAACTCGTAGAGCTCGATCTCGCCGCCGTGGAAGAGGACGTGCGGCGGTTGCTCGCCCCCGGCGGGAGGCTCGACCTGGTGGTGCGGGGCGAACTGGCCGACATCGGGTTCCAGCTCGCCCCCAAATGCGACGCCTGCCTGTACGACACCCACTGCCTGACCGAATCCGCCCGCCTCCGCCGGCCGGAACTGCTCGCCCTCGACCCTGTCGCCGTTCGGCTGCTTGCCGGAGCCGGGCTGAAGACGCTCGACGACCTGGTGTACCCGCCCACCCCGCCCACCCCAGCAATGGAGACTCTCCTACGAAACCCCGGCTTCGACGAAGACTTGAAGCTCCTCCGCGTGCGGGCGAAGGCTCGGCGGCACACCCTGCCCGTGGTGGGGGGCAAACCACTGGACGACGAGTACGACGTGGAGGCGGTTCCGTATCCCGGCTCCGGGCGGCTGCCGGCCTACGACGGCGATCTCGGCCGGCTGCTGCGGGTGTACCTGGCGGTGGACTACGACTACAGCGAGAACCGGGTGGGGGCGCTGGCGGCGCATGTCACCCGCAGCGACCGCCGCATTCACACCGCGTTCGACGAGGTGGACGGGCGGTGGCAACCACTGCCGGGGGTGTGGGAGCAGGTGGCGGATCGCATCGACGAAAAGGGGCGGCCGAGGTTCTCCACCGACTCGCCCCGGCTGCCCGTGCGGGGCCGGGAGGTGGTGGAGTTCAAGGATCGGCCGTGGTCGGGCACGGATCACACCGCCGACACCGCCGCCGAGGGGGAGTTGATCCGCCGGTTCTTCCGGCGGTTGGTGGAGGCGGTGCGGGTCGAAGCGGGTGCAGAGGCGGTGCCGATTCACTTCTACGTCTGGTCGGCGGCCGAGGTCAAGCAGCTGACCGAAGGCTGCGGGCGGGCGGGCGAGGGGCTGCTCGGCCACCTCACCCAACTGTTCGGCTGCCGGGAGGGGTTGGAACAACTGCTGTACACGGCGGTGGGGGAGGAGATCGACCGGCGGTTCGCCCTCGGGTGGACCGGCCGCGGGCTGGTGGTGGCGGCGGCGCTGCGGTGGTTCGGCCGCCGCTACCACTGGCGGCGGGTGGTGAACGGGGTGCCCCGCGATCTCGACCAGGTGTTCAGCCAGAACGTGTTCGACTTCAAGACCCACCTGCACCTGGACGGGGCCGGCGGGTGGGCGACGGACGGGGAGGGGGTGCCCCACCCGTTCGAGGTGCGGAGCCGGTTCGCGGACTCGCTGCCGGCGGCGTACTGGCACGCCGTCTGGGGACGGCTCGACGCGGCGCAGGAAGACGACCCGCGGCTGAGGTCGGCCATCGAGCGGTACAACCGCGCCAGTGACCCGGGCGTGCTCGCAGCGTACCTGGAAGCCCGCTGCCACGCCCTGCGGTGGCTGGAAGAGAACGTCACCCCCAAGAATGCGGACATCGCCAAGCCGGTGGTGACACTCGCCGACCTGCCCACCTTCCACCTCGGTCGGGACGACGTGGCCAAGTCCGCTCTCGACTTCCTCCGGCTCGACCACCACGTCAAGATGTCGGACTGGATCGCCGAGCGGCTGGCCCCGCCCATCGCCCGCGTGCCGCTCGGCCGCACCCTGCCGCTGTCCGGGGTGCGGACCGAGAAGGACAAGAAGACGATCAAGGGGCGGATCAGTCTGGGCGGGTTCAACGGGCTGACACTCGCCGACCTGCGCACCCGGTGCGGGTTCGCCGCCGGGTCGTTCGTCCGCCTCTGCCCGTGGAACGGCGACCCGCAGCGGGGGCAGACGGTGAAGCAACTCACCAGCGGGATCGGCCGCACCTGCGTCGTGACGGAGGTGAACTGGACGACCGGCTCGGTGACGTTGGAAAACCTGCCGGCCGACGAAGACGGGTACACGCTGGCGAGCGGGACCAGCCGGCAGGCCGAAACCCTGTTCACCGACGGGTACGCCACCCTCGACGAGAGCGTGACCGATTTCGTGGCCAAGCGGGTGGACGCCCAGCTGCGGACGCCGCACCCGGTGTACGCCTGGTTCGACCCGACCGCCCCCGCCCCGCCGCCGGTGGCCGTTCCGCCGGCCGGGGAAGCCGATCGCATCCGCCTGCTGCTGAAATCCTTCCCCCTGCCGGCGGAGAACCGCTACCCGGCGGAACCGGATCAAGTGCAAGCGGTGGTGGACGGGTTGGCCACCCGCGTGCAGCTGCTGCAAGGGCCACCCGGCACCGGCAAGACGACCACCACCGCGCTCGCCGTGCTGGTGCGGGCCATGTGCCACGTCAAGGCCGGGGGGATCGTCCTACTGGCGGCGCACACCCACCGGGCGGTGGACGAGTTGCTCGCCCGCATCGACCGCTACGCCGCCGCCTTCCGCCACCACGCCACCGCCGGCGGAACGAGCATACCGGCGTTGCGGCTGGTGAAGGTGCATTCCGGCGAGCCGTCCGGCGGCCAGGTGAGCGCCGGCGTCGAAGACTTCGCGGTCAGTGACTTGAAGACGAAGAAGAAGCTGACCGAGCTGACCGACGGCACCGTTCTGGTAGTGGGCGGCACCACCGCCGGGCTGCTGAAACTGGCCGGCGAGGTGGGCAAACTGAAGACGTACAACGGCGGGAGCGGGCTGGCGGCGGCCCTGCTGGTGGTGGACGAGGCCAGCATGATGGTGTTCCCGCACTTCCTCGCCCTCGCCACCCTCGTCGCCCCGGACGGGCGGGTGATGCTCACCGGCGACCACCGCCAACTCGCCCCCATCACCGCCCACGACTGGGACACCGAGGACCGCCCCCCGGCGGTCCGATACCAGCCGTTCGCCAGCGCGTACGACGCGGTGAGGCGGGTGATCGACCCGGCCACCCCCCGCGCTGCCGCCCGCTCCGCCCTGCGGATGACGTTCCGCCTGCCGCCGGTGGTGCGAGAGTTGATCGCCCGCGTCTACCGGGAGGACCAGATCGACCTCATTGGCCCCACCCCCGGCCGCGTGACACAGAAACTGTCAGCCGGCGGGGACACCCTCTGGCACCACGTCTGGCGGTGGAACCTCGGGGTGTTCCTGATCGTCCACGACGAGGCCGGATCGAAGCGGAGCAACGACACCGAGTTGGAGATCGTGAAACAGGTGCTGCAAGCCGCCCCGCCGCTGGCCGCGAAGTCGGTGGCCGTCATCACCCCGCACCGGGCGCAGCGGAGCCTGTTCACCTCCCGCCTGTCGCACGGGGACGACCTGCCGGTGGACACCATCGACACGGTGGAGCGGTTGCAGGGTGGGGAGCGGCCGACGGTGATCGTGTCCGCCACGGTGAGCGACCCGTCGGCCATCGAGGGGAACGTGGAGTTCGTGCTCGACCTGAACCGGGCGAACGTGGCCTTTTCGCGGGTGAAGGAGCGGCTGGTGGTAGTGTGCGGCCGCACCCTACTGGATCACATCCCGGCGGAGGTTGAGCATTATCAGCAGGCAGTCCTGTGGAAGGCACTGCGGGAGCTGTGTACGCAGGAGGTGGGGGCGGCCGCGGTGAACGGGCACACCGCCCGGCTGCTGATGCCCTCGCCGGAGCGGATCGCCGCCTGCTCCCGTTAACCCGCCGGCGAGGTAACCCTGCGGCGGCACCAACCGCCCTGTTCGACCTCGGCCCGACTGACCTGTAGACTCGCTTCAGTAGCGATGCGAGCGATGGCCGATTCCAGATAGAGGATACGCATGTGAAACACTACGTCTGCTACCACAACGCTGACAAAATGCGCTATCCCTACGAGCGCGCCGATCGCTTCACCGTGGGCACGACGAAAGCCGTCCAGCACCTCGAAAAGCAGCGGGTCTGGACGATCACCGGCACGGGTCAGCCGCGGGTGTACCACTTGCGTGACACCTGGGTGGTGAGTCACACCGGCCAGTCCGCGCAGGAAGAGTTCGTTCACTTTGCGAGTGGCACGGACGGTGTCGAGTTCGACCCGCCCGTCCACCTGAACCCGCTGCCGTGGTTCGCCGAGTTCCTCAGAAGTCAGAGCAACTTCAGCCTCGGTCTTCAGCCGATCGGGGAGCGGTTCGTGGAGCAATTGGAGGCGATCCGGTCGGCCCGGGGTTCCGCCACGGTGGTACCGACCGGAGAGCAGCGGGTGACGGCGGCCGAGCTGATTCGATTCGCCGGCGCCCTCGGCGGGCAGCGGCTGCTGACGCCGGACCGCAAGGCGGCCTTCGCGGTGCGGGTTCGGGCCGACGGCATCGAGGTCACGCCGGAGTCGTCGGGGGAGCCGCGGGTGGTGTCGGGGGAGCGGCTGGCCCGCGTCTGCGAGCGTTACTCCCACACGCAGTCCCAGAAGCCGGGCGATTACAAGGATGACTGCTTCCACGCCTCATACGTCCTGGCCCTGGTCCGGTTGTACCTTCGCCCGGAGCGACCCGCCTACCCCGCCTGGCAGGCGGGCACCCCGCCCACCGACCCGAGCGCCCGCGTCTGCCGCTTTCGCCGGGTCACCGACGTTAGGGCCGTCCGGATCGAGAACGGCTCGTTCCGGGGGGCGCCCGTATCCGGGGTGTTCGAGCTGTTCGAGACTGAGCGTGCCCAGCCGGTCGAGGTGCAGCCGGCGGGGAAGCGGCTGGTCAAGGTGGTGTGCGCCTGGCACGGCGGCCAGCCGAACTCGGGCGGCAGTGGCGCTCGCATCAACCTGTCGCACCCGGACGCCGTGGCTGAGGTGTTGGAACGGTACAGCGGGTTGGTGGTCGATAACATCGGGTCCGCCGATGACCCCGAACCCACTGGCGGTGTCCCCCCCACACAGCCGACCAGGGTAGGCGAACCACAAGACGCGGACGTGTCGGCGGAAGAGGGGCGGGAGCTGCTCAAACTCCACCGGCAGCGGGAGCGAAACCCCAGCTTGTCCGCTCGCAAGAAGCGGCGGGTGCTGGCAGAGACCGGCCGCCTGAAATGCGAGGCGTGTGATTTCGACTATGAAGCGGCATACGGACCACTGGGTCGTGGGTTCGCCGAGTGCCATCACCGACTGCCACTCGGTTCGGTGGTTGGCGTTCGCCGCACCCGCCTGTCGGACTTGGCGATCGTGTGCGCGAACTGCCACCGGATGCTCCATCACCGTCCGTGGCATACGGTCGAGGAGTTGCGTGTGCTGCTTCAGGCCCGAAGTAAGCGATGAAGCACTCACCCCCAGGCGCGAACCAAGTTGCGCCGAGATTTATGCGGCCGGTGTGAGGCACTCCGGCCCCTCGACCGTCGCCCTGTTCACGATCGGGTTGGCCGGGTGCGCTGACATCCCCTCGGCCGGGTACGGGCGGAGCAACGTCCGCAGTTCGTGTTCCGGGGTATCCAAGTCCAGCCATGCGGCGTGCATCTCGGGCGGCACGATCACCGGCATCCGGTCATGGTAAGCGCCGACCACCTCGTTCGCCTCGGTGGTGATCAGGCAGCAGGTGGCGAGCTTGGTGGTGCCATCGGTCCACACCTCCCACAGCCCGGCCATCCCGAACACCCCGCCGTCCGTCATCCGGAAGTGGACCGGCAGCTTCTTCTTCCCCTCGGCCTTCCACTCGTAGAACCCGTCCGCCGGGATCAGGCACCGCTTGAACCGGAATGCCTCCCGGAAGGTGGGCTTGTGCAGACTGTCCGACCGGGCGTTGGTCGGCTTGTACCCGCTGGTCGCGTCGTTCGCCCAACTCGGAACCAGCCCCCACTTGAGGAACGCCAGCCCGCGGGAAATGCCGTCCCGCTTCGGCGCCACCGCCGCCACCGGCTGGCTCGGGGCGATGTTGTACCGCGGGGCGAGTTCGGCCGGCGGCTCGGCCAGCTTGAACAACTCGGCCACCGCCTGGACGGGTTTGGACAGGGTGAACCGGCCGCACATGGGGCACCTCCTGCTGGACTATTCCCCCAGTTGCCTGCATCGCCAGCCCGTCCGGACCGGGGTGGAGAACGGCCCCGTTGCACCGCCCGGCGCGACAGCTACACTCCCCCCAACCGGCCACGGTCCGATCCATGACCGTCGGCCCGGCCGCGTCCCGCAGGTCCAGGCACGTCCGGATGCCGTAGGGTTCCAGCCGGGCGGCCCGCCGCCGGGCGATGCCGGCGATCTCCGTCACCGGCAACTTCGCCAGCAACGCCCGTTCGTGCTCGACCGTCTCGACGGCCACCGCCCCGAACGGCTTGGCGGTGTCGGCGAACAGCTTGGCCAGGGTGCGGGTGCGGGCGTAGGCCACCGTCATCGGCACCCCGACCGCCTGCTTGATGTGGTCGCGGACCGCCTCGGCGGTTTGCTGGTACGTCGATCGGGTGCGTTCGCCGTCCCAAAAGAACTCGTCGATCGAGTAGTATTCCACCCGCGGGGAGAAGTGGGCTTTCACCTCGGCCAGCATCTTGCGGGACAGGGTCTCGTACCAGCGGAAGTCCCGCTTCAGGTACACCCCGTCGGGACACTTCCGCTTCGCCTCCCAGATGGGTTCGCCCACCTTGATGCCGAACTTCTTCATCGGGTAGTTGCGGGCGATGACGCACGCCCCCTGGTTGCCCAGCACCCCGACCGGCAGCTTGGCCAGCCACGGGCGGCGGACGGCCTCGGCGGAGGCGTAGAAGGCGTCCGCATCCCCGAACCCGATGAGCGGCGTGGGTATCATGACCCGAGTGTTCAGTATATACACCCGGATAGTAAATGTCGGTAGCCAGGAATCCCGGAAAGTGTGCAGGCGAGTCGGCGGGAGTCATCCGCCTCGGTCGCCCTGGAAGTGCGGGTGGTCGTGGCCGAACAGCAGCCGGCCCAGCCGCCAGCGAAACTGGCCGGACCGCCACGGGTTCACCGCCTCCACCTCACCCCTGGTCGGTGCAAGCCGGGCAGCGGGGTTGAGCCAGCCGTCCCCTTCGCACAGGCGGCACCACCGCGTCGTCCAGAACTGTAGGTCGGGCACCCACCGCCCGGCCGCATCGCGGCTGGTAGACAAGGCGAACCAGTCGGGGCATTCGGCGTGGGTGAAGAGCGGGTGTCGTTCGGCGAGATCACACACGGCGTGCCAGGAGGCGGCGACCGCCTCCACCACGGCGGGCGGGGTGTGGCCGGCGGCCGGCGGCCAGTCCCCGAACTCGTCGAACGCCACCCCACACAGGAACCCACGGTCGAACATCGGCCGGGTGGGGATGCGCTCGAACGTGTCCCGGTCGGGCGGGTCGAGTAGGCGGCCGAACTGGTGTAGCAGGTCCGCCAGCCGGTCGGTCAGTTCGGGCCGGGTGCCGCGGCGGAGGATCTCGACTTGTAAGCGGATCAACTCGGCCCGCTCCACCTCGCCGCGCTCGTCGCACCAGTCGGCCAGGACGAGCCGGGGCAGGTCGGCCGCCGGGTGCGCGTACACCGCCTGTAGCAGCGCCTCACGTTCGGTCATCGGTCGGCTTCCGCTTCCCCCGCCGGGCGGCCACCCGGCCGAACAGCTTCAGCAGCCCGGCCTGCACCGCCGCGTCGCGGACCGCCTGGGCCACCGGGTTCGCGGTCGCGGGCTTCACCCGCTCCCGCCAGCTCGTCGCCTTCTTCATCCCCCCAGCGTCCGCGATCGGCCTGTCGGATGCAAGCCCCGCAGGTCATCGCTGCACCAACCGGGCGTCGATGGTGGGGCTCTCGGCCCACGCCGACACCACTCGCCGCTCACCACCAAGGGTGGGTTTAGGACCACTTCAGGAATGCTGGCTATCGCCATCATGTCCCCGTGGTCGATCGACAAATCTTCGTAGGTAGCGTCGTTCAGTGCCGCGCTCTACGCCGACGCGCCGCAGGTTGTTTTCCACTGCTGGTGCGGGGAAATACACCGAAATCACCCCCGAAATGCGCAGTTCTGATCGTCGGTTTGTCCGCGACCATCCCCTCCGGTCCACTGCCGGGCGGTGGTGTCGCAACGAGGTCAGAGAAAGCTCGCCGAATTTCCGCCAAATGTCGCCCAATGTCGCGTTTGCGCTTCCTTTTGTCCGGTCCCGTCCTCCGGGGTACGACCTCCCTTCGTCCGACGGGTGCTGTTCCGCGGGGTCGGCCGGCCACAACGCTATCGGGTGCCGGCGTGACGAGTTCCCTCTGGCCGGACTCCTACCGCGCTTTCACGGTCGCCGGACCTTGCGTATAACGGTGACATGACCAAGACCGCCCGCGACGAACCCGAGTGGCTGACGCGGAAGACCCGCATCGACGGGAAGCTGCGGGCGCTCGGCTGGCAGATCGTCCCGCACACGCCCGTGTTCCAACCGGGCACCGCCGACCGGCTGGCCGTCGTCGAGTACCCGACCGCCAACGGGCCGGCGGATTACGCCCTGTTCGCCGGCGGGCGGCCGCTCGGCATCGTCGAAGCCAAGAAGCTGTCCCTCGGGCCGCAGAACGTCCTCACCCAGGCCCAGCGGTACGCCGAGGGGGTTACCGACAGCCCGTTCCAGTTCGGCCGGTACCGGGTGCCGTTCCTGTTCTCCACCAACGGCGAGGTGATCTGGTTCCACGACATCCGCCACCCGCTCGAACGCTCCCGCCCGGTCGCTGACTACCCCACCCCGGCGGCGCTCGAGGAGCGGCTGGCCCGCGACTTCGACGCCGACGTGCGGAAGTTGCTCGCCACGCCGAACACCCACCACCGCCTCCGCCCGTACCAGATCGCCGCCAACGCGGGGGTGGAGCAGGCGATCGGCGACCGCCGTCGGCGGATGCTGGTGGCGATGGCCACCGGGTGCGGGAAGACGTTCACCACCGTCAACCAGATCTACCGGCTGATGAAGGCCGGGGTGGCCCGGCGGGTGCTGTTCCTGGTGGACCGGCGGGCGCTGGCCGCGCAGGCGGTGCGGGCGTTCGCCGCGTTCGAGCCGGAGCCGGGGCTGAAGTTCGACAAGATCTACGAGGTGTACAGCCAGCGGTTCCGCCGGGAGGACATCGCGGACGACGACCCGGCCCGGGCGGCCGAGCCGTTCGACCCGAAGGTGCTGCCCACCAGATACCTGACCGAACCGAACGCCGGGCACGCCTTCGTGTACGTGGCCACCATCCAGCGGATGGCCATCAACCTGCTCGGCCGGCAGGCGGCGTTCGCGGAGGGGGACGACGAGCGGGAGGACGACGACACCGACCGGCTGGACATCCCGGTCCACGCCTTCGACCTGATCGTGGCCGACGAGTGCCACCGCGGGTACACGGCGAGCGAGCTGTCCGTGTGGCGGACGGTGCTCGACCACTTCGACGCCATCAAGGTGGGGCTGACCGCCACCCCGGCCGCCCACACCACCGCCTACTTCGAGCACGTCGCCTATCGGTACGAGTACGCCAAGGCCGTCGAGGACGGGTTCCTGGTGGACTACGACGCGGTGGCCGTCCGCTCGGACGTGCGCATGACCGGGCTGTTCCTCAAGGAGGGGGAGCAGGTGGAGGTGATCGACACCACCAGCGGCGAGAAGGCCATCGACCTGCTCGAAGACGAGCGGGCGTTCGACACCACCGAGATCGAGCGGAAGGCGACCGCCCCGGAGTCGAACCGGCTGGTAGTGGAAGAGCTGAAGCGGTACGCCCTGGACCATGAGCAGCGGTACGGGCGGTTCCCGAAGACGCTCATCTTCGCCGCCAACGACCTGCCGCACACCTCGCACGCCGACCAGTTGGTGGAACTGTGCCGGACGGCGTTCGGCCGGGGCGACTCGTTCGTGCAGAAGATCACCGGCGGCAAGACCGTAGACCGCCCCTTGCAGCGCATCCGCGAATTCCGCAACCGTCCGCACCCGGCGGTGGTCGTCACCGTGGACATGCTGTCCACCGGGGTGGACATCCCGGACCTGGAATTCGTCGTGTTCCTCCGCCCGGTGAAGTCCCGCATCCTGTTCGAGCAGATGCTCGGCCGCGGCACCCGCCGGAGCGAGAACCTGCCGGACAAGTCGCACTTCACCGTGTTCGACTGCTTCGACGGCACCCTGCTGGACTACTTCCGCACGGTGTCGGCGTTCACCCGCGAACCGCCGGACAAGCCGTCCCGCACGGTCCAGGAGGTGATCGACGACATCTGGGCGAACAAGGACCGGGCGTACAACGTCGGCTGCCTGGTGAAGCGGTTGCAGCGGATCGACAAGGAGGTGAGCGGGGAGGGCCGGGAGCAGTTCGCCGCGTTCGTCCCGGACGGCGACCTGTCGGCGTTCGCCGCCCAACTCCGCGCCGCCATCACCGCCAAGTTCACCGACACCATGAAGCTGCTGCGGAACGAGTCGTTCCAGGAGTTGCTGACGAACTACCCGCGGCCGAAGCGGGGGTTCGTGGTCGCGCCCGAGGCGACCGACACCGTCACCTCCCGCTGGCTGATCCGCGACGGCACCGGCAAGGAACACCAGCCGGCCGACTACCTGAAGCTGTTCGCCGAGTACGTCCGCGGAAACCCCGACCAGATCGAGGCCATCCGCATCCTGTTCGACCGCCCGGCCGACTGGAACACGGACGCGCTCGGCGAGCTGCGGAAGAAGCTGGCGACGACGAAGGGGAAGTTCACCGAGGACAACTTGCGGAGGGCGCACGCGGTCGCGTACAACAAGCCGCTGGTGGACATCATCTCGATGGTCAAGCACGCCGCGGACGAGACCGCCCCACTGCTCACGGCTGAGGAGCGGGTGGCCGCCGCGGTCGCCAGGCTGACCGCCGGGAAGACGCTCACCGCAGACGGGGAAAGGTGGCTCGGCCGCATCCGCGAACACCTGGTGGCCAACCTGACCATCGACCGGGACGACTTCGAGTTCGTGCCGATCTTCGCCCGCGACGGCGGATGGCCGCAGGCGAACAAGGCGTTCGACAACCGGCTCGAAGACTTACTTCGGGCACTGAACGAGGCGATGGCCGCGTAACCCAGACAATTCGCACCACTCGACTCGCTGAGGTGCAGCAATGGCCGACAAGCAGAAGCAGCACTATGTTCCGCAATGCTACTTGCGTGGTTTTCTGAACGGCAACCGTCGCTTGTTCAGCTTCAACAAGCGACATCCAACCAAGCCGGCTGTTTCGTATAGCACCTGCAGCGTGGCTTGGAGCGAGTCCTTCCATGATCTTGACGCATCGATGTTCGTGGATTCTCAGAAAGGACCGCACCAGGTCGAAGACAATCTGTCGAAAGTAGAAGACAGCTTCCGCAAGACTCTCGACGTGTTCCTCGTAGAAGCTGCAAACGGCCAAGTCCGCCTCGATCTGAGTCATGAATTCGCACAGTTCGTAGCGCTCCAGTGGCTCCGCACTGAGACGGCTCGGAGGACACTTGTCGCAACTGATTTGGCGTTCAAGCAGGCAGCACTCAACGTACTCTCTCGCACCAACCCAGAGGTGCCTGCGGGACGTCTCGTCGCGCCCGACGACTACGACAAAATACTCCATCTCTCTTTCCTCACATCCAATTCTTCCATCCACCGGATGTCAAAGCGATTCGCAAGCATGGTCTGGATCATTGGCCGCAACGCATCCGCTATCCCGATCTACACGTCTGATTCGCCAGTGGTTCGCTTCCGCAATCCTCCACAGGATGATCCCGAGTGTGTCAACTCCGACACTGGCCTGATTTTCGTGTTCCCCCTGAACAGCCAATATGTGTTATTCATGGCCGAACGGTACATGGCATCACAAGTCTGCGTGCCCCCTCTTTCTGAGCGCGACCGAAGGACGGAAGACTTCGATAGCAGCGACATTGCCTTTTGCAACAAACTGCAGGTTCAGCAGAGCGGACAGTACGTTTACTGCCAGGTTGACGAATTCGACTTCGCACGTCAGTTGTGCCAGGATGACCCGAGAATCTGTGACCCGGATCGAGACCGAATCCAGATAACTGCGGCAGAACAAACCGGAGAGAAGATTCAGATTTTTGCCAGATTTCTTGAATAGCTGCGACTCATATTCATTCAGCCTTTGGTCATACGGAAGGGCCTACCAGCATGACCGACGTGGTTCAGAAGCTGTGGGGGTTCTGCCACACCCTGCGGCACGACGGCGTCGATTACGGCGACTACATCGAGCAGATCACCTACCTGCTGTTCCTCAAGATGGCGGCCGAGAAGGGCATCCCCGTGCCCGCCGGGTGCGACTGGCCCACCCTCCGCGACCAGTCCGGTTCACCGCTCATCGACCACTACATCGAAACCCTCCGCACACTCGGCCGGCAGCCGGGGATGCTCGGCGACATCTACGCCGGGGCGCAGTCCCGGTTCAACAACCCGGTCAGCCTGAAGCGACTCGTCACCCTGATCGACGAAACAGAGTGGACCACCCTCGGGGTGGACGTGAAGGCAGAAGCCTATGAGGGGTTGCTCGAAAAGGCGGCCAGCGAGGGGAAGAAGGGGGCCGGGCAATACTTCACCCCGCGGGTGCTCATCCAGTCGATCGTCCGCTGCCTCAAGCCCGACCCCGCGCCCACCCGCAGTTCACCATCGCCGACCCGGCGTGCGGCACCGGCGGGTTCCTGGTGGCCGCCTACGAGTGGTTCGTGGGCGAGACGAAGGGCGGGGCCATCGACCGCGACCTGGCCAAGCGGGTGGCGAAGAAGACGTACTTCGGCGCCGAGCTGGTCGCCCGCCCCCGCCGCATGGCGCTCATGAACCTGTTCCTGCACGGCGTCGAGCCGCACATCGACATCACCGACACCATCGACAGCCCGCCGCCGGGCAAGTTCGACGTGATCCTGGCCAACCCGCCGTTCGGCACCAAGGGGGCGAACGCCGCCCCGGACCGCGACGACTTCACCGTGGCCACCAGCAACAAGCAGCTCAACTTCCTCCAGCACTTCCTCACCGCCCTCAAGCCGGGCGGCCGGGCCGGGGTGGTGCTGCCGGACAACTGCCTGTTCGCCGACCAGGCGGGCGAGGTGTTCAAGGTGCTGACCGAGGACTGCAACCTGCACACCGTGCTGCGGCTGCCGCGGGGCACGTTCACCCCGTACAGCCAGGGGGTGAAGGCGAACGTGGTGTTCTTCACCAAGGGCGAGCCGACGCAGACCGTGTGGATCTACGACGCGCGGACCAACGTGCCGGGCATCACCAAGAAGGACCGCCCGCTCACGCCCGCCCACTTCGCCGAGTTCGAGGCGTGCTACGGCGACGACCCGAACGGGCGAATCAAGCGGAAGGCATCCGCCTCAAAGGACGACCGCTGGCGTGCGTTCAGCATCGCGGAGGTGCGGGAGAAGGGGTACAAGCTGGATGGATTCAAGTGGCTGAAGGAGGAGTCGGCCGATGACGCCGACGAGATGCCCGAGCCGGAAGACCTGGCCGCCGACGCGATGGCCGACCTGAAGGCGGCGATGGGAGACATTGAGCAGGTGCTGAAGCTGCTGGACACGGAGGCCGCAGCATGACCACGGACGAATTGCCAGAGGGTTGGGCACTTGCTTCTTTGGCAGAAGTCGCCAAGCTCGTAACAGGCACGACACCTTCTCGGAAGAAATCGGAATACTACGAAGGCGGCACAATCCCATGGGTAAAGCCAGGCGATCTGAAAACCTGGCACCCAATCGTTGATACTGAAGAATACCTCTCCGCAGATGGAGGGGGCGAATCTCGAATACTTCCAGCCCAGAGCACTCTTGTTTCCTGCATCGGAAACCTCGGCAAAGTTGGTTATGCAGGGAGGTCCTTAGCTACAAACCAGCAGATTAACGCTGCAATCTTTTGCGCAAATGTCGTCGAGCCACGGTACGGCTTTTTTTGGTGCTGCACCCTTCGGGAATGGTTAGAGGAGAACTCATCCGAGACTACGATCCGGATTGTTAACAAGGGCAGATTTGGTGATGCACCCATTCCATTGCCACCGCTCAGCGAGCAGCAGCGAATCGTGGCAGCGGTGGAACGCATCCTCGACCGGGTGAACGCCGCCCGCGCCCGCCTGGACCGGGTGCCGACCACGCTCAAGCGGTTCCGCCAAGCTGTCCTCGCCACCGCCTGCTCCGGCCAACTCACCGCCGACTGGCGGGAGAAGAATGCCATCGTCGATGGAACGGGACTGCTACTTCACAAGTTGGGCATTTCGGCTATTTCCGAAGGCATCCCAGACGACAACATCCCGGTATCGTGGCGATGGGTGAAGTTCGGGAGTCTTCTCGCTGAGTTCAAGAACGGACTTTCGACGAAGCCGAGCCAAACACTACCGGGTGTTCCGATCCTACGCATCAACGCGGTTCGTCCCGGCGAAGTGTCGTTCGCGGACCTTCGATATCTCGACTGCTCTGCTGACCAGCGCACCGCCTACGCCATTCGAGACGGAGACCTTCTCTTCACGCGCTACAACGGCAGCATCGACCTGCTCGGAGTCTGCGGAGTCGTTCGCGGGCTGAACGGCAAGGAGATCGTTTACCCGGACAAATTGATGCGGGCGCGGATGGCATCAAATGACATCCTGCCGGACTACTGCGAACTCTTCTTCGGGAGTTCCACTGCCCGCGAGCGGATGGTCGGCAAGTCGAAGTCCTCGGCCGGCCAGAACGGGATTTCTGGGGCGGACGTGAAAGCCCAACCGCTCGCCCTTCCCCCGCTGGCCGAGCAGCAAGAGATCGTGAAGCGGGTGTCGGCGCTGTTTGCCCGTGCGGACGCCATCGAAGCGGCGGTGACGGCGGCCCGGAAGCGGGTGGACGGTAGCCGTCCGGTGAAGTGACGCTTTCGAGGTCGATTGTATTCGGAGTTGGTGTGATGGTCGGGGACGGGGCAGGCGTGCTGACCCCACCTGTTATCCTCGTGAACCTGCCGTGGACGGCAGTAAACTAGGCCTCATGGCCGACGTGACCCAACTCCTAGACGCCGCCGCGGCCGGCGACCCGCACGCCGCGGCCGAACTTCTCCCGCTCATCTACGACGAGTTGCGGAAGCTCGCTGCCGCCCGGTTGGCCAACGAGCAGGCCGGGCACACCCTCCAGCCGACCGCCCTGGTCCACGAGGCCTACGTCCGGTTAGTCGGCGGCGGGCAGTCGGACGGGTGGGACGGCCGCGGGCACTTCTTCGCGGCCGCGGCAGAAGCCATGCGCCGCATCCTCGTCGAGAGCGCCCGCCGCAAGCAGCGGGAGAGGCACGGGGGCGGGCGGAGGCGGCTGACCCTGGACGACCTGGATGTCTCGGCCGAGGCCGCGGCGGACGACGACGTTCTGGCCCTGAGCGATGCCCTGGACAAGTTGGCCGCGGTCAACCCGCGGGCCGCCGAACTGGTGAAGTTGCGGTACTTCGCCGGGCTGACCGGGCGGGAGGCGGCCGGGGCGCTGAACATCTCGCCCCGCAAGGCGGACCAGATCTGGGCCTACGCCCGCGCCTGGCTGCTCGACCGCCTGAACGACCCGTCCGGCTGAGCCGGAATCCGTGCGCACCGGCGGGATCGGCGTCGCATTGGGGGTGGGGAGAACCCGCGCCCGTCTCGCCGGAGGCTCGCCGTGACCGAAGAGACCCTCTTCATCGAGGCCCTGGAGATCGCCGACCCGGCCGGGCGAGCCGCATTCCTGGACCGGGCGTGCGCCGGCAACTCCAACCTCCGCGGTCGGTTGGACCGGCTGCTGGCCGAACACGCCCAGGCCGGCAGTTTCCTCGGCCAGCCGGCCGCTCTCCCCCCGACCGGGCCGCTAGTCGCACCAGGAGACTCGTCCACGAACCTCCGGTCCGATGCCCAATCGGCCGGAGGTGTTGTCGGACCCTACAAGCTGGTCGAGGTGATCGGCGAGGGCGGCATGGGCACCGTGTGGCTGGCCCGACAGCAGGAGCCGGTCAAGCGGCTGGTCGCCCTGAAGGTGATCAAGGCCGGGATGGACTCGAAGAGCGTGCTCGCCCGGTTCGAGGCCGAGCGGCAGGCGCTGGCGCTGATGGACCACCCGCACATCGCCCGGGTGCTGGACGCCGGGGCCACCCCGGACGGCCGCCCGTTCTTCGTCATGGAGCTGGTGAAGGGGGTGCCGATCACCACGTTCTGCGACGAGCGAAAGCTCACCCCGCGGGAGCGGCTGGAGCTGTTCGTGCCGGTGTGCCAGGCCATCCAGCACGCCCACCAGAAGGGGGTCATCCACCGGGACATCAAGCCGAACAACGTGCTGGTGGCGTTGTACGACGGGCGGCCGGTGCCAAAAGTGATCGACTTCGGCATCGCCAAAGCGACCGGCCAGCCGCTGACCGAGAAGACGCTCGTCACCGGGCTGGGGGCGGTGGTCGGGACGCCCGAATACATGTCGCCCGAGCAGGCCGAGCTGAACCAACTGGACATCGACACCCGCAGCGACGTGTACAGCCTGGGGGTGCTGCTGTACGAGCTGCTCACCGGCACGACCCCGCTCCAGCGGAAGCGGCTGAAGGAGGCAGCCTTGCTGGAGGTGCTGCGGCTGGTGCGGGAGGAAGAGCCGCCGCGGCCGAGTACCCGGCTGAGCACCACCGACGAACTGCCGAGCATCGCGGCCAACCGCGGGGTCGAGCCGCGTCAACTGTCCGGGCTGGTGCGCGGAGAGTTGGACTGGATCGTGATGAAGGCGTTGGAGAAGGACCGCGGCCGGCGGTACGAGACGGCCATTGGGTTCGCCGCCGACGTGCTGCGGTTCCTGGCCGGCGAGGCAGTGCTGGCCGTCCCGCCGTCGGCGGGATACCGGCTGCGGAAGTTCGCCCGGCGGAATAAGGGGCCGGCACTCGCCGCGAGCGTCGTCCTGCTGGCGCTGGTCGGCGGCGTCGCGGGGCTGGTCATCGGACTGGTCCGAGCGGATGAGCAGCGCCGCGCGGCGGAGTCCTCCGCCGCGGCGGAACGGCAGGCCAAACTCGACGCCGAACGAGCCGCCGAGGCCGAGAAGGCGGCCAAAGACACGGCGGAGCGGCGGCTGGCCCAGATCGAGAAGGGGGTCGAGCTGTTCGCCGGGCTGGTCCGCGGGCTGGACCCGCGCGGCGCGGAGCGGGGGGCACCGCCCCTGTTCGAGCAGTTGCGCGATCGGGCGGCGAAGGCGGCCGACGAGCTGACCGGAGAGGCGGTGGGCGACGCCGAGGTGGTGGCCCGGCTGCAGACGCTGCTGGGCAGCACGCTGCGTGAGATGGGCAACCCGGTCAAAGCGGTCGAAGTGCTGGAGCGGGCGCGGGCGACGCGGGAGGCGAAGCTCGGGCTGGCCCATTCCGACACCCTCAAGACCCTGACGGAACTGGCCCTGGCGTACCGGAACGCACGCAAGCTGACCGAGTCCATCGCCCTGTTCGAGCAGGTCCAAAACACCCTGTCGAAAAAGTCGCCGGCCGACTACCCCGGCGACAAATCATACGAGTGGATGTTGGTCGAGTGCCACAGCCACCGGGGCATCGCACTTGCCGACCAGGGGAAGTTCGCGGCGGCGGCGGACGCCTTCCGCGAAGCCGTGCGGGTCGCACTGAAGTTGGGTGACGACCGACGCGCCCAGGTGAAGCTGTCCGCGTGCTACGACGGCCTGGGTAACGTGCTGCTGGAGTTGAACAAGCTCGCGGACGCGAAGGAGGCGTACCTCACGGCCCTGGACATCAAGGAACGGCTCACCCGCCAGTTCCCGACATCGCTGGATTACGCCGTGTCCCTCGGCGGCGGCTACTGCAACTTCGGGCACCTCGTCAGCGACTCCGGCCGGCCGGCCGAGGCGGTGGCGTGGTTTGAGAAGGCGATCGCGCAGCTGGAACCCGTGCTGACTGAGGAGAAACGCACGATCATCGTCCGCCAGTTCCTCGGCAATAGCCACTACGGACGAGCGCTGGCATTCGCCCGGCTCGGCCGGGATGCCGAGGCGATCCCGGACTGGGAACGCGCACTGGAGTTAGGCAACAGCAGCACACCCGAGGTGATCCGGTCTGGGCTGGCCCGGTCGCGGCTGGGGAGGGCCCAGGCGGACAAGAACGCCGCCGCCTGCCGGGCGGCTGCCGCCGAGTACGAGGCCGTGAAGGGGACCGACGCCGAGTGGCTATATAACGCGGCCTGTAATCGGGCCGTCTGTGCCGCCGTGATTCCGGTCGACCCGAAGACGCCGGCCGCCGTCGCAACCGGGCTCGCCAAGGAGGAGGCCGACAAGGCAATGGCTTGGCTGGTCAAGGCCGTCGCCGCCGGGTGGGGAGATGTCGCCCATATGAAGACGGACATCGCCCTCAGCCCCCTCCGTGATCGCGCGGATTTCAAGAAGCTGATGACCGAGTTAGAAGCCAAGAAGAAATGACTATCCGGCCGGCGGGCTGACCAGTGCGTGAAGACAAGACGCGGCCGGGGGGGTCACACCGCCGAGTATCCCCACCCACTCGCCCGTCGGGGATCAGTTCCGACCCTCGCTCCCTCCACGGCCCACCTCGATTACGGCAATCCCGCGACTCCCGAACAGCCCGAGACCGGCATCACCCTCGGCAATTCCCGTCAGAATCCGTGCGCACCCGCACGGCGGACGTCGCATGGGGTGTCGGGCACCGTCGCTCGGCGTCGCGCGTTTCCCGGTGTCACCTCCCGATCCCGCACAGGAGCCGCTCCCATGCTCGCCACCGCCGACCGCCCCCGATCCCGCCTGCAGGTCGAAACCCTGGAAGACCGGCTGACCCCGACCGCCGACCTGGTCCTCCAGTGGAACGAACTGCTGTGGGACTCCGTCCGCGCCACCGCCACCCCCGCCCCGTTCGCCACGCGGATCGCGGCCATCACCCACGCCGCCGTGTACGACTCGGTGAACGCCCTGACGCGGACGCACGAGCCGCTCTACGTGGACACCCTGGCCCACCCGAAGGCGTCGCGGGAGGCAGCCGTCGCCGCGGCGGCGCACCGGGCGCTGACCGCCCTCATCCCGGCTCCGGCTCAGGTGGCCGCCTTCGACGCCAAACTGGCCGCCTCGCTCGCCACCGTCCCGGACGGCAAGGCGGAGGACGACGGCGTCGCCCTGGGACGGTTCGTGGCCGACCAGATCCTGGCCCTGCGGGCGAACGACGGGTCCGTCAACACCCTCCCGCCGTACACCGGCAGCACCGAGCCGGGCAAGTGGCGGCCGACGACCGCCGGGGCGAACGGCCGGGAACCGCACTGGCCGGGTGTCACCCCGTTCGCCCTGGCCAGCGGCGACCAGTTCCGCCCGGCCGCACCGGCGGCGCTGACGAGCGACGAGTACACGGCCGCGTTCAACGAGGTGAAGGCGCTCGGCTCCGCCACCGGCAGCACCCGCACGGCCGACCAGACGGCGATGGCCCTGTACTGGAACAACGGGGCCGGCACCGCCACCCCGCCCGGCCACCTGAGCCTGATGGCCCGGATCGTGTCTGAGCAGCGGGGTAACTCACTGGAGGAGAACGCCCGCCTGTTCGCCGCCCTGAACGTGGCCATGGCCGACGCGCTGATCGGCTGCTGGGACGCCAAGTACGAGTACAGCTACTGGCGGCCGGTGACGGGCATCCGCTTGGCCGGCGACGACGGCAACCCGGACACGGCGGCCGTCGCGACGTGGACGCCGCTCATCGGCACGCCCGCCCACCCCAGCTACGTCTCGGCGCACGCCTCGGTCAGCGGGGCGGCGGCGACGGTGCTGGCCGGGTTCTTCGGCACCGACGCCGTCGCCTTCACCCTGCCGTCGCAGAACCCGGCCCTGCCCGCGCGGGCGTTCACCAGCTTCTCCCATGCCGCGCAGGAGTCGGCCGACAGTCGGCTGTACGGCGGCATCCACTGGCGGTTCGACAACGAAGTCGCGCTCGACTTGGGCGCCGCCGTCGGGGAGTACGTCCTGGCCAACTTCCAGCAGGCGGCCGACCGCGGCCCGGCCGCCGGGGTGGTGAACGGCGAGCTGGTCGTGGTCGGCAGTGCCGCCGCCGACTTCCTGCACGTCGGCCGGGTGAGCGGGAACCTGGTGGTGTGGGCGAACGGGGCGCAACTCGGCACGTTCGCCGCGGACGTGGCGGCCATCGTGGCGGACGCCGGCGGCGGCGACGACCACATCCTGATCGCCTCACAGATCCAGGCCGCGGCTGAGTTGTACGGCGGGGCCGGGAACGACCACCTCCGGGGCGGGGGCGGGGACGACCGCCTTTACGGCGAGGACGGGGACGACCACCTGTTCGGCGGACACGGCAACGACGCCCTGCTCGGCGGGCTGGGCGACGACTGGCTGTTCGGCGGTCCCGGCCTGGACTTCCTCGACGGCGGCGACGGGGACAACCACCTGGTGGGGTGAGCACCGCTGGCCGGCGGGAGTCGCCTTCGGGTGAACCCGCCGGCCTGTCGTCATTTCGCCGGATTCCGTGCGCAATCCGGCAGCTCACGTCGCATGGGAATCGGAGACCCAACCCCCGCTGACCGGAGTCCGTCCCATGACCCGCAAGACCCGCTTACAGGTCGAGTCCCTCGACGGCCGAGTCCTCCCCAGCTTCAGCCCGGCCACGAGCTACGCCACAGCCTCGAACCCGCGGGCCGTCGCCACCGCCGACTTCAACAACGACGGCCACCTCGACCTGGCGACTGCCTACGGCAACTCCCTCGGCCGCGTGAGCATCCGGCTGGGCGACGGCGCGGGCGGTTTCGGCATGGCCCAGGTACTGACGCTGAGCGAGTGGATGTACCCCTCCTCGGTCGCGGTCGCCGACTTCAACGAAGACGGCAACTCCGACCTTGTGGTCGGCGGGCTGAACTCCCACGCCATCCTCACGGGCAACGGAGACGGCACATTCCAACCGGCTGTCATCAATCCGTGGGAGGGAAGTCAGGTCGTCGTGGGGGACTTCAACAACGACGGCCACGCGGACTACTTATCCACCTATTACGCCGCGGACTGGATGCCGCAGTACAACGTGTACCTGGGCAATGGCCAGGGCGACTTCTGGGAGGATGCGTACAACGGTTTGCAGGCGTTCGGGGTTGCGGTCGTCGATCTCAACAACGACGGCAACATCGACCTGGCCATTTCGACCGGTAACACGCAACTCGGCGACGGGACCGGCTGGTTCGCGTACGACAACGATCAGCAAGCCCTGGTCAACGAAGGGACGATCGCGGCGGGCGACTTCGACGGCGACGGCTACGCCGACCTGGTGTCCGTAAGCGACCGCGTGGCGGTGCTCCGCGGCCGCGGCGACGGCGGGTTCCATCCGCCGGTCTTCCACTCGACCACCGGGACGGTCCACTTCGCGGTGGCGACGGGCGACTTCGACGGCGACGGGAACCTCGACGCGGTCGTGGCCGACAGTGACGCCGGCACCGTCAGCATGATGCTCGGCAACGGCGACGGGACGCTCGATTTCGCCGGGGCGTTCGCCACCGGCGCGACGCCCACCGCCATCGCGGTCGGCGACTTCAACGGCGACGGCCGGCCGGACGCGGCGGTGGCGAACGCCGACTCCAGCACGGTCGCGGTGCTGCTCAACGACGGCGGCCCCTGGCCCGTCACCGCGGCGCTGCGGATCGGCGACGTGACCGTCGCCGAGGGCAACACCGGCAACCGAACCGCCACGTTCACCGTCACCCGCACCGGGGCGGCGACCGGCACGACCTCAGTCGCCTTCGCCACGGCGAACGGCACGGCGACCGCGGGCAGCGACTATCAGGCGACGAGCGGCACCCTCACCTTCGCCCCTGGCGAGACCACGAAGACCATCACCGTGCTGATCACCGGCGATCGCCTGCCCGAGCCGAGCGAGACGTTCGCCGTGAACCTGACCGGCCCAACGAACGCGACCATCGCCGACGGCCAGGGTGTCGGTACTATCACGGATGACGAGCCGCGGATCAGCATCGGCGACGTGACACGGGCTGAAGGCAAGAAGAACCAGACGACCCTATTCACCTTCACCGTCACCCTCTCGGTCGCCTACGACCAGCCGGTGACGATGTCGTTCCAAACGGTCAACGGCACCGCCCAGTCTGGCGAGGACTACGTCGTCAAGTCCGGCACGCTGACCTTCGCCCCCGGCGAGACGACCAAGACGATCATCATGGAGGTCAAGGGCGACAACAAGCGGGAGGCCGACGAGTACTTTTACCTGGACCTGTTCGGGCTGAGCGGCAACGGTTTGTTCACGAAGAGCCGCGGCACCGGCTGGATCCTGAACGACGACTGATCACGTCGGAGGCGAGCCGTCGGCGTGGGGACTCGTATTCCCGTGCGGGCCCTGCCAGCAGGCCAAGTCCTCCGCGAAGTGGCAGCGGGAACAGTTCGTCCTTGGTCAGTCGCAACAGTCCGGATGTTGGTTCTCCGGGCATCCGGGCTCACGCGGCGAGTCGATTGCGGGCCGGGGCGTCGGGCAGAAGATCGGACAGGTCGGCCCCGGCGGAGCGAACGGCCAGGCGGTCGAGCACGTCGCGGAGGTACGACCACGGATTCAGGCGATGCCGGGACGCGCTGGCGCACACGCTCAGCAGCACGGACGCGGTCTTCAACCCGCCGTCGCCTCCGACATGGAGCCAGTTGCCGCGGCCGATCGCCAGCGGCCGGATGGCCCGCTCGGCGGCCCCGTTGTCGATGGCGAACCTCGCGTCGTCGAGGTAACGAACGAGCGACGCCCACTGGTTCCGGGCGTACGCGACGGCCTGGCCGAACAGGCTCTTCGGCGTCGCGGATCGATGCTGTTCATCGAGCCAGTCGGCGAACTGGGCGAGGATTGGCCCAGCCCGCGTCCGCCGCACTACGTCGGCGTCGGTGAACGTGTTGCCGGGCTTCTCCCATTCGTCCTTGATCTCCCGTTCGACGGCGTACAGGGTACGGATGAAGGCCAGCGCCTCGACCGCCCGAGGGTCGCTCGGCTCCGCCTCCACGAAATAACGCCGGGCGTGCATCCAGCAGCCCAGATGGCGCTCGTTGTTGTGGACCGCGTTGTACCCGTCGTAGGCGTCGGCGTGGACGAACCCGCGGTACCCGGCGAGGAACGCTTGCGGAAACTCCTGCCGGCGGCCGGCGGTCAGGTCGAACAGGGTGTACGGGTTCTTGTCGTCGCCCAGGTACACCCAGGCGAAGGCGGTACGACGGGGCCGTAGCAGCACCAGCGGAGTGTCGTCGGCGTGGATCGCGAATGACCGGAGCAGGCGTTGACGCATGAGGTCGTATAGCGGCGTGAGCAGTTCGCCGCACTTCCGCAGGTGGTCGCACAGGGTGGACCGCCGCACGTCCCACCCGCACCGGGCCAGGATCGCTTCCTGGCGGTGCAGCGGCAGGTGATCGATGAACTTCGACACGATGACGTGGGCGAGTAAGCCACTGCCGATGCCGCTTTTCGGGATCGGCTCCGGTGGCAGGGCCGCCCGAGCGATCTGCGGGTCGTGGCCCTGCGATTCACAAGTTCGGCAAGCATAAGTTGGGCGGATCAACTCGCGGACGAAGAGGGCCATCGGCTGGTAGTCGAGTCGCTCGCTGACGATCTGCCCGATACGGATCTTGGTCGCCTGCTCGATGCTCTTCGTCAGCACAGCCAGCGATTGCTAGCGCGGTATTTTGTGCCGACCAGCGACTCCGATTGGCTGATCGACGATGCGGTCGCCGGGAACACGTTCCGTGGATTGGCACACCAGCAACCGTCCGTCGTCTTTCGCGGCTGGGCGCGGCAGCTCCCGCTCGCAACGAGTACGGACCTCGGCAATGTCACTAGCCCGAGCCAGCTTGAAACACTGGTCGAGTGGAAAGCGGCTAGTCTGGCGGACCACTGGAAGAAGCATGTGCCGCGTGGATTAGCCTTCGGCCCGTGTTACAAGATGGTGAACCTGCTTCACAAATCTCTGATCCGCGACAGCCTGATTCGACCGGCGAATCGGGACCGCGTGATTCCGCTCCTGCATGTGCCACACGACGAGTATTGTTTCGCCGCCGTTCGCTTGTCGGCGGCTTCCGGTCGGTTCGGGGTGACAATGCGTATCCCGAAAACGGCCACGATGAGTTTCATCAAGACTCGGGAGCAGTATCAGTCGTACCAAGATTTGCTGCGGGTGATTGCTGCGGGAGCCGGGGTGCCGCCGATCTGCATCGACTTGGTAGCGTGGAACCTGGCGCACGGCATGTAATTGGTCGCTCCCGCCACCTCACGAACCTACTGACCTGTTCCCGGGTCTGGTCTGAACAGACGATTACATCGTCTCCCGGAGGTTGGTCATGTCCGATTTGGTGAAGCAGTTTCTGGACGGCTACCGCGGGCATTACGCCGGCGTTAATGCGAAGACGGTGGAAGTCCTCGGCGAAGACGACGCCTTTGCGATCACCGACATCCACGACGACTTCCTGACGATCCAGGGTGAGGTGCTGACGGCACACCCGCAGGAGGACATCGCGGACAGCTTGCTGTTCGCCTTCTTCTGCTCGCTCCCGAAGAAGCTGTACGACCTGCAACACGACTTCCTGTGCGCCCGGTACGACGAAGTGCGGCGGGAGTTGCGGTTCATCTGGGAGATGGCGTTCCGCGCCCGCTTCATCGATGTGAATCAGCACGGCAAGTCGGTGGACGAGAAGATCGACCGGCTTGAGGCGGAGGGACGGAGCCTGAACTGGAACAGCGTGATCCGGCCGATCCTCGACGAGCTGTTCGAGTTGTGGCCGGAGAAGGAACGGCGGGAGCGGTTCAAGGACATCTGGGACCGCCTGAACCAGGTGTGCCACCCCACCGCAGGCTGGCTGCGGGACGGCATCCAGAAGTCGAACCGCCTCCACGTCAACAGCTTCGACGAGTGGCAGGCCCGGCGAACGCTGGCCGACCTGTGCGAGATCGTGGCGCTGGTCTGGGGAATGCTGCTGGCGACGTTCCCGGAGATCGGACCGCATCTTGCCGCGAACGGTGCCCTCTTCCGACACTGCCCCCAGTTCCGGCTGTTCCTGCCACCAACGGACGGTTCCGGATCGGACCTCCCGGACGTGACCCCGATCACTGCTCCGGCGAGTCCCGACGATCCCCAGGGCGGCCCCTTCCCAAGCCGGTTCACCACACCGGCCATATCAGCGCCGTAGCGTAGAAGTGAATTCCACACCGTAGGGTGCGAGCGGTGCGGGGCAACGTCATCACCCGGACGGATCATGACAGCCAGGGCGGCCATGACCTTTTTTGCCCGATGAGCACGCCTGACCGCTCCGGCACCCGTGCTTTCGACTACCGCCGCAGCGACGGAAACGCCGCCACCTTCCGCCCCAGTTCCCTGAACTTGGCTTCCTGCCGAGGCGTCAGCGGGGTGCCTGCCCGGTGCGCCTCCGCCAGCGCGTCGTAGTTCACCGCGTCGATCATCATCTGGTGTTCCAGCCCCAGCCCCGCCTGCGTCGAGAGCGGGAACGTGGTCGCGTCCAGGTACTCGGACTCGGTCATGGTCAGCCTTTCGGAGTGGGGGAGGTGGCGGGCGGACCGCCGAGAAGTGCTGCCGGTGTCGCCACAGGTATTCTACGAATCGTCTCCTCCTCTCGATCCGCTGTCACAGCTTGCCGTTTGGTGTTGCGTCGCCGTCCGGCCGTGAGAGAAAATGCGTCGGCCGCGGCGTCCTGGGGAGGCACTCGCCGCGGCCGACGCGACCGTCACTCAGTCGCATCGTACCGGGCCACGTCTCGGCCCGTCAACGCCTCCCACGGCAACTGGTGACGGGCACTAACCCGCAGCGGCCCACCCCGACGCCGCACCCGTCGCCGAGTTGGTGCGTTCGCCGACAGCTACGAGTACGATCATGGCCAAATCCCTCGCACCTGAGGGTGCCGGGTCAGTCGCGTTCTCCGAAGGCTGGGGGGACACTCTCGTTCTCCGGGAGCGTGTACAGCGAACACTCGACGAATGCGTTGAGCGGCTCGGAGCCGATATCCGCGGGGACGCCCGGCTGCGAGGGTGGCTAAGTCACCTCTTGTTGCTGAGGCTGGGGGTCGTCATCAGCCTGTCCCGGAAAATCGGACTGCCCGATCTCGAAGCCCTGGTCCATGCCGGCCGCACCGCCCCCCACTTTCGGGAGTTCTCAGATCCCCCTTGGGTCCCGGAGGTGTACACCACCGACCTGCCTGAGAATCTTGTATTCGCCGACGCCGACGAACTGTACGTTGCCCACCTGCCCGACGGAGGTATCAGAGTCTGTAGCCCCGCGGAGGTCGAGGAGCACAAGAGAGGGCAGATGCCGGGAGTCGTGCCGTGGGTCATGACCGCGGAGATGCATGGTTGGGAGAACGCGGACGACCTAGCTGTGTCGCCGAATGCAACCGGATCGGTTTCCGGTACGGGCGAGCAAACCCTCGGCCGCGGGGCGGATCACCCGGAACCATTGGAAGGTACGCCAGACTGGTTCATGTATCAACTGCTGAACCCGACACGCGAACCCGACTGGGAATCGTTACAGCGGTGGGCCCGCCGGATGGTATTCCACCGCGGCGCACACCGTCACGATCCGCAGAAGGTGCGTGATCTCATCGCCTGGGCCATCCGGGAGTTCTTGCGAGAACACTGGCAGCGATTCGGTGTCCGCCTACCTACGGGCCTCGACACCATCACGTTCGACGAGTTGCTGGATACGACCGAGAACTGGCTGGCGGACGCACGGGACAAGCGTCCGCCCCCTCCCGTCGAGCCACACGGTGGGAGCGGGTCGGCTGCCGCACCTGCGAAGAAGCGAAAGTCATCTTCGCAGGGGGGAACGGCGGACGCCATACGTCGGGATGCGTTGTACAAGAGCATCCAGGCGCTGTACCTCGGTGGTATGAGAGAGACAGGCATCGTTGCCCACCTCGCCACGCCAGAGGGGAAGGACCTGATGGCTGAGGTGCGGTGGGAATTGGAGCGGCGTCCGAACACCCGCGGTAAACCCAGCCGAGCGAGGGTCCCAGGTGACGTAGTGGCGGCGGCGCTGCGGATCGTGTTCTCCCAGGCTCAGCAGCCGGAATAGTGGCCACTACAACCGGGCACTACAACCGGATTGTAGTGGGAAAAAGTTCGCTCCCGTCACGCCCTGGAAACTGTGGGCCGTTCACGTCCCGACCGGCACTACACGCCGCTACATCCGACGGCAGGAAGGTCGTCGCGATTCTGGTGTGCATCAATTCTCCCGTCCGCGGCCCAGCCGCCTCACCCCACGGGAGATTCTGGCCATGCCCATCGTTCCCAAACAGGCCGAGAAGGCCAAGCCCGACGACGCCATCACCGTCGATCAACTGGGAGCCGAAAAAGTGACCGGCCTGAGCTACAAAACGCTCGAACGCGCCGCCTTGGCGGGTGAGCCGGTCGGCAGAATCAAGGTCGGAAGAAGGGTGCTGTTCGTCCGCGAAGTGCTGGAAGCCTGGATCAAGTCGAAACTGCCCCACTAACTAACCCGCCCACCCACGCCCCGGTATCACCAGCGGGCCGGTCCACACCTGTAGAAGGGGGAGTGGACCGGCCCGTGACGATGACACCAGAGTGTCGCACGGAGAACACAGTCATGGTGCCGAATTCTTTCTCGCCGGTCAATAGCGGGTACGAGCCGGGCGAACCGTTTGACAGCCGGCACGCCCTGCTCGAAGCCTACGTCGCCGCCAAGAAGGCCGAGATGGCCGCCCAGGTGGACGGCGACCTCGACACCCGCTGGAAGGCGGGGTGGGCCGTCACCGACGCGCTGGGCGAGTTGGACTCGCACCGCCACCATCAGGCGCACACCCTGGTGATGATGCTGCGGGACGCACTTGCCACCTGTCCCGACTCACTGTCCGAACTGCTGTCCCAGGTGCTGACCTTCACGGAACACGCCGACGCTCTCACGGAGCACGCCGACGCCATCGCCGCCCTCGAAGATCGTGTCGCCCAGATCGCCGATGCGGTGGCCGCCCTCACAGCCCGAAAGGGGGTGTTGTCATGAGCGCCTTGAAGGACGCCCGACGCAAGCTGGATAAGACGAAGAGCCTTCCGCCGGTGGACGGCCTCCCCACACCGGATGCCGCGGTCACGATGCCCGCCCCGTCCCGCAACTGGCCGGACCCGCCGGCCGACGAGGTGTATCACGGGTTGGCCGGGGACATCATCCGCACCCTGGAACCGGCGAGTGAGGCCGACCCGGTCGGGCTGCTACTGCAACTGCTGGTGCTGTTCGGGAACATGGTCGGCCGCGGTCCGCACTTCGCGGTCGAGGGGGACAAGCATTACACCAACCAGTTCGCCGTCCTGGTCGGGCCGACCGCCGCCGGGCGGAAGGGCACCAGCTTCGGCCGGGTGCGGGAGCTGTTCGCCGACCTGGACCGGGACTGGCTGGACACCCGGATCGTGAGCGGCACCAGCTCCGGGGAGGGGCTGGTGTGGTGCGTCCGCGACCCGATCGCCAAGCGGGAGCGGGTGGGCGGCCGGAAGGGCCAACCGCCCTCCTATGAGGAGGTGGAGAGCGATCCGGGCGTGTCGGACAAGCGGGCTGTGGTGTACGAGCCGGAGTTCGCCCAGGTGCTCAAGCAGGCCGAGCGCCAGGGGAACACCGCCAGCGTGTACCTGCGGCAGTTCTGGGACGGGCGGGAGGTGGTGCAGAGCCTGACCAAGAACAACGCGGCGAAGGCGACGGCCGCCCACCTGTCCGTGATCGGGCACATTACGTCGGAGGAGTTAGTCCGCTACCTGACCGCCACCGAGACGGCCAACGGGTTCGCCAACCGCTTCCTGGTTGTCTGCGTGCGGCGGTCCAAGTATCTGCCCGACGGAGCGATCCTGGACCCGAAGTCGCTCGCCCCGTTGAAGGAGCGGCTGGCCGCGGCGGTGGCGTTCGCCCGGACGGTGGGGATGGTCACCCGGCACCCGTCGGCCCGCTTCCTGTGGCACGGGGTGTACCCGCTGCTGACCGGCGAGCGGGCCGGACTGGCTGGCGCCTTGTCCGCCCGCGCCGCGCCACATGTGATGCGGCTGGCGATGGTGTACGCGCTGCTGGACCACTCGCCGGTCATCCGCCCGGTCCACCTGATGGCCGGCATCGCCTTGTGGGACTACTGCGAGCGGTCGGTCAACTGTGTGTTCGGCGACCGCACCGGCAGCCCGGTGGCCGACGAGGTGCGGGACTTGCTGCGGGCGGCCCCGGCCGGGCTGACGCGGACGGAGTTGGTGGCCGCCCTCGGCCGCCACACCCATGGCGACCGGCTGACGCAGGCGCTGCTCACCCTGCAAGGGGCGGGGCTGGTCCGCCGGGGGGAGAAGGAGGACACGGGCGGGCGGCCGGCCGAGCGTTGGTTCGCCACCAGCCGGCCGGGAGCGGGTTCGCCGCTGATGGCTGTCACCTGTGGCCTGTTCGCCGCGTCACCGAGCTGCGATGTAAGCGACGAAAGCGGCGAAAGCCTACCACCACACGACGCTGTCCCGGCCTTTGGTCGCTTAGACCGCATTGGTCGCACCACGGAGGAAGACGGGGCGGGAACCGCCGTCTCGTCTGCCGCAGCCGGCTCACCACCCCCGTCGCCCGACCCACCGCCGGTGTGGGACGACCCGGACAGGTTGTTCGCCCTGGTGAAGTCACGCGGGTGGACGTGGTCGCGGGTGTGCGAGTGGCTGGGGGTGCCGCCGACGGCCGTGTTCTTCGACCTGTCGTCGGACCAGCGCCGCCGTGCGGTTGAGCACTTGGAACGCCTCGCCCCGGCCGACCACAGGACCGGCGCCAAATAGGAACCGACCGTGACGGCAGGAATGTTCCTGCTGTCCTTGATCGGCCGTGCGCGCCGACGTACCCTCAACCCGCCTTCGGGCCGGTGTCCGGTGCGGGGTGGAAGTGAGACGCCACCCCCGCCTGCGCTGCCCGTCTCATCGAAGGAGCCACCGATGGCCAGCGTGAGCACCGACGGTAACGGGAACGTCCGCATCCTGTTCGTGGGAGGCGATAAGAAACGCCGCGCCGTGCGGCTGGGGAAGATCACCCAGAAGGCCGCGAACGAGGTGAAGCTGAAGGTAGAACACCTGAACGCGCTGCTCACCACCCGGTTGCCGATGGACAGCGCCACCGCCGCGTGGGTGGCCGGCATCGGTGACGAGTTGGCCGCGAAGTTGGCCGCGGTGGGGTTACTGCCCGAGCGGGCGAAGCCGCTCACGGCGGGCGAGTTTCTGGCCGGGTGGAAGGCGGAGAAGGAAGCTGCCGGGTACAAGCCGACCTCGCTGCTGGCGTGGGGGCAGACGGTGGCCGAGTTGACCGCCCTGCTCGGCACTCGTCCGCTGACCAGCCTCACCCACGCCGACGGGGAGGCGTACCGCGCCGCCATGCTCGCCCGCAAACTGCGGCCGACCACTGTTCACAAGCGGCTGGCCCACTCGAAGGCCATGCTGGAAGACGCCGTGCGGCTGGGACACATCGCCGCCAACCCGTTCAAGCACGTCCGGCAGCGGCAGGGCGACCCGTCCGAGCGGCGGGCCTACGTCAGCGTGGCCGACGCCCAGCGGGTGATCGACCACTGCCCGAACGTGTGGTGGAAGTTGATGGTGGCGCTCGCCCGGTTCGGCGGGCTACGGACGCCGAGCGAGCCGTTCTCGTTGACGTGGGGTGATGTCGATTGGGAGCGCGGGCGGGTGAGTGTACCTAGCCCGAAGACGGAGGGCGTGGGGAAGCCGCACCGGATCATTCCGTTGTTCCCGCTCCTCCGCCCGCACCTGGAAGCGGCGTTCGACCACGCGGAGGAAGGCGGAGTGTTCGTGTTTCCCGACGAGTACCGCCGGCGGGCGCAAGGTGAGCGCGGCTGGGGCGGGGCGAACATGCGGACCACGCTCGGCAAGATCGTCCGCAAGGCCGGGGTGAACCCGTGGCCGCGGGTGTGGCACTCGCTGCGGGCGAGCTGCGAATCCGATCTCGCCCAGAGTTTCCCGCTGGCGGTGGTGGCGAAGTGGTTGGGGAACACGCCGTCGGTGGCGCTGCGGCACTACGTCGATCCGACCGACGCCGCGTTCACCCAGGCGACGGGGTGGGTGCCGGGCGGCGCAGATTGCGGCGCACCTGAGGCGCAGAATGCAGCGCAGACGGGGGCGGACGAAATCGGACGGGATGGGAGTCGAACGGCGGAAGTGCCTGAAAACGTGCGGTTCCGTTCGATACCGTCCGAACTTGTCCGATCCAGTCTGACATTTAAGCGGGAGTGTATGGGAATCGAACCCACTGAGAGCCTTGTTCAGACCCCCCACAGGTTTTGAAGACCTGGGCCGGCGCCAGCCGTACAAACACTCCCGAGGGAAACTCATTGTACGCCCGCCGGCCGGCGGGTACAACCCGGCGGTGGAATCGTCGCCCCGAGGGATCGCGATGCGAACGCTCCTGTCTGCCCTGCTGGTCGCCGCCACCGCCCCGGCGGCCGAACCCGACCTGCTGGTGGCCGACTTCGAGGGCGACAATTACGGCGACTGGAAGACGACGGGGAAGGCGTTCGGCGACAAGCCGGCCCGCGGCACCCTGCCGAACCAGATGCCCGTCACCGGCTTCAAGGGCAAAGGGCTGGTGAACAGCTACGCCGGCGGGGACGGCTCCACCGGCACCCTCACCTCGCCGAAGTTCAAGATCGAACGCGACCACCTGAACTTCCTCATCGGCGGCGGCGGGTTCCCGGACAAGACGTGCCTGAACCTGCTGCTCGACGGCAAGGTGGTCCGCACCGCCACCGGGCCGAACGACGAGCCGGGCGGGTCGGAGGGGTTGAAGGCCGCCCACTGGAACGTGAAGGAGCTGCGGGGCAAGGAGGTGGTGCTTCAGATTGTGGACGCGGCTACCGGCGGGTGGGGGCATGTCAACGTCGATCACATCGTGCAGAGCGACAAGAAAGAAGGGGATGAGGCGAAGGTGGTGAAGTTGGTGGACCGCACCCGCGAGGTGAAGATCGAGAGACAGTACCTGCTCTTCCCGATCAGCAACTTGGCGAAGCCGGTGCGGATGACCGTCGAAATCGACGGCAAGGTGATTCACAACTTCGACATCAACCTCGCTCCGGATCGGTGGGACTGGTACGCACGGATGGAGGTGCCGCAGTACATCGGGAAGACGGCGAAGATCACCGCCAAGAAGGTGGCGGAGGGCAACAAGGGAATCGAGGGCATCACTGGTTTGGACGATCGCTTCGTGGCGCTCCGTGTTGGACCCGGGCGCTACGACCAAGCCCTTCGCCCGCAATTGCGGTTCAGCCAGTTGCAGGGGTGGAACAACGACCCGAACGGCATGGTGTACCACGACGGCGAGTACCACCTGTTCTGGCAGAGCAACCCGTTCGGCCCGAAGTGGGGCAACATGTACTGGGGCCACGCGGTCAGCAAGGATCTCGTCCACTGGGAGGAGCTGCCTTACGCCCTGTACCCCCGCACGATGGCGAAGGACCACTGCTTCAGCGGCAGCGCGCACGTCGACGAGACCAACTCCGGCGGGTGGGGGAAAGGCGCGATGGTGGCGGCGTTCACCGACACCGGGGCGGGCGAGGTGCTGGCCGTCAGCACCGACAGGGGGCGGACGTGGAAGATGACCGACGGCAACCCGGTCATCCCCCAGCGGAAGGACGAGGGCCGCGACCCGAAGCTCGTCTGGTACGAACCCGGCAAGCACTGGGTGATCGTGGTGTTCACCAAGACCGACAAGAAGGACTACGCCGAATTCTTCACCAGCACCGACCTGAAGAGGTGGGAGAAGACCAGCCGCATCGAGGGGTACTACGAGTGTCCGGAGTTCTTCGAGCTGCCGATCGACGGGGACGCCAAGACCAAGAAGTGGGTGCTGATGGCGGCGGACGCGAAGTACGCCGTCGGCACGTTCGACGGCAAGGCGTTCACCCCGGACCACACGGGTAAACACCAGGTGCACCACGGCGCGTTCTACGCCGCCCAATGTTTCAGCCGCACCCCCGGCGGGCGGGTGATCCAGGTCGGCTGGGCGCAGGTCGAGACGCCGAACATGCCGTTCAACCAGGCGTTCAGCCTGCCCATCGAACTGACGCTGAAGACGACGAAGGACGGCGTGCGGCTGTTCGCCGAGCCGATCAAGGAACTGGAATCGCTCCGGGATAAGACGGACACGCGGGGCGGGCCGGTGACACCGGACAAGCCGCTCAGCGTGACCGTCGCCGACCAACTGCTGGACATCGTCGCCGAGATCGAGCCGGGCGACGCGAAGGAGGTGAAGCTCCAGTTCGGCGCGAATACACTCGTCTACAACGTGGCCGAGCAGAAACTCGATGGCATGCCGCTGTCGCTGGCGGACAAGCGGTTCGCCGTGCGGGTGGTGGTGGACCGCCCGCTGTACGAGGTGGTCGGCGGGAACGGGGCGGTGTACAAGACGGCGGCGCGGAAGGACGGCGGCAAGCCGATCGGGGCGGTGACGGTGTCGGCCGCCGGCGGCACGGCGGCGGTGAAGGCGCTGACGGTGTACCCGATGAAGTCCATCTGGCCGAAGAAATAGCTTCTCGGCGAGCCGGGAGCGTGAGCGACCGGAGTCAGAAATGCT
>JALHQU010000012.1 GCA_022841795.1 Fimbriiglobus sp.
CAGATGGTCATCGGGCTGGTGCTGCTCGGGTTCTACCACCAGATCCTGCTCGGGTTCGACCTGTTCCTGATCGCCTCGCTGTCGGTGATCGTGTTCGTCCTCGGGCGGGGCGGCCCGCGGACGGCCATCGCCGAGTCGATGGCCAAGTACCGGGTGGCCGGGTGGATCGAGGAGCTGGCCCGGCACCCGGAGGCGTTCAAGGTGAGCGGCGGGGCGAAGTTCGCCCGCGAGCGGGCGGACGCCCTGACCGCCGACTACCTGGCCGCCCGCAAGGGGCACTTCCGGGTGGTGTGGACGCAGTTCACCTCGGCACTGCTGCTCCAGGCCGCCGCCAGCACCGCGTTGCTCGCCATCGGCGGGTGGCTGGTGATCCAGGAGAAACTCTCCCTCGGCCAGTTGGTGGCGGCGGAGATCGTCGTCACCCTGGTGGTCAGCTCGTTCACCAAGCTGGCGAAGCAGATGGAGATCTATTTCGACCTGCTGGCGGCGACGGACAAGATCGGCTACCTGATCGACCTGCCGCTGGAGCGGGACACCGGCGCCCCGCACCCTACGAAGGGCGGCGGGGCAGACCTGCGGGTGCGGAACGTGGCGTTCGCCTACACCCGCGAACACGGCAGCGTACTCACCGACTTCTCCCTGCACGTCGCCCCCGGCGAGCGGGTGGCCCTGGTCGGCACCCAGGGGGCGGGCAAGAGCACCCTGCTCGACCTACTGTTCGCCCTCCGCACCCCGGACCGCGGGTACGTCGAGCTGGACGGGCTGGACCTGCGGGACGTGCGGCTGGACAGCCTGCGGGACCAGGTGGCGATGGTGAAGGGGATCGAGGTGTTCGACGGCAGCCTGCTGGACAACGTGCTGATGGGCCGCGAGAAGTACGGGCTGGCCGAGGTGCGGGACGCGCTGGCCGCCGTGCGGCTGCTGGACGACGTGGCCGAGTTCCCCGACGGGCTGAACATGACCCTGGTGGCCGGCGGGTCGCCGCTGTCCGTCGGCCAGGCGCAGCGGCTGATGCTCGCCCGCGCCATCCTGGGCCGGCCGCGGCTGCTCGTCCTGGACGAGACGCTGGACGCCATGCCGCCGCTGTTGCGGGAGCAGGTGCTGCCGGACCTGTTCGACCGCCGCCACCCGTGGACGCTGATCGTGGTGACGCACAAGCCGGACGTGGCCAAGGCGTGCGACCGCTCGGTGACGCTCGAACGGGCCGGCCGCGGCGGGCCGGTCGTCCCCCTCATTCCGACCGGAGTGAACCATGTCGAAGCCCGCCACTAACTCGCCGCCGCCGCTGGCGTCGATGGCCCTGGTCCGCACCCCGCGGGCGGCGGTGCGGCTGACCCTCATCCTGCTGCTCGGGCTGGCCGCCCTGCCGGTGCTGCTGGCACGGGTGCCGTGGACGCAGACGGTTCACGGCGGCGGGCGGGCGATCGCGTTCGACCCGGTGCAGCGGCCGCAGTTCCTGGTGTCCCCGATCGAGGGGCGGGTGATGAAGTGGCACGTGGTGGAGGGGCAGCGGGTGAAGGCCGGCGACCCGATCGTGGACATGGTGGACAACGACCCGGAGCGGCTGAAGCGGCTGGAGGACGAGGAGAAGGCCATCCAGGCGCGGCTGCTGGCGGCCGAGGGGCGGGTGGCGGCCATCGAGGGGCAGATCGGCTTCCTGGAGATCTCCCGCACCAGCGCGAACAACATGGTGCAGACGGTGCTGCTGGATCAGAAGTACCGGCAGGAGGAGGCCGAGAGCGCCCTGGTGGAGGCGCAGGCCAGCCTGGACGCGGCCGAGCCGAACTACAAGCGGCAGCTCGACCTGTTCAAGAACCCGAAGGGCGGGCTGGCGTCCGAGCGGGATGTGGAGGTGGCGAAGCAGCAGTTGGATGGGGCGAAGGCGCGGGTGAAGCAGATTGAGGGGCGGGTGAAGCAGGCGAAGGCCAGCGTAACCGTCGCGACCGAAAATATCCGTAAAGTCGAGGCCGACAACGACGCGATGATTAAATCGCAGACCGCGCTGCTCAAGTCGGCCACGGCGGAGAAGGAGTCGGTCAAGCAGAGCCTGCTGCAAATGCAGTCGGCCATCGAGCGGCAGAAGCAGCAGTCGGTGAAGGCGCCGGCCGACGGGGTGGTGTGGCAACTGCTGGCGAACGCCGAGCAGGGCGGCATCCTGGTGCGGCCGGGCGAGCGGCTGGCCCGGCTGGTGCCGGACGTGAAACCGCGGGCGGAGTCGGCGACCGAGAAGGGCTACCCCGGCATCGTGGTCGAGCTGGGCATCGACGGGAACGACCTGCCGCTGGTGCGGGAGGGGGACAAGGTCCGCCTCCAGTTCGAGGGCTGGCCGGCGGTGCAGTTCGCCGGCTGGCCGTCGGTGGCGGTGGGCACGTTCGGCGGGCGGGTGTACCTGGTAGACCCGACGGCGAACGACACCGGGCGGTTCCGCATCCTGGTCGAGCCGGACCCGGACGCCACCCCGTGGCCGAACGAAGACTACCTGCGGCAGGGTGTCCGCGCCCAGGGGTGGGTGCTGCTCCAGGAGGTGTCCGCGGGATGGGAAATCTGGCGGCAGATCAACGGCTTCCCGCCCGCCCGCGAGCCGAAGGACCGCACCTCCGGCCGCCCGCTCGGGCCGATCGGGAAGTAGGTGCCGCGAGCCGAGCGGCACCCGTCGTATTGCTCCTGGTCGCCCTCGCCGGCTGCACCTCCACCACCCGCCCGGATAACGGCATCGTCGGCGGGCTGCCGGCGGTGCCGGTGTTCGTGCCGCCACCAGCGCAGGCCGCCCTGCCCGCCGTCCCGACATCTTCGCCTGAGGCGAAGCCGAACGAGAAGCCGACCGGCCCGCTCACCCTCGACCGCGTGCTGAGCAGCGTGGACACCCACTTCCCGCTGCTGTTGGCCGTGCAGCAGGAGCGGGTCATCGCCGACGGGCAGGCGCTCACCGCCGAGGGGCAGTTCGACACCACCCTCCGCTCCCGCGGGTTCCAGCAGGCCGGCACGTTCCCGAGTTCGCGGTTCGACATCGGGGTGGAACAGCCGACCGCCATCAACGGCATCAACCTGTTCAGCGGGTACCGGGTCGGCGTCGGCGACTTCCCGGTGTACTACGGCGACCGGCAGACGGCCGACGGCGGCGAACTGCGGGCGGGCGTGTCCGTGCCGCTGCTGCGGGACGCCGCCATCGACCGCCGGCGGGCGGCGGCGCGGCAGGCGGCCATCGCCCGGTCGCTCGCCGAACCGCAGGTGCAGCGGGCGCGGATCGACCACTTCCTGGCCGCCGCCCGGTCGTACTGGACGTGGGTGGCCGCGGCCGAGCAGGTGGTGGTCGCCCAGGACCTGCTCCGCATCGCCACCGTGCGGCAGGAGGGGTTGGAGGAGTTGACACGGGCCGGCCAGGGTCAGGAGTTCGTCGAGATCGACAACCGCCGGCTGGTGGCCGAGCGGAAGGGGGCGGTGGCAACCGCCGAGCGGGCGTACCAGGCGGCGGCCCTCGACCTGTCGCAGTACCTGCGGGACACGAACGGCGACCCGCAGGTGCCCCCACCAGAGTCCGCTCCGACGTTCCAGACCGAGCGGACGGACGACGTGCCGTCGGCGGCCGAACTGCCCGCCCTGGTCGAAACCGCCGGCGGGCTGCGGCCCGAACTGCTCCGCCTCGCGCTTCAAAAGGAGCGGCTGGCGGTGGACATCAAGCTGGCCGAGAACCAGACGCTGCCGGGGCTGAACTTGACCCTGGCCGGCGCACAAGACGTGGGCAACGGCAAGCGGACCACCGGCTCGTCGGCGCTCGACCGCTCGAACCTGGAAGCCGGGGTGCAGTTGGAGGTGCCGCTGCAACGCCGCGACCCGCAGGGGCGGCTGCTCACCGCCCGCGGGCAGATGTCGCAGCTGGTGTTCCAGGAGGAGTTCGCCCGCAACCGCATCCAGATCGAGATCCAGGACGCGCTGTCCAACCTGGACCGCGTGCGGGTCCGCATCGAGCAGGCACGGGAGGAGCAGCAGGTGGCCGAGCGGGTGGTGGACCTGGAGCGGACCCGGCAGAAGAAGGGCGGCACCGACCTGCTGGTGCTCAACCTGCGGGAACTCCAGGCGGCGACCGCCCGCGCGCGGGTGGTGGACGCGGTGGCCGAGTTCCGGCGGGCGCGGGCGGCGCTGCGGGCGGCGCTCGGCCAGGACGCCCAGCCGGTGCCGGCCCCGAACTCCCGCCGGTCGTGAACATTCCGCCCGCCGGCGGAACGGCTCGCCCCGCCGCCGTTCGTGACCTACGTTTGCCCGTCGGTCCGCCGGACCGCCCGACGGGGTGACCACTTGGACGGCGAGTGCCAGTTCTGCGGGGCGTCCACCACCGATTCGCCGGCGCACTGCCCGCGGTGCCGCCGCACGCGGAGCGGGCGGGTGGCGGCCGACACGTTCCGCCGGTCCGACCCGGCCGCTTCGGTCAACTTCCAGCTCAGCCTGCCGCCGCACCTGGCCGCCCTTCAGCAGTCGTCGAAGGACAACACGGAACACACCCTGCCCTCCCCCACGCCCGTCACCAAGCGGCCGCAGCCCGGCCTTAGGTCTAGCCCGTCCGGCCACGTGGACCTGTTCAACAAGCAGCCGGTGGATCGCGGGTACGCGGCGTCCTGCCCCGGCGAGTTGTCGGCCGGCCTGCTGCCGCCGAACGCCATCGCCGGGTACCGGCTGGACGGGGTGATCGGGCACGGCGGCATGGGCACCGTGTACCTCGGCCGGCAGGTGTCGCTCGACCGCCCGGTGGCGGTGAAGGTGATGAGCAAGGAGTGGGCGAGCGACCCGGTGTTCGTCGCCCGGTTCGTGCGGGAGGCGTACGCGGCGGCGCAGTTGAACCACCCGAACGTGGTGCAGATCTACGACATCGGGGAGGTACACGGCGGGCGGTACTTCACCATGGAATACGTGAAGGGGCGGTCGCTGGCCGACCTGGTGAAGGCCCGCGGCAAGCTGGAGGTGGAGGCGGCGGTCGGGTACGTGTTGCAGGCGGCCCGCGGGCTGAAGCACGCCCACGACCGCGGCATCATCCACCGCGACATCAAGCCGGACAACCTGCTGCTGGACGAGTTCGGGGTGGTGAAGGTGGCCGACCTGGGGCTGGTGAAGACGCCCGACCTGACCGCCCACCAGGACTCGCTGATCGACGACAAGCGGTGCCAGGAGAGCGGGCTGCACACCCTGCCGCCGGACATGACCGGCGCGCGGATGGCCCTCGGCACCCCGGCGTACATGGCCCCGGAACAGTGCCGCGACGCCACCAGCGTGGACCACCGGGCGGACGTGTACAGCCTCGGCTGCACCCTGTACGCCCTGCTCACGGGCACCCAGCCGTTCCACGCGGCGAACACCATCGAGCTGATGAAGAAGCAGGCGTACGAGCCGCCGGTGCCGCCCGAGCAGCTGAACCCCCGCATCCCGGCCGACGTGTCCGGCATCGTGTGCCGGATGATGGCCAAGCTGCCGGCCGACCGCTACCGCAGCATGGGCGAGGTGGTCCGCACCCTGGAGCAGTGGCTGGGGGTGCAGTCGAACGGCAAGTTCCTGCCGCGGGAGGAGCAGATCGCCGAGATGGAGCGGGTGGTCGGCCGGTTCTACACCTCACCCGTCGCCGGCGCCCGCCACCGGGCGGTGAGCGGGTTCCTGTTCGGGTGCGCGGTGGCGGCGGTGCTCATGACCTTCTTCGGGCAGATGAGCTACACGTTCGGCCTGGCCGGGCTGATCCTGCACGCGGCGGTGGTCAACTTCACCCTCACCGGCTGGTCCGGGAAGACGTACCTGTACCGCCGGCTGCGGCGGTTCGCCGGCGGGCTGACGGTCGGCGACTGGCTGGTGGCGGCCGGGGCGGCCGGGCTGTTCGTCGCCTTCCTGTGGATGTCCGGGCTGTTGGCGGTGTGGGTCGGGTGCGGGCTGATCGGGGCGGCGGCCGGGGTGGTGCTGTGGGCCGGGTTCGACCAGCGGGTGGCGGCCGAGCGGTTCCCGGCGGTGGAGGAGGCGGACGGGCTGGCCCGGCGGATGCGGGCGCAGGGGGTGGCCGAGGCCGAGGCGAAATTGTTCTTCGCCAAGTACGCCGGCAAGCGGTGGGAGGAGTTCTTCGAGGCGGTGTTCGGGTTCGAGGCGAAGCTGGCGGTGCGGGCCGACCTCCGCGGGCGGGCGGTCGGCACCCGGCCGAAGTTCGCCGCCTGGCGGGAGCCGCTGGTCGCCCTGTGCAACCACGTGGAGGCCGCCCGGCAGAAGGCCCGCGAGCGGGACATGCTGGAGAAGGCCGAGTTCCAGCGGCTGCTCGCCGCCGGCACCCCGCGGGCGGCGGCGCGGGATCAGGCGGCGGCCACCGCCGCCGCGCTGGTCGAGCAGGCCAGCGTCATCCGCGAGTCCACCGACCTGAACCGGCCGGACGCCCCGTCCCAGTCCGGGGTGATCGCCTTCCGCCCGCTGCTGCGGTCGAACGCCGTCGTGCCCGGCCTGACCGACCCGCCGACCGACCACCTGAGCGAGGTGGCCGACTGGCTGATCGGCAAGACGGTGCGGGGCATCCTGGCGGCCGTGCTGGTGGCCGCGTGCGGGCTGTGGGTGGTCCAGAACGGTCTGCTGCGGTGGGGCGGGCCACCCGCCGACGGGATCACCCCGCTGGTGCTGCCCGGCGTACCGGCCGAGTGGACGGCGTGGTGCGACACCGCCAACGCCGGCTGGGGCGGGGTGCTGCTGCTGGCGTCGCTGTTCTACCGCGGCAAGCGGATGGCCGGCCTCACCCTGCTCGGGGCGGGGGTGACGGTGTTCGGGCACAAGCTGGGCATCCGCACCGTCGAGCCGGTGCGGGATTACCACGTCGCCATGTTCCTCGGCACCGTCCTCGCGCTGGTCGGCTACCGCCTCGGCCGGCGGTGAGCCGGCCCGTTTTCCGCCACTTTCCCTCCGACCTCACGCCCCAGACTGGTACGATGACGCCGAGTTGCCGGCGAGGGGCGGTCGTGGCGAAATGTGACGAAGGGTATGCGTGCGACGTGTGCGGGCGGGACGTGGAGGCGATCACCGAGTCCGACCTGTACCTGCGGTATGTGCTCGGTGAGGTGCCGCTCGACCTACTGCACCTACACCCCGAACGCCACCTCCGGTGCAACCCGGCAGTCGCGCAGTACATCACGGATGAGCGGTTCGACCCGGTGGTGTGCCCCGGCCCGTTCGACAAGCGGGCGATGGACGCCGGGTTCGTGCGGGCGGAGGAGGCCCGCATCACCCGCGGCTGGCGGCGGCTGGCCGCCGTCCCCACGCTGCGGCTGACCATCCCCGAGTACCCGCTGGCGGTCACGCCGGACGAGTAGGTGCCGCGAGCCGCCGGGTAAGTGGGGCAAGATTGCATCTTGCCGACTTCACATGGCAAGTTGGAAACTTGCCCCACCGAAAGTGCCGCTCAGCCGCGGCTACCAATCCCAACCCCGAGGTGTCTCATGGCCCGACTGCTGCTCTCGCTGGCCGCCGCGGTGTTCGCGTGCGGGTATTCCCTCGCCGACGTGGAGTCCGGTCCGAAGGCCGGCGAGAAGGTGAGCGAGCTGAAGGTCCACGCCCTGTCCGGCACGAACGAGGGCAAGGACGTGGACTACGCCGCCGACCGGAAGGACGAGCCGACGGTGTACCTGTTCGTGAACGCGGAGAAGTTCGGCCGCCCGGTCCACAGGTTCATCAAGACGCTGGACGAGAAGGTGACGGGGGTGTCGGACAAGGCGGTGGTGGTGGCCGTGTGGGTGGGCGGGGAGGCGGACAAGAACAAGGAGTACCTGCCGAAGATCAAGAAGTACTACGACCACACCGCGCTCACCGTGTTCGGCGGGGACGCGAACGGGCCGAACGGGTGGGCGGTGAACCAGTCCGCCCACCTGACGGCGGTGGTGGTACAGGCGGGCAAGGTGGTGAAGTCGTTCGCCTACGAGTCGGTGAACGACACGGACGTGACGGCGGTCGAGGCGGAGTTGAAGAAGGCGGTCGGGAAGTGATCGCCGAGCCGGCGAGCCGTGCCCCGTCAGGGGCCGGTTTCTGGGCGAACCGCGGGCGTCAGCCCGTCGGGTGTGATCCCACCCAGGCGGCTCACGCCGCCGGTTCACCAACCGGCCCCTGACGGGGCACGGCTCGCCACACGACCCGGCTCACTCGTCCGGCTCGGCGCCGGGCACGTCGCCGTCTTCCTTCCCGCCGCGGGCGATCGCCTTGCCGGTGTCGATCCGCTCGCCGCGCTCTTCGGCCGGCTGCGTCTCCGGCGGGCGGGTGCCGGGCGGGTGTTTCGGATCAGCGGGCGGGTTCGGCTTCCCGTCCGTCGGCTGTTTCGGGGGCATGGGTCGGCCTCGTGGGTTGCGATCGCTACACTCACCGGGGCAAATCCGATGCCGCCCCGGAGCCGCGATGGACCCGCTCTCGACCAACCCGTTCGCCGTCCTCACCCTGATCGCCGCCCCGGCGGTGCTGACCAACGCTTCGGCGGTCATGTCGCTCAGCACGTCCAACAGGTTCGCCCGGGCGATCGACCGCGCCCGCACGGTGGCGAAGGAGTTCCAGACGAAGAGGGACGAGCCGGACGACCTGACCGCGTACCGCTTCCGCCAGCTCACCTACGCCAACCGGCGGGCGCAACTGCTGGTGCGGGCGCTCACCGCCTTCTACCTGTCGCTCGGGGCGTTCGCCGCGTCCGCCATCATCTCGGTGGTCGGGGCGGGGACGGTGATGCTCGGGGCGAACGCGCTGGCGGTGGTGACGGAGCTGATCGCCCTGGCGGTCGGGGCGGTGGGCGTGGGCGGGCTGGTGGCCGGGTCGGTGGTGCTGGTGTACGAGACGCGGTTCACCCTCTCCACCATCCGCGAGGAGGCGGAGATGATCGCGACCGAACTGCGGGTCGGCCTACCGACCGGGAAGGCGGCCGAGCCGAAGGGGTGACGTGTGGGCGGGCCGCCACAGAGGGCGGCCCCTACAAAGTAGTGTCTTGTAGGGGCCGCCCTCTGTGGCGGCCCGCCTACACGTCACTTCTTCGACCACATGCCGATCAGCCGGGTGAGCAACCCGTGCAGCCCGGGTTCGCGGCCGGCCGGCGGTTCGGCTTCGGCGAGCGGGATGCCGTCCCGCAACTGCTCGATCACCTCGCCCGGGTCGGCCGGCTTGGTAAACTGTAGGTCGAACCCGGCGTCCACCGCCCGCTCCAGGTGGGTGTGGTCGCCGTAGGCGGTCATGGTGGCGAACAGCGGCGGGCGGTCCGGGAACCGCTCCCGCAGTTGTCGCGCAAGATCGTACCCGGTCATCCCCGGCATGTTGATGTCGAGCACGCACGCGTCCGGACGGAACCCGTTGGTGGCGGCCAGCGCGGACGGCCCGTCGAAGCACGTTTTCACGTCGAACCCGGCCGCCGAAAGCAGTTCGCTCATCGTCGTCGCCGCGTCCTGGTTGTCGTCCACCACCAGCACGCGGTGCTTCGTCGTCGTCATCAGGCATCTCCGCAGGGGTTGAGCGGAGAAGCCAGCAAACGGCAGGCCGAAACCGCCAGACGGCCCACTCACCGCCGGTACGGGAACGGCGGGTACGCCGGGCCGTTCGGCTGGTACCACCAGGGCAGGCCGGATGGGACGGGGCCGTAGCCCGGCTGACCCCACGGCGAGCCGGGGTAGTAGCTCGGCCGGCGGTCGTCCCATTTTCGCAGGTCCCGCTCGAACTGCCGCCGCCGCTTCGACTCCTCGTCGGCCCACCGCTCGAACTGCTTGCGCTCCTCGCGGGCCTGTTTCTCTAGTCGCTTCTGCTGCTCCCGCTGCCACTTCCGGGCGTCCTTCTGCCAGTCCCGGCGGTCGTCATCGGCCAGAGCCGGGGACGCAATCAAGACCCAGGCCAGGAACCCGCCGAGCAGTCCGGTCAGAGTTCTGTTCATGACGCGCCTCACGGTGTCGGGCGATCGAGCCGGATACCCATGAACGTGCGGCGGGCGTCAAATTGCGCCGGTTGCTCGGCTTACCAGTGGCTGTTCGGCCCCTGCGGGACGTTGATCTGGGCGGACGTGGCGTCCCACTCGGTCCAGCCGGGCGGCGGGCCGGACTCGCGGAACGGGGCGGTCAACTCGTCGAACTCGGCCAGCGTCTTCAGGTTGTTGAACCTGTGCTGCACCTGTTTGGGCATCCGCAGGGCTTTCGTGTACCAACTCGCCACCTTGCGGAACTGCGAACACCCGGCGTACTCGTGCCCCCGCCATTCGATCAGCCGCACGAGGTGCGTTCGCGTGAACGCCAGCCGGTCGAGGTAGCTGCCGCGGGCACCCGGATCGCCGGTCCGCACCCAGGCATCCAGTTGCCGGAAGAACCACGGGTTGGCGAGCGCCCCGCGGCCGATGGCGATGCCGTGGCAGCCGGTTTCGTCGATCAGCCGGGCGGCGTCGGCGATGCTCATCACGTCGCCGTTGCCGAACACCGGGATCCGCTCCACCGCCTCCACCACCGCCCGGATGCCGGCCGGGTTGATCGTCCCGTCGAACCCCTGCTCCCGCGTGCGGCCGTGGATGGTGACGGCCGCCACGCCGATCTGCTCGAACTCGCGGGCGAAGTACGGGGCGGTGTGGTTCGCGTCGTCCCACCCCAGCCGCATCTTCACCGTCACCGGGATGCTGACGGCGTTCACCACCTGCTCCACCAGCTTCACCGTCGCCCCGGTGGTGTCGCACATCATCGCCGACCCGCCGCCCACCCGCACCACCTTGCGAACCGGGCAGCCCATGTTGATGTCGATGAGGGTGGCCCCGTACCCCTGAAGCCACTGGGCGGCGTCGGCCATCTCGGCGGCGTTGCCGCCGAAGATCTGCACGCTCAGCGGGCGGTCGTCCGGCCCGGTGACGAGCAGTTCGAGTGTCTTCTTCGACTTTTCCAGAATGGCCCGGGCGTTCACCAGGTCGGTGGTACACAGGCCAACCCCGCCGATCTCGCGGACGGACCGGCGGAACGGGTAGTTGGTGTACCCGGCGAGCGGGGCGAGGACGAACCGCGACGCCAGCGGGACGGCCCCGATGCGGAGCGGCTCGCGGTAGTGCGACGGGGGAGCCGGCAGGGGTGCGAGAACGGCGAACATATGGGATAGTTTAGCGGTGAATGACATGTCGTCGCCGCGAGCCGGCGAACGGGGCGGCTGGCTCCGCTCGCCGGCTCGCGGCGACGACGAGGCTTCAGAGGGAGGGCGATGACGGAAGCGGAGTGGTTGGATACCCACGATACGAAGCGCCTGTTGGATCGAATTCCGGCTCGGATTGCTTCGCCCCGCAAAATGCGACTGTTTATCGTCGCGTGCTGTCGCACGCCCGCTGAGCCGATTCAAGTACCGAGATTGCACGACGCTATCGACCTCGCTGAGCGATTCGCCGATGGCAAAGCCGTCAAGAAAGATCTGGAGCGGATGTGGGACGAGTTCCGCAACTTGTGGATGCCTGTGCCCGTCAGTTGTTTGCTTTGGCCGGATTCGGCACAGATGCGAGAAGCTGCAGAACAATTCTGCCGGCAGTATGGCGGATGGCGCATCGATCCAGACCCGTTCGACCCGGTGCGGCACGCCCAGTTCGTGACTCGGCTTAGTGAACGGAACAACCTGCTCCGCTGCATAGTCGGCAATCCGTTCCGCCTGGTCGCGTTCGATCCCCGCTGGCAGTCCGAAACCGTCGTCGCGCTCGCCACCGGCATCTACGCCGAGCGGGCGTTCGACCGACTGCCGATCCTGGCCGACGCGCTCGAAGAGGCCGGGTGCGACCACCCGGATGTGCTCGCCCACTGCCGCGACCCGCACCAGCCGCACGCCCGCGGCTGCTGGGTGGTGGACGGGGTGCTGGGGAAGGTGTAGGGTGGCCGACTGTCTCCGACAGTCGGTGTCGCTCTCGGAGAGAGCGACCCACCCTGATGCTGATCTGCTGCCGTAACTGCTGGCACCGGCCCGCTCCTCGGGATAAACTTCCGCCAACCGATTTCCCCGCGGAGCCGCCCCCGTGGCCATCTCGAAGGTCGTGTGTCCGGAGTGCAAGGCCGGGTTGACGTCCAAGACCGGGTTCCAGCCCGGGGCGGTGGTGTCGTGCCCGAAGTGCGCCACCTACTTCGAGGTGAGCGCGGCCACCGCCCCGCCGGTGGAGCGAGCCGCCCCCATCCTGCCGGCCCAGCCGATCGCCGCCAAGCCGGCTCCGGCCAAGCCCGCCCCCCGGCGGGATGACGAGGACGAGGACGACGACCGCCCCCGGAAGAAGCGGCGGGACGACGACGAGGATGACGACCGGCCCCGCAAGAAGAAGCCGGTGGTCGAGGTGGTGGACGACGAGGACGATGACCGGCCGAAGAAAAAGCGGCGGCGGGACGATGACGACGACGAGGATGACGACGACCGGCCGCGGAAGAAAAAGAAGCGGAAGTCCGGCGGGGGCGAGGGCGGCGGGTATTCGAACTCGCCCATCCGCTATGTCGTCCTCGGCGTGCTGGTGCTCATCATGCTGGTGCTGGGGGTGATGCTCATCATCAAAAAGATGAACGAGAAGGATCAGGACTCCCGATTGCCGCGTGCCGTTGACCCCCTCCGGGTGCGGGTCTAAGATCACAGTTCGGTCCTCGTGTGCCGAATGTACCGATCTGAACGCCGTACCCGGATGACCGCATGAACGCGGACCAGTCTTCTCCCCCCGCGCCCGCCGCCGTGCCGTCCGCGCTGACGCCCGCCGGCCCGTCCCTGCCGGTGGTGCCGCACCCGCACCACCCGCCGAAGGGCGACCAAAGCCCGGTGCTGGTGTGGCTGCTCGCCACCTGGGACAAGCTGAAGGCCGGGAAGATCGGCAACCCGAAGTGGCTGGCCCTGATCGTCGGCCTCGGGCTGATCGGGTTCGGCTGGTGGTACTTCGCCCGGTCGAGCAAGCAGGCCGACTCGGCCCTGTGGTTCCAGTACGACACCTCGCTCTCGCCGGAAAGCCTGAAGACGTTCGTCGAACTGCCGGCGAACGCCGACACCGACGCCGCCCGCCTCGGCCGGCGGAACCTGGCGAAGGACAAGCTGGCCGTGGCGCTGCGGGGGCTGAACGACCCGGCCGCCCGGCGGGCGGACAAGCTGAAGGCGGTGACGGCGATCGAGGAGGCCCGCGACGAGTTGGCGAAACTGGCCGACCAGATCAAGCGGGACCGCACGTCGAAGGCCGGCTGCTTCCTGGACGCGGCCGAGGCGGAGAAGGCGCTGATCGGCGTGCCGAAGGAGGGGGCCACCGGCGTGATGGTGGACGCCAGGACGAACGGCCGCGGGCAGGTGGAGCGGGTGGCCGAGCTGACCCGCAAGGCGGCGGCGGTGATCGGCGACAAGACCGACGCCGGCCAGAAACTGCTCGCCGAGGCCGACCGGCTGGAAAAGGAGAAGGACGACCTGTACAAGGTGGGCGGGGTGCTGCACGCCGCGTTCAACGAGGCCGACCCGGAGGAGCGGAAGCCGATCTCCCCGCCGCTCGACGGCATCACCCCGGCTCCGCCGCCAGCGGGCGGCACCACCGACGGGCCGAAGCCGCCGGACAAGCTGCCCGACCCGGTGAACCCGGCCAAGACGCCGGACGCCAAACCGGACGACAAGCCGAAGGAGCCGGCCCCGCTCCCGCCGGCCAACCCGCCGGCCGAGAAGAAGTGACTTGCCCCGGCCGCCAGATGGCGGCCGGGTTCGTTCTCAACCCGCCGTTGCTTCTCATCTCATCGGCCGTACAACTCGCCGCACCCCACCTGTTAGCCCGACGCGCGAGCGAGGGGCGTACCACCATTCGGTTACGCGGTCTGCCCCTCGCTCGCGCGTCGGGCTAACAGCACCACTCCCGGAGCGGGTCATGGCGAAGCTGACCAAAGAGACGATCGGCGTCGGGTTCCTCGGGGCCGGCGACATCTCCGTCCTGCACGCGGCGGCGGTGAAGAAGTGCCCCGGCGCGAAGCTGGTCGGGCTGTGGAACCGCAACCAGGAGCGGGCGACGCAGCGGGCCGGCGAGTTCGACTGCAAAAACTACAAAACTCCCGAGGAACTGATCAAGGACCCGGCCATCGACGCCGTGTTCGTGCTGACGAACCTGGAGACGCACCTCGAATACACCAAGCTCGCGCTCAACCACGACAAGCACGTGCTGGTGGAGAAGCCGGTCGGCGTGTCGGTGGCCGAGATCGAGCAGATGAAGGCGACGGCCGACGCGAAGGGGCTGGTGTGCATGCCGGGGCACAACTACGTGTACGAGGGCGGGATGGTCCGCACGCGGGAGCTGGTGGCGGGCGGCGACCTGGGCAAGATCGTGTCCGCCTACGTCATGTACAACATCCACCACCCCGAAGAAGTGGCGAAACGCTACCCCGGCGTGGTGCGACAGATCCTCACCCACCACTCGTACATCCTGCTGTACCTGGTCGGCAAGCCGGTCGAGCTGTGCGCGATGAAGGCGACGCTGCACTACCAGGAGTACCCGGAGGAGGACATCGCCATGGTGCAGATGCGGCTGCACAACGGCGCGCTCGCCCACTTCTGCGCCAGCTTCGCCGCCGACGACCACGCCGCCGACCCGTGGACGGTGATGGTGAAGGTGATCGGCACCGCCGGCAGCACCCGGTACAGCTACCGCGACCACGTCGAGATCAAACCCGGCCTGGTCCACAGCCAGACGTACACCGCCTACCAGGGGAGCATCACCAACGAGGTGCGGCACTTCCTGATCGACTGCCTGCGGATGGGGGAGAAGCCGCTGAGCACGCTGGAGGACGCCGTCACGGCACAGAAGATGATCGAGGCGTGCGAGGAGTCGATCCGCAACCGGAGTGTGGTGAAGCTGTGACGGACTAACCACAGAGGCACAGGGACACAGAGAAGGCAAGAGAGTCAGTTGAAATCAACTCCGCCCGTCTTCTCTGTGTCCCTGTGCCTCTGTGGTTAGTGATTACTTCTTCAACCCCGCCGCCGTGAACGTGCCCTTGTCGAACGCCGGGTTCAGTTCCACGTCGCGGAAGAAGTACGACCCGACCGGCTCACCGTCCGCCCGGTGCAGCTCGGTACCCACCTGCAGCCACGTCTGGCAGTCCAGGTACAGCGTCACCGTGCGGAAGCTGTCCGCCCGGTTCTTGTCCGTCACCTCTTCCGGTTCCCCGCTGGCGTAGGCGTCGATCTCGTCCACCGGGCAGAACCGCTTCAGCACGTAGCACTCCCGCCCGCCGAGTTCGGCCACCGCCCGCCGGCCAACGAACTCGTACTTCAACTGCCCGCCCGCCTGCGCCTCCGTCCACGCCCGGTGCGTCCGCTTCATCGACTGCACCAGCCCGAACTCCTCGATCGTGTACCGGGCGGACGACCGCGGCATGGCCGACCGCGGGTCCACGCTCTTCACCAGCCCGATGCGGGCCAGCTTCACCTGCATCTGCCCGGCGTTCTCCCCCTGCGCGTACAGGGTGGCGTCGGCCATGCCCCCGCCCTGCTCCCATTTCATCAGCACGGCGAACGGCTCGTCCCGGTACGCCACCCGGATCACCTCCGCGTCCCGCAGTTTGCCGCCGATCCGCTCCCGCTTGTGGAACACGGCCCGGAACCCGCTCACCTCTTTCTGGTACTTGCGGATGCCTGCCTCCACCGCCGCGAGCGGGTCGGTGCGGACGAGGTGATCGAACTCGGCGGCGGTCGGGATGCCGGCGGCGGCGGACGGCGCGAACGGCAGTTCGGCCGGCGCAGCCGGCGGCGGGTTCTGCTTCACCACGGGTGCGGCGGACAGGCACAGCCCGCCGACGGCGGCGGCGGCCAGCAATCGGATCACCACGGCAACCCCCCGGGCGTGTCGAACGGGCGGCTCGACCGGCTCAGGGGTATCGACCGCCGGGGCGGGTGGGGTGGATGGAGCCATGACGGTCGCATCGGACCGGGCGAACGGGCCGGCCGCAGAACCGGCTCACCCCACCCAGTTGGCGTCGGTCGGGGCGAACTTCACCAACTCGTCCGGTTTGAACCACAGGGCGATTTCGATGGCCGCGTTCTCCGGGCTGTCGCTCCCGTGCACCAGGTTGTTCTGCACGCTGATGGCGAAATCCCCGCGGATGGTGCCGGGCGGGGCCTTCGCCCCGTCGGTCAGCCCCATCAGGTTGCGGCACACTGCCACCGCCTCCCGGCCCTCCCACACCATCGCCACCGTCGGCCCGCTGGTCAGGAACGACAGCAGGCTCTCGTAGAACGGCTTCCCCTTGTGAACGGCGTAGTGCTTCTCGGCCGTCTCCCGCGGCGTCTGCACCAGCTTCAGCCCGGTCAGCCGTAACCCCTTCCGCTCGAACCGGGCGGTCAGGTCGCCGACCAGCCGCCGCTGCACGGCGTCCGGTTTCAGCAGGATGAGCGTCTGTTGCACGGCGGGGTCCTCGGTGTGGGTCGGGTGAAGACATGGTGCGAACCGGGACGAGCCGCGGCCAGTGCGGGACGAGTTGCGGTTGCTCGCACGCCCGGCGGATTTTACACTCCCGCGGCTCGGAACACGTCGTGAAGGAGTCTCGACATGATCCCCGTCGCCGTCGTCGCCCTGCTGCCGCTGGCAGCCCCGCTGTTCGACGCCGAGCAGCGGACACGCGGTCTGGTCCAGAAGGCCTACGAGCATTACACCGCCGGCGAGTTCGACAAGGCTGTCGAACACCTGACCGCGGCGATCAAAAGCAGCCCCGACAGCGCCGAGTTGTGGCAGTTCCGCGGCGCGGTACGGGCGGGCAAGCAGGAGTACGACCAGGCGCTGGCCGACCTCGACATCGCCCACAAACTGGACCCGAAGTCGGCCGCTATCTTGTGCCAGCGGGGAGTCATCCGCTGCACCCGCGGCGACCTGGACGAGGCCGAGTTCGACCTGATCGCCGCCCTCAACCTGGACCCGAAGTGCGTGGAGGCGTGGCGGGCCCGCGGTGTCGTCCGCACCACCCGCAAGCAGTACGATCTGGCGGCCACAGACTTCACCCAGGCGATCGAGCTGGACCCCAAAGACGCGGGCAGCCACGTCCGCCGCGGGGACGTGCGCGGCCACCAGCAGGCCTGGGAAAAGGCGACCGCCGACTACACGAAGGCGATCGACCTCGATCCGAAGTCCGCACTCGCCTACTGCCGTCGGGGGTACGCCCGCCTCGAACAGCAGGAGTACGACAAGGCGTTCGACGACTTCAACCGCGCCGTCGAACTCGACCCGAAGTGCGCCGAGGCACTCACCGGCCGCGGGGTCGTCCACGCCATCAGGTGCGAATACGCGGACGCCATCGCCGAGTACGAGAAGGCGGTCGAACACGACCCGAAGTGTGCCGACGCGCTGTACTACCTCACCGGCCTGTACGCCCTCGGGACGAACGAGGGGGTGGCGGACGCGGAGAAGGCGGTGGCCCGCGGGAAGAAGTTGGTGGCCGCGGCACCGAAAGCGTGGTGGGCGCGGCAGGCGCTGGCGGTGGCCCACGCCGAGGCCGGTGACTTCGACATCGCCGTGACCGGCATGCGGAAGGTGCTGGAGAGTGAAGACCTGTCGCACGACGACCGCGAGACGGCCGTGCGGATCGTCGAGTTGTTCCTGGCGGACAAGCCGCTCAGTTCGGTGATCGAGGAGTGACCGATCGACCTCACCCCCCGGCCCCCTCTCCAAAGTGGAGAGGGGGTGTTCAAACGGGGGAACACACCGAGTGCGGTGGTCGCTCAACGCCGGCCATCGGCTGTTCCGCGGATGCGTCTCTCGCTTGAACACCCCCTCTCCAAAGTGGAGAGGGGGCCGGGGGGTGAGGTCTTGATCCTCCCCCGTGACACCCTCGTGACAAATCTCCGCTGGCCCGCCGTCGTCGGGTTAGGTAGTGCAATGCGTGTACGGCGGCCGGGCCGCCGGTCCCACTTCACAGGTGTACGATGACTCGACGAACCGTGCTGGCGGGGGCGGTGCTGGCCGCCCTCGCGGGGGGAGTGGTCATGACCGGACGGTCGTCGGCCGGCGACATCGGGTACGTCGAAGACTTCGCGCTGGCGAAGGACCGCCCGGCCGCGCTCAAGCAGCTCATCCCCGGCACGGACGATTACTACTACTACCACTGCCTGCACTACCTGAACACCGAGCAGTTTGAGAAGGTGGAGCCGCTGACCAAGCTGTGGCACGAGCGGCACCACCAGACCCCGCGGCTGACCGAAATCCAGACCCGGTACGCCCTGCTCACCTACGAGAAGGACCCGAAGAAGACGATCGAGTACCTGCGGAACCGGCTGGGCACGCACTTCCACCACCAGAAGGAGTCGGTCGGGGCCGAGGCCAACCTGCCCACCGCCCTGGACCCGAAGCTCATCAGCCGCGACACGCTGAAGGCTAGTTCGCTTGCCCGCTGGGGCAACCTGGACAACTTCGAGGACGCCTCGCTCGACTGGGTGGCGGCCGAGACGCTGAGCTGGCAGAACCGCCGCCAGCTAGTCTCGCGGCTGCAACGGCCGGACGCCCCGAGCCTGGTGGACCTGATCGCCGCCGACCTGAAGGCCGAACACGCCCAGGCGTTCGGCTCGTATGCGATCCACAAGCAACTGACCATCCCGCAACTGGAGGCGCTGCTTAAGCCGCACCCGATCCTGCTGAACGACGCGGCGTTCGTGGCGGCGTACATCACCAAGCTGCAACCCGGCGCGGACGACGACTGGAAGCGGGACCGCAAGCTGACGCGGGCGTACCTGGAGCGGTTGCAGAAGTTCGTGGACCGGCTGGCGCTGGTTCACAACCCGCTCAAGGCGCACGTCCTGTATCACCGGCTGGCGTTCGACCGGGTGGAGGGGAAGTACGACGAGGCCCTGTTCCTGGCGTACCTGAAGCTGCCGCGGAACCAGGGGTACATGGCGAAGCGGCTGCTCGAAAGCCGCGAGGCCCGCGACTACCCCGCCCACCTCGGGGCCGACTACTCCGCCCTCACCCTGCTCCCGCCGATCGGCACCGACGAGCCGCTCGTCCGCAGCTACCTGGCCCACTTCCTGGCCGACGCCACCGGCACCACCAAGTTCGAGCAGTACGTCAACGACGTGTACCTGCGGCACCTGTTCGCCGAGACGAAGCTGACGCTCGGGCTGGGCGACGGCGAGAAGTGGGCGTCGCTCCTGCCGCCGGAACAACTGCAGGCGCTGAAGGAGCGGGTGGACATCGACTTCGCGTTCACCAACAAGTCCGACTTCGGGGTGGACGAGGCGGTCCGCATCGACCTGTTCGTGAAGAACGCCCCGACCCTGCTGGTGAAGGTGTTCGAGGTGAACACCACCAACTTCTACCGCACCCACCAGCGGGAGATCGACACCGACATCAACCTGGACGGGCTGGTGCCGAACGCCGAGTTCGCCATCAGCGGCGGGGGCGACCCGTTCCGCCGCACCCCGGTGTCGCTGTCGTTCCCGGACCCGGCCCGCAAGTTGAGCATCCCCGAGCCGAACCGCCCCGGCGTGTACGTCATCGACCTGATCGGCGGCGGCAAGAGCAGCCGGGCGCTGGTCCGCAAAGGCTCCCTCCGCCCGCTCGTCGTCACCGGGTCGGCCGGTCAGGTGGTGAGCGTGGTGGACGAGAACAACAAGCCGGTGAACGACGCGAAGCTGTGGGTCGGCGGGCAGGAGTACACCGCGGACAAGGACGGGACGATTCAGGTGCCGTTCAGCACCAACCCCGGCCGCCGGCCGGTGGTGCTGAGCCGCGGCGAGTTCTCCAGCCTGGACCACCTGGACCACCAGCCGGAGAGCTACGCCTTCACCGCGGCCATCCACGTCGATCGGGAGAGCCTGCTGACGCAGCGGGTGGCCCAACTGATCGTCCGCCCCGGCGTGTCGCTGAACGGCAAGCCGGTGTCGGTGAAGCTGCTCGACGACGTGCGGATGCGGATCACTAGCACCGACCACGACGGCATCCCCACGTCCGCCGAGGTGCCGGACTTCAAGCTGTTCGAGGACCGCGAATCGACGCACGACTTCCGCGTCCCGCCCCGCACCGCCAGCCTGCACATCGCGCTGACGGCCAAGGTGAAGTCGCTCAGCACCGGCAAGACGATCGACGTGGCCACCGGGCAGGCGTTCCCGCTCAACGGCATCGCCCGGTCGGACAAGACCGAAGACCTGCACTTCGCCAAGTTCGGCGGCGAATACGTGATCGAGTTGCTCGGTCGCACCGGAGAAGCCAAGCCGGACCGCCCGGTGCAACTGACGATCAAGCACCGCGACTTCCGGGAGCCGGTGAGCGTGACGCTGAAGACGGATGCGAAGGGGCGGCTGAACCTCGGCCGGCTGACCGATATCACCAGCGTGACCGCCACCGGGCCGGAAGGCCTGCCCCGCGGGTGGAACCTCCAGACCGACCGGCACACCTACCGACAACTGGTGCACGCCAAGGCCGGCGACGCGGTGCGGCTGCCGTACCTGGGCGCCGCCGGCCAGCCGAGCCGGGACGAACTGGCGCTGTTCGAGGTGAAGGGCAACGACATCCGGGCGGACAGGTTCGACGCCATCGCCGTGGCCGACGGGGTGATCGAGCTGAAGGGCCTCGCCGCCGGCGACTACGACCTGTGGCTGAAGCGGAGCGGGGAGAAGATCCGCGTCCGCGTGGTGGACGGGCAGATCGACCGCGGGTATGTGCTGGGCAAGCTGCGACACCTGCAACAGCCCGGCCTGCCGCCGGTGCAGATCGCATCCCTGACGGCCGACGCCGAGAGCGTGACGGTGAAGCTTCGGGACTTCTCGAAGTTCGCCCGCGTGCATGTGTTCGCCACCCGCTACCAGCCGCACTTCTCGCCGTTCGACGACCTGGCACGGGTGCGGGATGCGGAACTGGCGGGGGTGTATCCGGGCCACGCCGACTCGGTGTACCTGACCGGGCGGAACATCGGCGACGAGTATCGCTATGTGCTCGAACGCCGGGACCAGAAGAAGTACCCCGGCAACATGCTCACCCGGCCGGAACTGCTGCTCAACCCGTGGGCGGTGCGGACCACGCAGACGGGCGAGCAGCAGGTGCGAGAGGGCGATGCGTTCAGCGGCAAGGGCGCGTCCCGCCCAGCGGAGCAGGTGCCGGCGGCGCCATCACCGGCGACCGCACCGGGAATGCCTCCGCCCCCGCCGAACAACCTGACGCCCAACCTCGACTTCTTGATGGACGCCTCGACCGTCGCCCTCAACCTGGTGCCGGACGAGAACGGCGTCATCGCGGTGCCGCGAAAGGCGCTCGGCTCGCACTCGTGGGTGCATGTGGTGGCGGTCGATCCGCTGAACACCACGTTCCGCAGCACCGCCCTGCCGGAGCAGCCGGCCCGGTTCGCCGACCTGCGGCTGGCCGTCGGCCTCGACCCGGCGAAGCACTTCACCCAGCAGAAGCAGGTGACGGTGCTGGACGCCAACCAGGCGTTCACCCTGGACGACCCGGCCGGCAGCCGGTTCGAGGTGTACGACAGCCTGGCGAAGGTCCACGGGCTGTACGCCACCCTGAGCAAGGACCCGAAGCTGACCGAGTTCGCGTTCGTCCTGCGGTGGCCGAAGCTGAAGGCGGAGGAGAAGCGGGAGCTGTACTCGAAGCACGCCTGCCACGAGCTGAACTACTTCCTGGCCCAGAAAGACCCCCAGTTCTTCGCCGCGGTGATCAAACCGTACCTGGCGAACAAGAAGGACAAGACGTTCCTCGACCTGTGGCTGCTGGACGTGGACGTGAGCCGGTTCGTCGAGCCGTGGCACTTCAACCGGCTGAACGTGCCCGAGCGGGTGCTGCTGGCGAAGCGGATCGACGGCGAGCCGGCGAAGACCGCCCGCCACCTGTCCGACCTGCTTAAGCTGCTGCCGCCGACCCCGGACCGCGACCTGTACCTGTACGACGTGGCGGTGACGGCCACCGGCCTGGAGGCGGAGGTGGCCGGGCGGCCGGGTCGGCCGGCCGGCGACCCGAAGCCGGTGTCGGGTAAAGAGGAGCCGAAGGGCGACGGCGGGTTCCCGGCCGGCGAGAAGCCGACCGACAGTCCGATGCCCGGCCCGACCGGCGGTGGCCTGGGTGGGTTCCGCGGCGGTAAGAACGGCGGGGATGAGAAGAAGGAGTTGATGCAGAAGTTGGAAGCCCGCGACGGGGAGAGCAAGGACAAAGCCATCGAAAAACTGGATGAGGCAATACGGGAGGACGGCAAGGCGAAGAAGCGGGAGGAACTGTACTTCGACGACGCGAAGGGCCTCGGGGTCCGTTCGCAGGTCCGCCAGTTCTACCGCAAGATCGACCCGACGATGGAGTGGGCGGAGAACAACTACTACAAGCTGCCGATCCAGGCGCAGGTCGCCGACCTGGTGCCGGTCAACCCGTTCTGGGCGGACTACGCCAAGCACGACGGCAAGGGCGGGTTCCTCACCCGGCACATCCCGGCGGCGTCGCGGAACTTCACCGAGATGATGTTCGCCCTGGCGGTGCTCGACCTGCCGTTCGAGCCGGCCAAGCACGACATCACGTTCGACGGCGGGAAGATGACGTTCAAGCCGGGCGGGCGGGTGATCGCGTTCCACGAGGAGGTGAAGGCGGCGGACGGGGCGGGCGGGCCGCTGCCCATCCTGGTCAGCCAGAACTTCTACCGGAACGGCGCCCGGTTCATCACCGTGAACAACGAGGCGGTGGACAACTTCGTGTCCGGCGAGTTCGTCGCCCAGGTGGTGTACGGCTGCCAGGTGGTCGTCACCAACCCGACCTCGTCCCGGCAGAAGCTGAGCGTGCTGGTGCAGGTGCCGGTGGGGGCGATCGCGCTGGCCGGCGGGCGGTTCACCAAGGCCCACCAGCTCGACCTGGAGCCGTACCGCACGCACACCATCGACTACCTGTTCTACTTCCCCACCCCCGGCACGTTCGCCCAGTTCCCGGTGCACGTGGCGAAGAGCGAGCAGTTCGTGGCGGCGGCCAAGCCGGTGACGTTCACCGTGGTCGCCAAGCCGACCAAGATCGACACCACCACCTGGGACTACGTGTCGCAGAGCGGCAGCACCGACGACGTGCTGGCGTTCCTGAACCGGGAGAACGTGCGTTCACTGAACCTGGACAAGATCGCGTTCCGCATGAAGGATCGCGGGTTCTTCGAGGCGGTGGTGAAGCTGCTGCAAGACCGGCACCTGTACCAGCCGACGCTGTACAGCTACGGGCTGTTCCACGCGGACGTGGCCGTCGCCCGCCAGTTCCTGCTGCACGCCGACGCGCTGGTGGCCGAGGCCGGCGGGCCGATCGAGTCGCCGCTGCTCGCCATCGACCCGGTCGCCCGGCACACCTACGAGCACCTGGAGTACAAGCCCCTGGTGAACGCCCGCGCCCACGCCCTGGGCAAGCGGCGGCAGATCGTGAACGACCGCCAGCACTGGCAGTACCACAACCTGCTGAAGGGGCTGTCGTACCGCCGGCAACTGACCGACGACGACACCCTGGCGGTGGTGTATCACCTGCTGCTGCAAGACCGCATCGACGAGGCGGCGGACGCATTCAGCCGGGTGAACCGCGACCGCACCGCCACCAAGATGCAGTACGACTACTGCGCCGCCTACCTGGAGATGTTCACCGACGACCCGCGGAAGGCCCGGTCCATCGCCATGCAGTACGTGAACCACCCGGTGGACCGCTGGCGGAACACGTTCCAGGCGGTGCTCAACCAACTGGACGAGATCGAGGGCAAGGCGACGGCGGTGGCGGACAAGGACGACCGCGACCAGAAGCAGGGGCAACTGGCCGCCACCGAACCGAACTTCGAGGCCGCGCTCGACGGCAAGACGCTGGTCGTGACGCACCAGAACCTGGAAGCCGTGCGGGTGAACTACTACCCGATGGACGTGGAGCTGCTGTTCAGCAGCAACCCGTTCGTGCAGCAGTCCGGCGGGCAGTTCGCCAGCATCCGGCCGAACCGCACCGACGAGGTGAAGCTGGAGAAGGGCCAGCCGAAGACGAGCGTGCCGCTGCCGGCCGAGTTCGCCGGCAAGAACGTGCTGGTGGAGGTGACGGCGGCCGGCAAGACGCGGGCGGTGCCGTACTACGCCACCGCCATGACCGTGGCCGTGACCGAGAACTACGGGCAGGTGAAGGTGTCGGACGCCGGCGGGGCGAAGGGGTTGAGCAAGGTGTACGTGAAGGTGTACGCCCGGCTGGCCGACGGGCGGGTGAAGTTCCACAAGGACGGGTACACCGACCTGCGGGGCAAGTTCGACTACGCCACGGTGAGCACCCCGGAGCGGCAGCCGGTCGAGCGGTTCGCCGTGCTGGTGCTGAGCGACGACCGCGGGGCGATGATCCGCGAGGCCGCCCCGCCGCAGCGGTGACAGGCTCGGGTGGCCGACTCCCTCCGGGAGTCGGTGCCGACCGTCGGAGACGGTCGGCCACCCGTCCCGCCCCGCCGCAGCGATAACATTCCGCCGGCAGCCGAACGCGCTGCTGCAACACAACGCTTCCGGGCCGGGAATTGACACCCCGGCCCTCTTTGTTCGCACCCGCTTCTTCCCCCCGCCGAAACCTCGCGCCGGCCGCGAACGCGGGTCGGTCCGAACCTGAGAAAATCGCCGGCGGCGTGGAATTCGTGTGGTAGGCTCAGCGCTGACCACGAATCCCGACCGCACCGCCGTCATGAACACCCCGCCGCTCACCCCGAGTACGGACGCCGACCGCGACGTGGCCGACACCATCCGCGGGCAGAACGAGGACACCAAGTCGATCGCCCACATCCGGCGGGCGATCGCCGAGCACGTGGCCGAACAGGAGGGCGAGCAGCCGACCGCCCCGCCGCCGCAGGTGGGCGACGAGGTCGGGCCGTTCGTCCTGCAAGAGCGGCTCGGGGCCGGGGTGTCGTGCTTCGTGTTCCGCGGGCTGGAGGCGGGCACGCAGACGCCGGTGGCGCTGAAGATCGTCAACTGGGCGAACGTGTTCGACCGCACCGCCGCCATGCGGCAGATGCGGACCGAGGCGGCGGCGCTGGCCCGTGTCAAGCACCCGCGGGTGGTGCGGTTCATCGACTTCGGGTTCGACCCCCGCTGGCCGTACCTGGTGACCGAGTACATCGACGGCCAGCCGCTCGGCGAACTGCTGCGCACCGGCGGCATCCTGCCGGTCGGGTGGGCGGTGTACATCGTGGCGCAGGTGGCGGACGCGCTCGGGGCGGTGTGGCAGGCCGGGCTGGTCCACCGCGACATCAAGCCGGACAACGTGCTGGTGGAGGGGAACGGGGCGGCCAAGCTGATCGACTTCGGGCTGGCGAAGCAGCCGATTTTGCAGGCCATGTCCGGGCAGACCGGGCCGGAGCTGGCCGGCACCGCCGCCTATCTCGCCCCCGAGCAGGCGATGGACGCGAGCGTGGTGGACCTGCGGGCGGACATCTACAGCCTGGGGGTGACGTTCTACGAGGCGCTCACCGGCCGCCTGCCGTTCGAGGGCAAGAACCGCATCCAGCTCATCTTCCACCACCTGAACACCGCCCCGGTGCCGCCGCACCAGGTGAACCCGAAGGTGCCGCCGCTCGCCTCCGACCTGTGCATGTGGATGCTGTCCAAGAACCCGGCCGAGCGGCCGCAGAACCAGGACGAGCTGCGAGACGCCTTCGACGCCGTCGGCTCGGCCATCCCCCGCAGTCGGGCGGGCTGATCCCACCTCCACCTCACACCAGCGGCAGCGGGTTGCGGGCGAACACCCGCTCCTCGATCGGCTGCCCGTCGATCAGGTGCTTCTCAACGAACTCCGGAATCTTGTCCGCCGTCATGCCGAAGTAGTACGTGCCCTCCGGGTACACCACCAGGATCGGCCCGGACCCGCACACCCGCAAGCACTGCACCTTCGTGCGGTAGCAGGCGCTCGGGCCGACGCTCAGCGACAGGCCGCGGTCCTTCAGCTCCTTCTTCAGCGCCTCCCACGCCGCCTGCCCCTCCTCCTTCGTGCAGCAGTCCTCGCCGATGCACAGGAACACGTGGCGGTGATACCGGCCGATCAGCAGCTTGTCGGCGACGACGGCGAGCCGGGCTTTTTCGTCCATGTGAAACCCCCTCCTGGTGAACCCCGACCGCCAGGGAGGGGGTGCGAGCCAGCTATCACGCACCCGCGGCCCTTGCGGGCCGGGTTCGCCAGGAACTATACTACGCCCCTCCCCTGCCCTCCGGGTGTCCGTCATGCTCAAGCGCCTCGCACTGCTGGCCGCCACCGCCGCCGCCGTCACCGTCGCCGTGCTGTTCGCCCAGGACAAGCCGAAGCCGGACGACAAGGTGGAGCTGCCGCAGATGAAGTTCAACGACGTGAAGGAGATCGCCCCCGGCGTGTTCTTCCGCTACTCGTCCATCTCGGCCACCGACCCGAAGGTGCCGTTCGGCGGGAGCAACAACATCTGGATCGTGTTCAAGGAGTACGTCGTGGTCATCGACGCCAACTTCCCGAAGGAGGCCGAGGACGTGCTGGCGGCGATCAAGAAGACGACCGACAAGCCGGTGAAGTACGTGTTCGACACGCACCACCACGGCGACCACGCCTGGGGGAACACGGTGTGGGCGAAGGCCGGGGCGAAGGTGATCGGCAGCACCAACTGTGCCCGCCTGCTGAAGGCGAACGGCCCGGCCGAGTGGGAGAAGGAGCAGAAGAAGATAGACGGGCGGAAGGACATCAAGGAGAACGAGCTGAAAACCGTGGACGAGGCGTTCGACGAGACGCTGGTGCTGGACGACGGCACGCAGCGGGTGGAGTTCATCTTCTACGGCCACGCCCACACCCCCGGCGACGCGGTGGCGTACCTGCCCAAGCACAAGCTCGTCTGCACCGGGGATGCGTGCGTGAACGGGGCGTTCAACTTCATGGGCCACTCGAACTCGGCGTCGTGGATCCAGGTGCTGACGAAGGTGGAGAAGCTGGACGTGAAACTGGTGTGCCCCGGCCACGGCGAGGTGGCGGGCAAGGACCTGCTGGCGAAGCAGCGGCGGTACTTCGAGGACCTGCGGGCGGAGGTGAAGAAGGGGATCGACGACAAGAAGGAGGTGAAGGCCATCACCGCCGGGCTGACGATGAACTGGTACAAGGAGTGGACGGGCAAGGCGGCGAAGGACATCCCGGACAACGTGAAGCACGTGTACGACGAGCTGACCGGCAAGATCGACCACAGTAAGCTCGGCTGGGCGCCGACGCCGGGCGCCGGCAACGGGTTCACGCAGCCGGTGTTACGGGGGGAGTGAGGCGTATGGCGAGCGGCCGGCGTGAGCCGGCTGTTCCTCAACTTGAACAGCCGGCTCACGCCGGCCGCTCGCCAAATCACTTCTTCTCGTCGTGCAACTGCATCAGGCCCATGCCCTCGGGTCGCGGGGTGTCCGCGGCCGGGCCGCTCCACGACTGGCAGCCCACCCCCGGCACCACCCGCGTGACGTTCATGCCCCACGTCGTGCCGGCCTTGAACGACCCGCCGGCCAGTTCCGCCCGCGGGACGGCGATCTCGGCCGTCCACCCGGTCGGCGTCGGCTCGACGGCCACGAACCACTTCGGGTTCCACGTCGCGTCGCCCCAACAGTCCTCGGCCACGCACCCCCGCTGGTCCACCTGGAGGCGGTAGTACGTCTGGTAGTCGCGGTCCAAATCCAGCAGGATGTCCACCCGGTCCTTGCCCCGCAGGTCGTCGTCCCGCCGCCGCTGATCGGCCTTCGGCAGCGCTTTCCCGTCCGGGTGTGTACACTCCACGGCGAAGTACAGGTACTCGTCGTCGAACGCGAAGTAGGCTTTCGTGGAGTATCCGCTCAGGTCCCCGCGGGCGGTGCTGGCCTCGATCGGCTTCTGCCCCTTCCAGCAGTCGTCGTCCAGCTTGCCGTCCAGGAACGGCTTGTTCGCCACCTTCGGGCACAGGGCGAACGGCTTCGGCTGAACGGGAACGGCCGTGCGGTCGGCCAGCCACAACTCGGCAGCCAGGCAGTCCCGCCACGGGTTGGCCCCCGCCGCCATCTCCTTGTAGCTCGGGTTGGCGGCGAAGTACGCCGACACGCCCTTCACCGCGTCCTGCGACAGCCCGAGTTGCCGGCGGGCGGACGCGGTCAGCACCGCCATCGCCGGGTCGTGCGTGTACGCCGGGCCGAACCCCTTCCGCTTGCCGTCCATCTCCAGGCACGCCCGGCACCACGCCTGCGTCGCCTCGCCGTCGGTCAGCCGCATCGACTGCTGGTTGGATGTCACCGCCTCGACGTGGGCGGCCTGCTTCACCGCCCCCTCCTTCGGCGCGATCAGACTGTACTGGAGGACGACCGCGTTCTCCTTCGCCGCGCGGGTGCGGGCCTCGCTGCTGGCGTAGTACCGGCCGAGCCACCGCACCGCCTCGGCCGCTTCGGGGAAGTCGGCGTACCGATCGGCGGCGATCAGGAACAACTCCCGCGCCGCCACCCACCGCCCCTGGGCGGCCATCTGCCGGCCGAGCGCCACCGCCGTGCGGCAGGCCAGGTCGTCGGGCAGCTTCCGCAGGGTGTCGGCGGCCATCGCCATCGCCCGCTCCACCCCGACGGTGGAGTTCCCGGACAACACCAGCCCCTCGATCGTCCGCCGCTGGCCGAAGTACCCCTCGGCCTTCTTGAACAGCTCGTCCAGGGTCGGGTCGAACGCCGGCAGCTTGCGGCGGGCGGTGCCGCCCTCGGCCAGGTCCAGCCCGACGGTCATGTCGGCGTGGCTCTCGCACCCCGGCACCCGGTGCGACACCAGCCGGAAGCTGCGGCGGCCGGGCGGGGTGATGCCCTCTCCCAGGGCGGCGCACGCCGGCTCGGCGTACCCCTGCGGGGTGTTGAACAGCGTCTTGGCGAACAGCGTGTTGTCGTGCTTCACCGGCGCGTCCTTGCTCGGCTCCGGGGCGACGGCGTACAGCTTCTTCGCCGCCACCGGCTTCAGCCCGAGCGCCTCGATCTGCTCCGGGAACGCTTTCGGATCTTCGGCCAGCTTGAACGCCTTCTGCACCGCCGCCAGCACCACCTGCTCGGCCGGCGACGCGGTGCCCGACAGCCGGTCGGCCACGATCACGTCCGGCCCCCACATGCGGATCGCCAGCACCAGTTCCCGCACCAGTCGGTCGCCGTCCGGCGCGCTCCACAGGGCGAACAGGTCGGCCGGCTTGCAATCGCCCAGGTGTGTCGGCAGGGGGAACGTGCGGAGGTAATCGGCGGCCGTGCCGCCGGCCAGCCGCATCGCCGATTGCAGCCGGAACTCGTCCTGGACGTGCTTCAGGTCGGCCGTCGGATCGGCACACGTCACCGCCACCGCCGCCGACAGGTAGCCGTCCTTCCCGCCGAGCATCGCCACCGCGTCCATCGGCACATCCATACCCGAGGCGTGGGCGAACAGCACCGCCGCCCGCTGCCCGCCGCACTTCTGCACCGTCCACGTCTTCCCGCCGTCGGCCGACTTCAGGATGGTGCCGAACTCGCCGGCCGCCCACACGTCCGTCGCGCTGGTCGCGCACATGGCGTTCAGCGGCAGGTTCCACCCGGTCCGGCAGGCGGTCCACGTCTTCCCGCCGTCGGTTGATTTCAGCACCACCGATCCCGGCCTACCGCCCACCCACACCGTGCTGCCGTGCCGGGCGACGCAGCGGAAATCGACGCTCGCGCTCACCGCCGCCGGCAGCCCGGTGTCGCACGCCGCCCACGACTTCGCGCCGTCGGCGGTGGTGAGGATCATGCCGGTGTCGCACGCCGCCACCCCGTTCGGCCCGTCGAACGCCAGCCCGCGGACGGTCCGCCCGACCAGCCCGTCCGCCGCCGCCGGCTTCTGAATGCCCTTCTCGCAGGCGGTCAGCTTGCCCCACACCCCGCCGAGGGTGCCGGTGCTCATGTTGTCGAACTGGCCGCACACCCAGCTGGTGGTCGGCGGGCCGGACAGGGCCACCCAGTTCTTCCCGCCGTCCGACGTGACGAACACCCCGCCGGGGTTGCCCGGCGTGCCGTCGCCGGCGGCGATGCCGCGGGTGTCGTCGAAAAACTGCACCACGTTCAGGCCGGGCAGGCTGGTGGCGTTCACCTCCGCCCACGTCAGCCCGCCGTCGGCGGTGGCCAGCACCGTGCCGGCCGACCCGACGCCCAGTTCCGTCCGCCCGACCGCCCACCCGTGGAACGGGCCGGCGAAGCACACCGCCCGTAGCGACGCCTTCGTGCCGCTCTTCATGCGGTCCCACGTCTTGCCGCCGTTCAGCGTCATCCACACCACGCCCTGGTCCCCGACCGCCACCCCCTGATCCTTGTCTACGAACCGGATGGCCCGGATCGGGGCGTCGTCGTAGGCCGGCGGGACGAACGCGACCACGGGGGACGAGACGAGCAGCAGGACGACGGCGACACCGAGCAGCGACCGCATCAGGCACCCTCCGGGCGGGACGGCAGACGCCGCGACATACCCCCCCCCGGTTCGCCGTGCTACCCCAACTTCCGAATGGAGAAGTGCGAGCGGTCAGCTTGCCGGTAAACTCGTCGGCATAGGAACGTCGTCAAGGGGATGCTGATGCCTACGCCGATGATGCCCGAGTGGATACCCACGGCCGGGGTTCTGGCCCTGATCGCGTTGCTTTACCTGGCGAAGGCGGCCGTCGTCCGGACCCGTTCTGCCCGGTCGGCCGGACTTTGGCTTACCCCCATGCTGGCCTTGGCCGTGCCGGTGACGTGGGCGTGCGACCCCGACTGGACAAAGATCTACTTCTACCCACAGATGCACTGGATCGGCATGCCGATCGGCGTACTGGCCGTCCCGGCGGCGTCCCTGCTCCTCGACCTGACCCACCTGCGCCGCACCGGCCGCCCCCGCTCGGCTTGGTGGTACTTCCCGGAACTGGTGCTGGTCTTCCCCGCCTGGTACGTCGGCTGGGTGTACTTCAGCTTCTGGGTTCTCGGCTGGGGATGGATCTGACTCCACGCCGCTTTACGACACCACGTCTCCACTTGACGACAGCCATTTAGGTGGAGAAATGGATGAGGACCGGCGGTGTTGGTGTCCGGCCTTCAGGCCGTTCTTCGCACCACGGAAGACAGGCTAAAGCCTGGACACCAACGAAGAGGCCCGCCCTCACTTCGCCTGGGTCGGCGCCGTCATCGCCACCACCGGCGGGAGCTTGTTCAGCCCGAACAGCAGCGGCATGAGGACGAGCAGAACAGCCAGCCCGATCACCACCGCCAGGCCGACGGCGTGGCCGGGGCCGAACCGCAGCACCGGCCAGAACACGGCGAACAGCACCACGAACAGCAGCGCGTTCAGCGCGACGGCCGCCCACATGGCGCTGCCGCTCGGGGCCAGGATCACCCCCGGCTCGTCCCCCTCGATGTACCGCTTCCCGCCGACCTCGCGGAACGTCTTCTTCTCCCCGTCGTAGGTCCACCCGTCCGGTTTCAGCACCGCGTCGAACCGGGCCGGGGCCGGTTGCCCGTCGGTCACGATGATCGCGGACGTGACGTGGTCGGCGGTGTTCAGCTTGAACACGGTGGCGTCGGCCGAGGCGTACTCGGGCTGCCCCCGCGGCCCAATCCGCTTCTTGAACGCCGTCGTCTGCTCCGTCGCCTCGCCGCCGCGGCGGGACTTGTACACGGCGTCGAACCCGCCCACCTCCGTCCGCCCCTCCGGGGTGAACTGGTGCAGCGCGCCGTACTTGTTCTCCCGGTCGGCCCGCGTGTTCACGTACACCCAGAAGGTGACGAAGCAGCCGACCGCCAGCCCGCCGACGGCCGCCCGCAGCGGCAGCTTGTCCGCCGGCTCGTTGTACAGGTACCCCTGGAGGAACAGGGCCAGGCCCCACAGCACGGCGGCCGACGCCACCGACACGACGACGAGGGTGAGGACGAGCGTCACGGCGGACTCCGGGTGCGTCAGACGGCGGAATTCTATTGGGGGGCGGGGTGGAGTTGCGGGCGAGGTGAGATGAAGTGGAATGGCCGGTCGCGGGCGGCCGTACCCCTCGACGGGATTATCACCCGCGACCGGCATCGAATGTCGGTCAGGCCGTCCGGCGGCGGAAGCGGGCCAACCCGACCGCACCCACCAGACCGGCGAACACCAGCAGGCTGGTCGGCTCGGGCGTCTCCACGAAGAACCCGCGGATCTCCCCGCCGGGGAACGCGGTCGTGTGGACGTTCAGGTACGTCCGCTTGCCCAGCAGGGCGTTCAGGAACGCCGCTTCAGCGGCGGCGGTGGACCCGCCGTTGGCGGCCAGGAACCCCGGACTGTACGACGACGCCAGGGTCATGTCGAACGTCTGGTCGTAGCTGCCGGCCGTTACCCCGGCCGGGAACCCGGGGAACGTCGGGAGGGTGGTCATCACCCCCGTGGCCCCGGTGAGCGGCACGGCCGTCGGCCCGTGGATGTGGGCCACGGTGGTCGGGGCGGTCAGCCCGCTGAACGTCGTCTGCACCCGCATGGTGTGGGTGGCGATGTCGAACGTGACCAGGGCGGTGCCGGTGCCGGGCGAGGCGTTCGGCGGGGCCTCGGCCGGCCCGCTCAGGGTGGTGGCGAAGCGGATCGGGGCGGCGCGGGCGGGCGCCGCGAGGAGCGAGACGGCGAGAGCGGCCAGGGCGAACCCGAGGGTGCGCGTCATCAGTCGGCCTCCTGCGAAACGAGTGGGGAATGAGACGAACAAAGAATGAGAGATACGGCCGCCCGAGGATACCCGACGCGACCGCGGGGGGAACGAAAAAAATGAACAGGCAATCAGAGTTCACCACAGAGTCACAGTAGACACCGAGCAGAAGTAGATTTCACCGCCGAGGGCACATGAGGGCACATGAGAGAAGATCAGGTGTTCAGAACCTTTCGTCCTGTCTTCCTCTCGTGCCCTCATGTGCCCTCGGCGGTGAATCGCCTTCGTTGTCTGACTTCCTCTGTGCGGCTCTGTGTCCTCTGTGACTCTGTGATGAACTCTTCCCTGCCCTACGCAATCACCGCCTTCACCACCTCGCCGTGCACGTCGGTCAGCCGCATGTCGCGGCCACCGAACCGGAACGTCAGCTTGGTGTGGTCCACCCCGAGCAGGTGCAGCAGGGTGGCGTGCAGGTCGTGCATCTCGACGCGGTCCTGCACCACCTTGTACCCGAACTCGTCCGTCTCCCCGTGGGTGACGCCGCCCTTCACCCCGCCGCCGGCCAGCCACACGCTGAACCCGTACGGGTTGTGGTCCCGGCCGTCGCCCCCCTGGGCGAACGGGGTGCGGCCGAACTCCCCGCCCCACAGCACCAGCGTGTCCTTCAGCAGCCCGCGGGCTTTCAGATCCTTCAGCAGCCCGGCGATCGGCTGGTCCACCGCCCGCGCGTTATCCTCGTGCCCCTTCTTCAGCCCGGCGTGCTGGTCCCAGCGGTCGTGCCCGCCGATGGCCGGGCAGGTGAGTTCGATGAACCGCACCCCGCGCTCCACCAGCCGCCGGGCGGTCAGGCACTGGGTGCCGAACGTGACCGTCTGCGGGTACGTCGAGTCCAGTCCGTACAACTTCTTCGTCGCCTCGGTCTCCTTCGAAATGTCCGTCAGGTCCGGCACCGCCGTCTGCATCCGGTACGCCGTCTCGTAGTTGGTGATGGCGGCGTCGATCGCCGCGTCGCGGGCGGCGGTCATCCCGTCCAGCCGCTTCATCAGGTCCAGCTTCGCCCGCTGCCGCTCGCCCGGTTCGAGCGGGCTGACGTTCGCCAGCGGGGTCTTGCCCGCCTTGAACACGCTCCCCTGGTACGCCGCCGGCAGGAACCCGCTGTTGAAGTTGTCCAACCCGCCGGGCGGGATCAGCCCGCCGTTCAGCACCACGAACGTGGGCAGCTCATTGTTCCCGCTGCCCAGCCCGTACCCGGTCCACGCGCCCCAGCTCGGCCGCCCCTGGATGCCCGAGCCGGTGTGCAGGAAGTAGTTCGCGGTGGTGTGTTCGGAGAACTTGGACGTGACCGAGCGGACGACGGCCAGGTCGTCGGCGCACTCGGCTGTGTGCGGGAACAGGTCGCTCACCCACAGCCCGCTCTTGCCCCGCTGTTTGAACTTCCACGGGCAGGCCATCACCTTGCCGACGTTGGCGAACTGCGTCGGCTCCACCTTCGCCAGCACCTTGTGCGGGTCCTGCCCGTGGTACTTTTCGAGCGCCGGCTTGGGGTCGAACGTGTCCACCTGGCTCGGCCCGCCGTCCATGTACAGGAAGATGACGGCCTTGGCCGTCGGCTTGTGGTGCGGCTTGGCGAGCACGCCGTCCGCCCGCGCCTGCTCGGCGAGCAGGGAGGCGAGCGCGACCGCCCCGAACCCGTTCGCCGACCGCATCAGCCATTCCCGGCGAGACAGCATGGTCTTCTCCGGGTGAACCCGGCTCGCAAGGGCCGTGAGTGCAAGCCAGATGTGATTTACACCCACGGCCCTTACGGGCCGGGTTCACCTGATGAACACGAACTCCTTCACCGTGAACAGCGTGTGGGCCAGTTCGCCCCACGCCTTCGCGTCGGCCTCCTTGCCGGCGACGAACTCGCCGCACGCCGTCGCCTCGTCCGCCGTGGGCGGGCGGCCGAACGCGGCCAGGTACATGCCGCCCACCCGCTCCGCCACCGTGCCCGGCTGCTTCGCCAACTCCTTCCCCCACCGAGCCGCCTGCTCGTGGACGAACGGGTCGTTCATCAGGATGAGCGCCTGGGCGGGCACGTTCGACACCTGCCGCCGGCCGACGGTGCTGAACGGGATGGGGGTGTCGAACGCCAGCAGGAACGGGGACAGGAAGTTCCGCCGCACGGCCAGGTACAGGCTGCGGCGGCCGGCCCCGTCGATCGGCCCGCTGACGGCCGGCTTGCCGCGGCCGTCCAGGAACGGGGTGAGGTGGATGGGTACGCTCGGCCCGCCACTAGTGCGGTCCAGCCGCCCGCTCACGCTCAGCATGGCGTCGCGGATGGCCTCTCCCTCCAGCCGCTTCACCCGGAACTTGTGCAGCAAGGCGTTCGTCGGGTCGGCCTCGTCCGCCGCCGGCGTGCCGGTCGAACTCATGCGGTAGGCGTCGGTGAGGACTAGCGTGCGGATCAGCCGCTTCGTCCTCCACCCGTCGGCGACGAACTGATTCGCCAGGAAGTCGAGCAACTCCGGGTGGGTCGGAGTTTCACCCATGACGCCGAAGTTGTCGGTGCTGGGCACCAGCCCGCGGCCGAACAGGTGGTGCCACACGCGGTTCACCGCCACCCGCGCGATCAGCGGGTTCTGCTTCGGGTCCACCCACTGCTTCGCCAACTCCAGCCGGCCGCTGCCGCCGTCGTGCTTGATCCGCTCCGCCCCGGCGAGGGCTTCGAGCGAGCGGTGCGGCACCACCGGGCCGGGCGTCCGCGGGTTGCCGCGGACGAACACCGGCGAGTCCACCGCCGGCCCGTCCCACATGGACACCGCCAGGCGGGACTCCCACACCACCTTTTTGGCCAGTTCGCGCTCCGCCGCGGCCAGGTTCTCCCCGTAGACACCGAGTTCGTCGCTGTCGTACCCCAGCACCTTCGGGTCGAAGTCTTCCGGCGGCAGGCCAGGCGGGTTGTCGTCCGCCTGCACCACCAGCGCCACCGCGAACGGCGTCTTCGGGTCGGCGGTGAGTTCGACGTGCAGCCGCTGGCCGACGTACCCGCTCACGTCGTGCGACACCCAGCGGTATTCGTCGCTGGTCTTGACGGGGTGAACGATGTTTTGGTGCAGCGGCCCGCCGAGGACCGCGTGCTGGGCGACGGCGGCGTAGGCCACCCCCCCGCCGCGGACGAGGTAGTACAGCCGCTTCTTTTCCAGCACGAAGCTCGGGGTGCGGATGGTGAACCCGGCCCGCGTGGTCTTGCCGAGCGGGCCGTAGTCGGTGGCGGTGTGCGGGGCCAGCTTCAGGTTCGCCCAGAACGGGTCGAACACGGCGGCGGTCCGCCGCTCGAACCGGAGCCGCCACGAGTCGTTCGCCCGCCGGACGAAGCGGTTGCCCGCCGACACCGGCCCGTCGCCGAACGTCACGTCGTCCGGCAGCCACTCGCCGGGCTTCAGGCGGGCGTAGTCGATCACGGTGGTGGCTTTTGCCGCCCACCGCGAGTACGCAGCGTCCGGGACGCCCCCCTGGATGGCGGACTGCAGGAGCGCGTGCTGGAGAGACCGCCGCAACCCGGCCAACTCCGCCGCCGCCTCCCGGTTCTGCTTCCACCCGTCGATCCGTACCTGCCGGTAGCTCGCCCCCTCCAGCAGGCCGAATAAAGCGTAGTAATCCTTCGTGCTGATGGCGTCGAACTTGTGGTCGTGGCAGCGGGCACAGGAGACGGTCAGCCCGAGGAACGCCTTGGTCGCCACGTCGATGCGGTTGTCGAAGCGGTCGGCCTGGTCCTGGCGGATGTCCACCGGCGAGTGCACCTCCTCGCCCAGGTGCCAGAAGCCGGGGCCGATGGCGCTCTCGTTCGCCCCGTCCTTGTTCAGCCGCGGGTCGGGCAGCACGTCGCCGGCGAGGTGTTCGAGCACGAAGCGGTGGTACGGCACGTCGGCGTTGAGCGCCCGCACCACATAATCGCGGTACTGATAGGCGTTCGGGATGTCCGGCTCGAACTCGTGCCCGCGGCTCTCGGCGTACCGCACCAGGTCCAGCCAGTGCCGCCCCCACCGCTCGCCGAAGTGCGGGGACGCCAGCAGGCGATCGACGACTTTGGCGTAGGCGTCCGGCGAGTCGTCCTTCTGGAACGCGGCGATCTCGGCGGGCGTCGGCGGCAGGCCGCTGAGGGCGAACGTGACGCGGCGGAGGAGGGTGAGCTTGTCCGCAGGCGGGGCAGCGGTGAGACCTTTCTTGGCCAGCGCATCCCGGAGGAGTGCATCGACCGCTGCGTACGATTTCAAATTTTGAATTTTGAATTTTTCGATTATCAATTCCGCCCGGACGGGCGGTTGCCACGCCCAGTGGTCGGCCTTCCGCTTCGCCAGGTCGAAGGCGTCGGCCTTCGCCGCCTTCGCCGTTTCGGCCGGCCACGCGGCGCCGTCTTTCACCCATTGCTCGATCGCCCGGATGGCGTCGTCCGGCAGCTTCCCCTTCGGCGGCATCTGGAGGTCGGTGTTTGCATACCGCACGGCCTCGATCAGCCGCGACTTGGCCGCGTCGCCGGGCACGATCGCCGGGCCGGTGTCCCCGCCGGCCAGCAGGAGTTGGCGGCCGTCCACCCGCAGCCCGCCCTTCACCTTCTTCGCCGCCGCCGAGTGGCACGAGTAGCAGTGTTCGACGAGGACCGGGCGGACGTGCTTCTCGAAGTGGTCGAGTTGCTGCGGGGTGGGGTCGGCGACAGGGGGTTTGGGGGGCGGTTGCCCCCCAACCTGAGCGGCGAACCCGGCCGGCAGCAGGACCGCGGCGAGGAGGAGGAACGTGCGGCGCGGGGACATCGGCGTCTCCGGTGGGAAGTGAAGTGTACCCGACCGCGGGCGGATCAGCCACCGGAAACGCCGCCGGCCGCGGGCTGCCCCGCGGCCGGACGCGATCAGCACCGGGTTACAGGCCGACCATCTTCTTCAGCTCGGCGATCTTGGCCATGATCGCGTCCTTCGCCTTCATCAGCGCTTCCTTGGTGGCGAAGTCCTTCAGCTTGTCGGCCGCGAACGTGTTCTTGATCGAGTCCGCGATCTCCTTCAGCTTCTCGCTCCCGCCGGTGAACAGCTTGGCCAGTTCGGCCTTCTTCCCGGCGTCCGGCTCGGCCATCATGCTCTTCTCGATGTCGCCCAGCTTCTTCTGCACCGGCTCCAGCGCCTTGGTCAGGTCGGTCACCGCCGCATTGGCGTCGTCGGCGATGGCCGCCACCTTGCCCACCTCCTCCTTCGCCTTCTCCACCTTCTCGCCCGCCGCCTTGCTCGCCTCGGTGCCCTTCTTGGTGGCGTCCGACACCGCCCCGCAGCCGACCGCGAACAGCCCAGCCGCGATCACCGCCGCCGTCAGAACCCATTTCCGCGTCATGACGAACTCCCCCGGGTGTGCGTGAAACGGTCGATGTGCGTGTGCGACCGCCGCCGTCATGATCCGGACGGGCGGGAGTTATTCCCCGAAAAATCCGCATTCCGCCGGCCGGTGTCCGGATTCACTTCTTCTTCGGCCCGTCGCCCAGCGCCTTGGTGGTGTCGGAAATCTCGCCGCCGCTGCGGGTGATCATCTTCTTGAACTCGTCCGCGTCCATGCCGGTGCCGTAGGCGAACTGCACCGACCCGTCGCACAGGGCCACGTAAAAGTCGCCGTCGAACTGCCCGCCCAGCTTGGGCAGTTCCTTGTTCGGGTCGAACTCCAGGTCGCCGGGCTTGGACCAGACCACCGGGTCGCCGGCCTCCACCACCGCGACCGTGTTCGACGTGCCGTCGGTGATGGCGGTGATCAGCACCCGCTGCCCCGGCTCGAACAGCGCCCCGCCGCCGGTGAACCCCTGGTAGAACGTCCCCCCCTTGTTCTTCACCTTCACCCGCACCGGGGCGAACACGTCCGGGATCTCCTCGATCAGCTTCTTGTTGGTGGCGCTGTCCCACGGCTCGTCCAGGGCGAACTTCTTGAACAGGTCGTCCTTCTCCAGGTACGGCAGCAGCAGCACCCGCCAGCTCAGGATCGGCTTGCCGTTGCCGTCGGTCACGTCCTGCGGGAAGGTGTTGTGCGCGTCGTGGTAGTTGTGCAGGGCGATCCCGATCTGCTTCAGGTTGTTCTTCGACTGCTTCAACTGCTCGCGGGTGGGCGGGCCGGGCTTCTCCTCCCCCTTCGGCACCGGGGCGGCGACGAGGGCTGTGGCGACGAGTGCGACGAGCAGCGCGGGAACGAGGCGGGGCATGGGGGTCTCCGGGGGCGGCACGGGGACTGGCTCATTTTCGCCCCGACCTACTGCGGTGAGAGGCGAGTGCCAAAAATGTGCCTGTCCCTGGTGTGGTCTAAGGGGAACACGGGGGACAGGCACCGTTTCGGCACACCTTGCGATCGAGTGACGCCGGCGACGAAACGGAGCCAGTCCCCTTCACTGGGCTACTTCTTCCCGAACGCGGCGTCGGCGTTGTTCACCTGGCCGTCGCTGCGGGTGATGTACTTCTTGAACTCGTCGGCGTTCACCTTCTTGCCGGTCGCCTTCTGGTACGACCCGTCCATGAGCACCACGTGGAAGTCGCCGTCGAACAGCCCGCCGAGTTCCGGCAGTCCCTTCTTGGGGTCGAACTTGATGTCCTCGGGCTTCGTCCAGACGACCGGCTCGCCGGCCTCGACGACGGCGATGGTGTTCGACGTGCCGTCCGGGAAGCCGGCCGGGATGCGGAGCTTCTTGCCGGACTCGAACGTGGTGTCGGCCCCGTCGAACCCGCGGTAGAAGGTCAGCCCCTTCTCCTTCGTCTTCACCCGGATCGGGGCGTAGATCTTGGGCATCTTGTCGATCAGCTTCTTGTTGCCGTCGCTGTCCCACGCCTCGTCGAAGTTGTACTGCTTGTACAGCGTGTCCTCTTCCAAGAACGGCAGCAGGTGGACCCGCCAACTGGCCGCCGGCTTGCCCGCCTGCCCGGCCGAGCCGAAGTTGTTCGGCAGGAACCCGTAGGCGTCGTGGTAGTTGTGCAGGCCGATGCCGATCAGCTTCATCCGCTTCACGGCTTCTTTCAACTGCTCGTCCGTCACCGGGCCGAAGTCCTCCTTCTTGTCCTTCGGCACCGGGGCGGCGAGCAGCAGCCCGCCAAAGGCGGCGAGGGTGACGGCGGCGAACAGGCGGCGGGTCATGGTCGGTCTCCGGGGGGTGGAGCGGGGGGTGGAACCACGTGCAGCGTGCCGGCCCACCCGCCGGGGGCGACTTGGGGCATCGTATGCCCCGGCAGGCGGTAGCGGACCGATCCGACCGGCGACACGATCGGCCGGCCGGGCGGGATGAACACGACGCTCTGGTACAGGTCGCTCGGGCTGGGTCGCTCCGCAATCCACAGCGCGTCCGTCATCCCCGACACCCCGCCGACGGCGATGCGGGCGACGATCTCGTCGGGCAGCGGCGGCGGCAGCGGCGGCGGGGTGCGGGTGTCGTACCGCAAATCCTCGCCCTCGGACAGGCGGTACACCACCATCCACCCCGCCGGGTCGGTGGCCGCGGCCGGCAGGTAATCGGGCACCAGAACTTCGAGCGTCGGCGGCGGGGCGTCGTGGGCCAGTTCGTACAGCCGGGCGGCGAGCAGGATGCGGGTGAACCGGCGGTACGCGGTGGTGGCGGTGTCCGCCGCGTCCAACACCCGCGGCATGCTGTACGACCGCATCTCGACCGACCACAGGCCGGACAGCCCGGAGAACGGGGACGCCTCGAACGGCTCCCGCAGCGGGTACGTCGTCCGGTTGCCGGTGCCGATCAGCCGCTCGTGCCGCTCCATCTCCCACGGCATCCGCCACGCCAGGGCGACCAGGTCCGTCTCCACGTCGATCAGCCGCCGCTGCTCCTCGCTGGTACTCTGCTGGGTGTAGTTCCAGCGGCGGCGGAGCAACTCGCCGGCCGCCTGGAACGAGTTCCGCAGCACCACCTGCTCGGCCAGCCGCACGGCGTCGGCGTCCGGCTTCGCCCAGGCGTCGTGCGTGTCCAGGATGCAGTGCAGTTCGGCCACCAGGTCCGCCCGGCCGTGCAGCTTCTCCAGCCAGCGGGGCACCGCCTGGTACACCCGCCGCTCCATCCGCCGGGCGGCCAGCCCGCACGCCAGCACGCTCTTGTTCCGCACGTTCCGGCTCAGCCCGAGGACGGTGTCGGCCGCCCTCACGAACGCCGCCGGGTCGCCGTCCGCCTGCTTCCGCAGCCCCTGCACCAGCAGCAGGGTGTCCGCCATGTCCAGCGCGTTCAGGTGCCGCAGAGGGGAGTTGACGAGCAGGTCCCGCGGGTCTTCAAGCGTGCCCAGCGGCTTGGACACCCCGACCTCGACTGCCTCCGCCCAGCCGGTGGCGAACACCGCGTCCAACCACACCGCGAGGTTCGGGTCGTCCGTCCAGCCGTGTTCGATCACCGCCTCGGTCAGCCGCCGCCGGCCGTCCGGCATCGGCCCGACCGGCTCGTAAGCGAACGAGTAGAACTGCTCCGGGGTCGGCTCGTTCCCGGCCGGCAGGGCGTCGGTCGGCCGGCGGCCGGTGAGGAACTCGGACAGCAGCACCCCGCCGCGGCGGATCTCCCGCCGGGCGTCGTCCCCCTCGAACGGCGGGATGTCGTTCGCCTTGAACGCCAGGTCGTCGTCCCGCTCGGGCACGCTCGGGATTTCCAGCACCCGGTACGCCAGGCCGGCGGCGAACGCCGCCAGCACCGCCGCGCTGCCGACCGCCAGCCGGGTGATCGCCCGCCGCCCGCCCACCCGGTCCGCCGCCATCGCCCACACCAGCAGCCGGGCGGTGAGCAGCACCGCCGCCGCCGGCACCCACATCTGCCACCGCGACAGCCCGCCGCCGAGCAGCGACGGCAGCCACGCCATCGCCGCCACCGCCGCCACCATCGTCGCCACCGCCACGCTCACGATCGGCTTGCGGAACAGCAGCCCGATCAGGTGGCCGACGGCGAACCCGTACACCGGCCACAGCAGGGCGAACCGGAGCAGCGGGAAGTCGTACTCGAACAGCAGGTACGACCCGTGGTCCACCCGCCCGAGTTTGCGGGCCATCGACAGGATGATGATGGGAAGTGCCGTCGCCACCGCGATGGCGAGCGTGGACAGCAGCCCGCCGAGCACCTTCGCCAGCCACAGCCGGCCGGTCGGCGTCCGCCGCTCCACCCAGAACCGGCCGGCCCCGTTCCCCTGCTCGTCCGCCCACCCGATCACCCCCATCAGCACCCCGAGGAACAGGGTGACGCTCGGCCACAGGATCACCGCCGGCACGTCCGGCACCAGCAGGCTCAGCCCGCACAGCAGGCCGAGGGTGGACAGGATGAGCGTCGGCACCCGCGTCTGCTTCCACACCAGCCAGGCGGACGCGCGGAACGACGGCGCGAGGCGGGGAAACCGCGGCAGGGTGAACCGCGGCCCGGCCCGGCGAGGTTCCCCGTCGGTGGTGGTGCCAGTGGTGCGGTCGAGGTAGGTGGGGAAGTCGGTGCGGGGTGGCGGCCCGAACACCGCCCGCAGCCGGCGGTCATGGTCCGGGGCGGTGTAGAACCAGGCGGAGATGAGGAACGGCAGGGCGAACAGGGCGAACACGGTGAGCATGCCGGTGGTCCAGGCGAGGGTGCTGCCGCTCCCGTTGACGTCCAGCCCCCGCCCGGGGCGGGCGACCTCCATCACCGCCAGCACCCCGAGCGGGTACACGGTACACGCCCCGAGGGCGCCGAACACCGCCCCCAGCCCGGCCCCGGCGAGCGAGTTGCGGGCCAGCACCGACCCGACCGCCCCCCAGCCGAACGCGGCCAGGGCGAACGCCCCCACCGCCAGTCCCCACGCCGGCAGCACCCGGGCGGGGACGACGCCCACCGCCGCGGCGGCGGCGAACAGCACCCCGGTCACCGCCAGCACCAGCACCCCGCCGCCGGCCATCTTGCCCGCCCACAGCCGCCAGCGGGCGACCGGCAGGGTGGTGAAGAACTGGTTCGTCCCGCGCTCCTTCTCGCCGGCGAACAGGGTGCCGCCGACCACCACCCCGGTGGACACCAGCAGCATGGTGAACGTGAGGAACCCCGGGTCGGTCAGGAACCGGCCGGCCGACCAGCCGTACACGTCGGCCGTGCCCGGGTTCAGCATGCCGACGGCGGCGATCAGCCCGCACCCGAGCACCGCCAGGGCGATGACGATCACCACCTGCTCGCGGAACTCTTTCCACACCAGCGCGCGGATCATCGCACCGCCTCCGGTTTCGGCCGGGCCACGCCGTTCCGCTCGCCGAACGCCGGCACGTGGTCGGCCGGGCGGGTGAGGGCGGCGTACACGTCCTCCAGGTTCACCGGGCCGTCCTCGTAGTCGCTCACCGCCGGGTCCGCTTGCAGGGCAGCCAGGGCGTCCGCGTCCGCGTCCATGAGCAGGAACTGCGCCGACCGGCCGACGCGGGACAGCTCGCACACCGTGCCCACCATCCGCAGGTCCGGCGGGCTGCCGTCGTACCGGAACCCGACCCGGCGGAACCGGCCGCGGAGGGCGTCCAGGGTGGTGGCGTGGGTGATCTTGCCGTGCTGCACGATGCCGACGTGGCTGGCGAACCGCTCCAGCTCGCTGATGCTGTGGCTGGAAATCAGGATCGTCCGCCCCTCGGCGGCCAGGTCCACCAGGTTGGCCAGGAACTCGCGGCGGGTGTGCAGGTCCAGCCCGGAGGTCGGCTCGTCCAGCAGCAGCACCTCCGGGTCGGCGGCCAGGGCCAGGGCCAGGCTGACCCGCGCGTACCCGCCCTTGCTGAAATCCTTCAGCTTCTTGTTCGGGTCCAGCGCCAGCCGCCCGGCCCAGTCCAGATACCGGTCGCGGAACCCCGGCTGGTGGAACGCCCCGGTGAACCAGCCGATCTCGGACACGGTCATCCAGTCGTACAGCTTCGGGCGGTCGGGCACGTACCCCACCTTGTGCCGCAGCGTGTCGGCCGAGTTCCAGCAGTCCAGGCCGAGCAGTTCGGCCCGCCCGCCGTCCGGCCGCAACTGGCCCGTCAGCACCTTCATGGTGGTGGATTTACCCGCCCCGTTGTCACCCAACAGGGCGAACACCGACCCGCGTGGCACCCGCAGGCTGAGGCCGTCCACCGCCGGCTTGCCGCGGTAGCGGACCACCAGCTTGTCGATGTAGATGGCGTCGGCCGGCAACTGAGACATGACTGGCTCCGGAAGTTCGACGACGGCGAGTCGGGGGTGTTTCAGGGATTCTGCCGCGAAGCCGCTAGCGGCTTAGCGCTTGTGGCCGTTCCTAGCCGGGTGCGGCCACTCGGCCTCGATCAGGGCGTGCAAATCGTCGGCCGTCAGCCCGGCGGACACCGCCTCCCGCACCGTCGCCTTCACCGTGTCGCGGATCAGCTCCTTGCGACGGTCGCGGCACGTCTTGGCGGCGTCGGGCGTGATGAACATGCCCCGCCCGCGGACCGGCTCGATCACCCCCATCCGCTCCAACTCCTGGTACGCGCGGACGACGGTGTTCGGGTTAATGCCGAGTTTCACAGACAGCTCGCGGACGCTGAGCATCGGGTCGCCCGCGACCAAATCGCCCGAAGCAACCATGTACACGATCTGGTCGGCGATCTGCTCGTAGATCGGCACCGCCGAACTCGCTTCGACGCGGATGGCCATGACGTGTGTGACGGGACGGGTGTACTAGATAACTAGAACAGTACCGCCGCACCCGGCGAGGTGTCAAGGGAAAATGTCGGGGCGGCGGATTTCGCTGGTGTCCCGCCTTCAGGCGGTCTTGGGTGAACCGGCGACATCAACCGCAGATCGGGTGAACCGCGGGCGTCAGCCCGTCGGGTGTGTCCAGAACCCGTCGGGCTGACGCCCGCGGTTCACCCAGAACAGACCGCCTGAAGGCGGGACACCAGCGTAGTCGGCTCACTTCACCAGCGGGGCCAGGTCCCAGAACCCGATGGTCGAGCGGTACGTCAGCGTCGGGGCGGCGCCGGCGTCCACCGGGGCGCCACCTCCACCGAACCCTCCCGTGCGACCACCGCCGGTGCGGTCGCCGCCGGGGTTGAACCCCCCGCCGCCGACACGCGCACCCGTCACCGTCCGCTCCGACTCCACCACCGCCAGCACTGGCCGGTCCGGGGCGAACGCCACCTCCACCCGCAACTGGTCGTCCCACGCTCGCAGCACCTTGCCCGATCTCAGGTCCCACACCACCAGTTGATCCGGGCCGGTTTCCCCCGCCGGCCGACCCAGCGGACCGGCCGGTACCGCCCCGCCCTCGCCCGCCCCGCCGAACCCCGGGTTCCGATTCCTCGGGTACGACGTCTTGCCGACCAGCAGCCGGCCGTCGTGGGAGAAGTCGAGCGGGACGGCCGCCCCGCCCGCCGGCACCCCTTGCAGTTCGACCACGCTCTCCCCGTTCGTCGCGTCCAACACACGTGTCTCGGCCCCATCTTGTCCCTTCGTCAGATGTGCCGCCACCAGCTTCCCGTCCCGCGACGGCACCAACAGGTTCGGGGCTAGCGACACCTGTCGCCCTTCCGGCCGCGGGCGGTCGGGGAACTGCACGTTCCACACCGACTTGTTGGTCGCCACGTCGATGCACTCGACCGTCACATAGTCCCGGCCGTGCAGGTACACGAACAGCCGGTCGGCCGCCCGCGACAGCTTGTACCCGCGGACGGTCAGGTTCTCCCCGCCGAACGTGCCCAGGGTGCGGACCGCATCCCCGGTTTTCGGATCGAGCAAGCGGACGGTGACGTTGGTGTCGTCCCCGGTCGTCTTCACCTGCTCGGCGAACACCGCCTTCCCGTCCGGGCTGATGGCGAACGGCTTGCCCACCTCGGCCACGTCAATCTCCACCTGCGAGCTGTCCCTCCGCGGGGCGACGAGTCGCTGGTCGAGGGTGAAAAACTGGATCAGGTCCGGGGCGTTGATCCGTCCGCGAGCCGGGGAATAAACGGCGGCGGACATGTCGTCACCGAACTGCCCGAGGAACCCGCCGGCCGGGTATTCGAACGAATTGAACAGCCGCACCTCGTCCGCCTTGGCGGGCGTCGTCCGGTAACTCTGCATGGTGTAGGTTCGGTTGGCGGCTTGGCTGAGCGCCCGTTCGATGCTGCGGTCGGCGGGCTTCACCACGACGTACAGCAGCCTGCCGTGGTCCGCCCATTCCGGTGCGCTGATCGGCTTGTCCACCTCGATCGTGTCGATCAGCTTCGCCTTGGTCGGTTTCGCCGGCTTCCCGTCCGCCTTCGGCTCGTCCGGCTTCTTCGTCGCCGGTGGCGGGTCCGCCTTCGGCTTCTCGTCCCCGCCCGGCCACGCGGCGAACGTCAGCCCGGCCCCCACCCCCACCGCCAGCAGCCCAGCCCACAGTTTCGTTCGCACGGTGAACCCCTCCCGGATCAGGTCGCCGACCGGCCCGCCGATGGGGTCGCCGGCCGACAGGTGTTGAAGGAATGCCGCCAGCCGCCCGGCCAGTTCGTCCGGCACGGCCGCCGTCGCGTTCGCCGCCAGCAGCGGGCCGACGCCCGCCGCCGCCAGCGTGACGCCCCGTTTCGTCAGCCGCTCGGCCAGTTTCTTCCGCCCGGCGTTCAGCCGGCTGCTCAGCGTGCCCTCGGGGATGCCCAGCCGGGCGGCGGCCTCGGCCCGGTTCAGCCCCTGCACGTCGCACAGCAGCACCGCCGAGCGGTAGTGCTCGGCCAGCCGGTCCAGTTCCTCGTCGATCACCGGGGCGGCGTCGGACCAGCCGGCGGACGGGATGGGACGGGGAACGTCGGCCATCGCCGCCTCCCGGTGGTGTCGGCGGCGGGCGGCCCGCCGCGCCTTCCGCCCCACCCGCACCGCCACCCCGTACAGCCAGTTGCTGAGCAGTTCGGGGCGGGCGACGCGACCGGCCTTTTGGGCGAGGACGAGGAACACCGCCTGGAACGCGTCCTCGGCATCGGCCCGGTGGCCGGCGGTGCGGAGGCACACGCCGAACACCAGCGGGCCGTGCCGCCGCACCAGCACGGCGAACGCGGCGGCGTCCCGGTCGGCGGCGTACCGCCGCAGCAGGACGGCGTCCGGGTCGGGCACGGCGTCGGCCCACGCCCCGGCCCAGGGCATGCGGAGGGAGGCGGCGAGCGTCATCGGCGGGTACTGCCCGGCGGGGGTGCGGCGCGTCGAAGATTTTTTTCTTCTCGTTCCCACGCTCCGCGTGGGAACGCACGGGTCCGACGCTCCGCGTCGGTCTGAAATCGAGGCGACGCGGAGCGTCGCGGCCGGCATTCCCACGCAGAGCGTGGGAACGAGGAATGAACTCTTACTTCACCAGCGGGGCCAGGTCCCACACGCCGAGGGTGGACTTGTAGTCCGTCTTCGTGACGTCCCGGTGCATCCCGCCGTTGTTCGGCAGCGGCACCGACGGCCCGTAAGTCTGGATCGTCTGCCGCTCCACCGCCAGCAGGTCGTGCCCGGCCGGGGCGAACTCCAGGGTCACGTCCCCGCGGCCGGCCCACGCCTTCAGCACCTGCCCGGTCTTGGTGTCCCACACCACCGTCTGCGACGCCCCGGTGTCGCGGTGGACGAACCCGGCCATCAGCCGCCCGTCGGCCGAGAAGCCGAACACGTTGGCGTGGGTGATGTCGTCGGCCGGCAGCTCGACCGGCTCGCCGGTCTTCGCGCTCAGCAGCACCGGGATGGTGCGGGAGGAGTAACTCACCTGTTGCGGCCGACCGGCCGGCCCGCCGACGCCGACGCGACCGCCGAACGGGTTGCCGCCCGGCCCCGGCTGGGCGGGGTTGGCGAACAGCGTCGGCTGCACCACCCCGACCCAACTGCCGTCCGGCGACGGCACCAGGACGCCCATCGCCCCCTTCTGCGCCTGCCCGGTCAGCTTCCGCTCCCACGCCGTCTTGCCGCCGGTCAGGTCGAAGCACCGCACGAGCAGTTCGTCGCCGGCGTGCAGCAGCACGAACAGGCGGTTGGCCTTCGGGTCGAAGGCGTGGCCGGCGTAGCTGGTGTCGTCGTCCAGTTTCACCCACTCGCCGTCCCGGTCGCCGGTCTTCGCGCTCAGTCGGTCGAACCGGGCGGCGTACTCCGTCGTCCGGGAGTTGCCGTTCCACCCGCCGCCGACGTTGGGCTGTTGCGGGGCCACTCCCTTCCGCGGCTCGATCACCGACACCACGAACCGCCGGCCGTCGGCGGCGTGGGCGGCGGTGTTGAACGTGTCCGCCTCCAGCGTCACCACCCGGTCGGCCTTCGCCAGATCCTTCCCGTCAAGCACCCGCTTCACGCCCCAGAAGTGGGCGCGGCTCTCGGCGGTCAGCCGCCCGCCGGCTGACACCACCGCGTACACCTCGGCCCCGTCCGCGGTGAGCGCGAGGTGGTGCCCGTCGGCCGGCAGGGGCAGTTCGGCCAGCGGCTTCACCGCCGGCCGGTCGTCCGCGAACTGGTCACGGCGGACGACGCGGGCGATGCCGTCGTTGCACCGCAGGATCAGGTGCTTGCCGTCCGGCAGCCACAGCACGTCGTCAACATGGGCGTTGAGCGAGGCGGTGCCGGTCAGCCGCGGGCGGGGCTTCGGCTTGTCGGTGTCGGCCGGCACCGGGGCGGCGACGGACACGGCCAGGGCGAGCAGCAGCGAGTGGGGCATGGCGGAACCTCGTGGGTGTCAGGTCGGGGGTGGTGCTCGGTCGCGATCCTCAGAGCCGACCGCCGGAGGCGGTCGGCGGGCCGCCCCAGAGGGCGGCGCCTCCAACTAACAGCCCGCTTCGTAGGGGCCGCCCTCTGTGGCGGCCCGCTGGTCCGGTGCGACCGGACCAGCATTTCGACCAGCAGGGTCATTTCACCAGCGGGGACAAATCCCAGATGCCGAGGGTGGACTTGTGGACGGTGCGGGTGAACCGCTGGCCGGACGACCCGCCCTCGTAGGGCGAGTACGCGCTGGTCTGTACCTGCTCGGTGGTCTGCTCCCGCTCGACGGCCAGCAGGTCGGTGCCGGTCGGGGCGAACCGGACGACGGCGTCCGAGTAGTACCCCTTCCACCCCTTCGCCACCCGCTTCGCCTTCGTGTCCCACACCACCAGTTGGGTGACGCCGGCGGCGTTCGTCACCCGCCCGGCCAGCAGCCGCCCGTCGGCCGAGAACCCGTGCAGGTGCGTCTGGTAGGCGTCCTCGGTCGGCAACTCGACCGGCTCGCCGGTCTTGGCGTTCAGCAGCGCCGGCACGAACAGCGCCACCTGCTGCACCTGCGGCGGGCGGCCGAGCTGCTGGTTCACCGGCCGCATGACCAGCAGCGGCTGGATGAGCGCGAGCAGGCGGCCGTCGGGCGACGGCAGCAGGGTGCCGGTGAACCCCGGGTACGGCCGCTCGCCCAGCCGCGTCTCCCACTCCTGTTTGCCGGCGGTCAGGTCGATGCTCTGCACGCCGGTGCTGTCCGCCGTCTGCGTCTGCACGAACAGGCGGTTCGTCTTCGGGTCGAACGCGTGGGCGGTGTGGGTAGCGTCCGGGTCGTCGATCTTGGCCCACTCGCCCGCCCAGTCGCCGGTCTTAGCGCTCAGCCGGTCGAACCGCACCGACTGTCGCCCGCCGGCCTGCACCTCGACCACCGGCACGACGAACCGCCGGCCGTCGGCGGTGAGCGCGACCCCGGCCGGCGACGAGCCGTCCGTGTCCAGCGCGACCACCCGGTCCGGCTTGTTCAGGTCTTTCTCGTCCAGCACCCGCTTCACCTTCCAGAAGTACGCCCGGCTCTCCACCGTCAGCCGCCCGTTCGCCGTCACCACCGCGAACAGTTCGGTGCCGTCGGCCGTCAGCGCCAGGTGCTGGCAGCGGGCCGGCAGCTTGAACTCGACCACCGGCTTGGCGGTCGGCTCGTCCTCCCCGAACTGGTCACGCCGCACGACCCGCACGGTCTGGTCGCTGCACCGCAGCGCCAGGTGTTTGCCGTCCGGCAGCCACACGGCGTCGTCCACCCGCACCGGCAACGTGAGCGTGCCGGTCAGCCGCGGGCGGGGCTTCGGCGTCTCTTTGTCCGTCGGCACCGGGGCGGCGAGGGCGAACGCCAGGGCGAGTAACACCGGGCAGGGCATCGGCGGCCTCCGTGGAATGCCGGTTGTCGGGGCGGGCGGAATCGCTTCACTAGCACCTCATCGTAGCCGATCCGACGACCCACGAGCGCGTGCCAAACCGGATGACCCCGCCGCCTCTCACCGCCCCTTCAAAAAAACCGGCCCGCACCTGGGCGCCCCGCTTCTGGGAGGGGTGCGACTACTTCACCTTCTGGCGGCTGATGCTCGCCAACCGGCTGGCCGTGCAGCCGCCGTACTGGTACATCGCGGCCATCATGTCCGTCACCAACTTCGCCAACACCCTGCTCCGCTGGTGCCAGCACGGGCTGTACGGCGACGCCATCCGGCGGACGCGGATCGACCGCCCGCCGGTGTTCGTCCTCGGCCACTGGCGGACCGGCACCACCCTGCTGCACGAGCTGCTCATCCTGGACGAGCGGCACACCTCGCCGACGACGCTTCAGTGTTTCGAGCCGTGCCACTTCCTGCTGAGCGAGGGGGTACTGAAACGGTACGGCAACTTCCTGCTGCCGGACAAGCGGCCGATGGACAACATGGCCGCCGGGTGGGACCGCCCGCAGGAGGACGAGTTCGCCCTGGCCCTGCTGGGGATGCCGAGCACCTACACCGACTTCGCCTTCCCGAACAACCCGCCCATGTGGCCGGGCGCGCTCGACCTGTCCGGCCTCACCCCGCGGCAGTTGCACACGTGGAAGCGGACGCTGCTGAATTTCCTGAAGGCGATCACCTTTCGCGACCCGCGGCGGCTGGTGTTGAAAAGCCCGCCGCACACCGCCCGCCTGCCGGTGCTGCTGGACATGTTCCCGGACGCCAAGTTCGTCCACATCGTGCGGAACCCGTACACCCTGTTCGCCAGCACGGTAAACCTGTGGCTGAGCCTGGCGAAGCGGCACGGGTTGCAGGCCCCGCAGCACACGCCGGAGCTGGAGGAGAAGGTGTTCCGCGAGTTCCGCGTCATCCACGAGCGGTACGAGGAGGGGAAGAAGCTGATCCCGGCCGGGAACCTGGTGGAGGTGCGGTACGAGGAGTTCGTCACCGATCTGGTGGCCGGCACGAAGGCCATCTACGACGGGCTGAGCCTGGGCGGGTGGGACGCCGTGCGGCCGAAGGTGGAGGCGTTCGCCGCCGGCCAGAAGAGCTACGAGACGAACAAGTACACGCTCACGGAGGAGCAGCGGGCACGGATCACGGACCGCTGGGGGGACATCATCCGGAGGCAGGGGTATGAGGTGCAATAAAGCCCACGGACGGCCGTCCGTGGGCTTTCGGAGGCTACAGTTTCCCGTCCAGCCCGAGTTGGTGGAAGTAGTGCGTCACGCTGTCCTGGTTCTCAAGCAGCCAGTCGATGCCCGGCTCGTTCGCCAGCGCCTTGCGGATCACCTTCAGCGTGGCCTCGCGGTTCACCCGGAACAGGGCCGCGTGGTCCACCTCGCCGGCCGGCACATCCAGGATGCTCGGGTCCAGCCACACCGAATAGATGATCCCGAGGTCGTTCGCCTTGTCCTTCGGGATGACGCCGGCCCGCACCGCGTCCAGCACCCCGTTGGCGATCCCCGCCTGCACGGTGCCCATCAGGATGCCGGTGTACCGCGCGTCCTTCACCGTCACCTTGCTCACCATGAGCGTGGCCGGGCGGACCTGCACGTCCGAGTTCAGGATGGCGAACACGCGGGTGTGCCCCTTCACCTGATCGCCGACGAGGGTGGCGAGTGCGGTGCCCACCGGCCCGTCCAGCTCGCCGATCACCACCTCCGGCTCGGCGCACAGGTAGTCCTTGTCGCCCTCCACCAGCGCCTCGCCCGTCCGAATCACGATCCGCTGCGACATCGCCGCCCCTCCGGTTAGGAATGCCGGTCAGTCTATGGTTGCGGGGCGGGCGGGGAGACGGCACAATCATCCCCAATCTTCGCCGCGACCAGCGGGAGCGGGTTCCGCTCCCGCTGGTCGCGGCGAAGACACGATCCCCCACAGGCCGCCATGCGACTCGCAATCCCGTTCATCCTCCTGACTACTTCCGCCCTCACCGCCGACGCGAAGCGGCCGAACATCGTGTGGATCGTCACCGAGGACTTCTCGCCGAACCTGGGGTGCTACGGCGACCCGGACGCCATCACTCCGAACCTGGATGCGTTCGCCAAGCAGGGCGGCCGGTTCACCCGCTGCTTCACCCACGCCCCGGTGTGTGCCCCCAGCCGCAGCGGGCTGATTACGGGGCAGTACCCGACCACAATGGGCAGCCACCACATGCGGTCGAAGCTGACCACGCCCCCGCCGCTGTTCGTCGACGGGCTGCGGAAGGCCGGGTACTTCGTGGCGTGGCCGGGCAAGACCGACTTCAACTTCGACGTGCCCGCCGACTGGGTGGATAGCACCAAGAACTGGGTGCAGAACGCCGACGTGCTGCCGAAGGACAAGCCGTTCTTTGCCTACGTCAACATCGGCGTGACGCACGAGAGCCAGGCCCGCGCCACACACTTCCAGTACGCGAAGAACACGGCCAAGCTGAAACTGGATCAACGTCACGACCCGGCGAAGGTGAAGCTGCCGTCGTACTACCCGGACACCTGGGAGGTGCGGAACAACGTCGCCGTGTACCACGACAACGCCACCGCCATGGACCACACCGTCGGCGACATCCTGAAGACGCTGGACGACCGCAAACTGAGCGAGAACACGGTGGTGTTCTTCTTCGGCGACCACGGGTGGGGGCTGAGCCGCGGCAAGCGGTGGCTGTACGACAGCGGCATCCGCGTGCCGCTGCTGGTGCGGTGGCCGGGGAAGATCGCGCCGGGCAGCGTGCGGGACGACCTGGTGTGCTTCCTCGACTTCGCGCCGACGGTGCTGAGCCTGGCCGGGGCGGACGTGCCGAAGGCGATGGCCGGTCGGGTGATGCTCGGGGACAAGCCGCAGCCGGCGCCGAAGTACGTGTTCGCCTGCCGCGACCGGATGGACGAGAGTTACGACCGCATCCGCAGCGTCCGCGGCGAGCGGTACCACTACATTCGCAACTTCCACCCGGAGCTGCCCTACGCCCAGTGGATCAACTACATGGACGAGATGCCGGTGATGCGGACGTGGCGGCGGCTGGCGTTCGAGGGCAAGTTGAACCCGACGCAGTCGCTGTTCATGGCCAGCACCAAGCCGAAGGAGGAGCTGTACGACACCCAGGCCGACCCGCACGAGGTGAAGAATCTGGCCGAATCGAAGGAGTACGCGGCGGTGCTGGCCGAGTTGCGGGCGGCGCTGGACCGATGGATCAAGGACACGAACGACTTGGGCGAGGTGCCGGAGAAGGAACTCATCAAGCGCGGGGTGGTGAAGGACGTGCTGACCGCCGAGTACGACCAGCGGGTGAAGCTGCACCCGAAGACCTCGCCGGTGCCGGAAAAGTGATTCGCTGGTGTCCCGCCTTCAGGCGGTCTTCGGGCGTGGGGAAGACCGGCTGAAGCCGGGACACCAACCCGACCCCGCCGGTGCCGACTACCTTTTCAACACCGTGTCCACGAACTCGTACGCCTCTTTCCGCGCCTCCTCCGGCCAGTCGTGGCCGGCGTCCGGGTGGATCGCCTTCAGCTTGTCGGATGCCGTCAGCCTCTCGTACACCGGCGTCACGGCTTTCACCACGTCCTTCACGCCTTCCACGTCGAAGTTGGAATCGCGGGTCGGGGCCATGACGAACACCGCCCGCGGGGCGATGGCACTCAGCACGTCGGCGAAGTCGAACGGCACCCGCTTCGGGTCGTTGCCGTATTCGGCCGCGATCCGCGGCATGTAGCGGTCGCTCGTCCACCCCTTCAGGTTGCCGCCGTAGTATTTGGCGAAGCTGCAGAACCCGCAGCTCGTGACCGTCACTTTGATCCGCTCGTCGAACGCGGCGGTGAACAGCGCGTTGTGCCCGCCGAGCGAGTGGCCGATGGCGCCGATGCGGGCCTTGTCCACCTCGGGCAGCGATTCCAGCAGGTCGATCGCCCGCATGTTGTTCCAGATCGCCTTCATCGTCCCGCTGGCGTAGTCGCCGGCCTTGAATGCGGCTTTGAAGTCGTATTGGTACTCGCCGAAGCTCGGGTAGTCCGGGGCCAGGCACACGTACCCCCGCTTCACCAGGTGCTGCGCCTGCTGCTTGCTCTCCTGCTTCCCGAGGCCGACGGGTTCGTCCTTGCCGATGGCGATCGTCTGGTGCAGGCAGAGCATGGCGGGCAACTTGGCCGAGGTGCCGGTCGGCACCAGCAGCCACGCCGGGACGCGGTCGCCCTTCTCCGCCGCGAACGTCACCTTCTTCCGCACGTACCCGTCGAGCTTCTCCTCGCTCACCACCTTCACGTCGAGCGGCCCCTTGCGGGAATCGGCCGGCCGCGGCCCCATCACCTGTTGCATCCGCTTGCGGATGTCCGCCCGGTCCGGTTCGGCGGCGAGGACCACGGCCGGCAACAGGAGGGCGAGGAACGGTAAGAATCCGGTTGCCGATGGGCGTTTCACGGCGGTTACCCGGGTGCGGGACGAATCGGGGTGGGCCGTATAATACAACCCGCCCGACACCCCCGCCATCGGATCGGTTCCTCGCCATGCTCGTCGTCATGCGACCCGACGCCACGTTCGCCCAGATCGACCGGGTGGTCGCCGTCATCCGCGAACACGGCCTCACCCCGCACCCGCTGCCCGGCGCCACCCGCACCGCCGTCGGCATGACCGGGAACACCACCGCCGTGGACAAAGGGTGGTTCGAGGTGTTGCCCGGCGTGGACGAGGCGATCCGCGTCACCAAGCCGTTCAAACTGGCCAGCCGGGAGATGAAGCGGGACGATTCCGTCGTCCGCACCCCGTTCGGGGACATCGGGGCGGGCACGTTCGCCGTCATCGCCGGGCCGTGTTCGGTGGAGGGCGAGGACCTGATGGTCCGCACCGCCGAACACCTGGTCAGCCGCGGGGTGCGGTTCCTGCGGGCCGGGGCGTTCAAGCCCCGCACCAGCCCGTACAGCTTCCAGGGGCTGGGGGTGGAGGGGCTGAAGGTGCTGGCCCGCGTGCGGGAGAAGACGGGCGTCGGCATCGTGACGGAGGTGATGGACACGGAGTACGCCGGGGCGGTGGAGGAGTACGCCGACATCATCCAGATCGGCACCCGGAACATGCAGAACTTCAGCCTGCTGAAGCGGGTGGGCAAGTGCCGCAAGCCGGTGCTGCTGAAGCGGGGGATGAGCGCGACGCTGGAGGAGTGGCTGATGGCGGCCGAGTACATCCTGGCCGGCGGCAACTACGACGTGCTGCTGTGCGAGCGGGGGGTGCGGACGTTCAGCGACCACAGCCGGAACACCCTGGATTTGTCCGTCATCCCGCCGGCGCGGGCGGCCACCCACCTGCCCATCCTGGTGGACCCGAGCCACGGCACCGGCAAGCGGGCGTTCGTCCCGCCGATGGCCCTGGCGTCCCTGGCTGCCGGCGCCGACGGCATCCTGGTGGAAGTCCACCCGGACCCGGATCAGGCGCTGTCCGACGGCGCGCAAACCATCGACCTGCCCACCTTGGACGGGCTGCTGGACAAATTGCGGGCGATGGCCGAATTGTTCGGCCGGCGGATCAACTGACGCGCTGTGCCGGTTCGCGCCCGGCCTGAACCCGATCGCCGTCCCGGTCCATTTCGCATCACCTGTTTCCTTTTCCGCCCGTGTGTGAATCGGCGTGTTCTACAGTGCGGGCAACGGTCCGCTTCTCCCCACGCGCCGGTTCCCGTCATGCCTGCCCCGACCACCACGGTGTCGTTCCTCGACGTGGCCTGCAAGAGCGGGCTGCTCGCCCAGAAGCACCTGGACGAGCTGTTCGGCGAGTCGGTGCCCACCGACCCCGGCCAGTGCGCGGCCATGCTGGTGAAGGCCGAGCTGCTCACCGCGTACCAGGCGAAGCAGCTGCTCGGCGGCAAGTTCCGCGGGTTCTTCCTCGGCCCGTACAAGATCCTGCGGCCGATCGGCCAGGGCGGCATGGGTGCGGTGTACCTGGCCGAACACACCAGCCTGGGGCGGAAGGTGGCGGTGAAGGTGCTGACCGCCGACAAGGCGAAGGACAAACTCACCCTGGAGCGGTTCCACCGCGAGGCCCGCGCCGCCGCCGCTCTGGATCACCCGAACATCGTCCGCCTGCACGACATCTCCCAGGGGGCCGGCGTCCACTTCCTGGTGATGGAGTTCGTGGACGGGAACGACCTGCAGACGCTCATGGCCCAGACCGGCCCGCTGCACTTCGCCCAGGCGGCGCAGTACGTCGCCCAGGCGGCGGCCGGCCTGCAGCACGCGCACGAGAAGGGGTTCGTCCACCGCGACGTGAAGCCGGCCAACCTGATGCTCACCCGCGACGGCGGCATCAAGATCCTGGACATGGGGCTGGCCCGGTCGTTCACCGACGCCCGCGACAACCTGACCGGGCTGCTGGCCGAGGGGGACATCGCCGGCACGGTGGACTTCCTGTCCCCCGAGCAGGCGATGAACCACCCGCTGGACGAGCGGAGCGACATCTACAGCCTGGGGGCCACCTTCTACGCCCTGGTCACCGGCCACCCGCCGTTCAACGGCAGCACCGCCCAGAAGCTGATGCAGCACCAGTTGAAGGACCCGCCCAGCCTGACGGTGAAGCTGCGGGGGCGGGTGCCGGACGCGCTGTCGAACGTGATCAGCCGGATGATGGCCAAGCGGGCGAGCGAGCGGTTCCAGGCGGCCTCCGACGTGATCGACGCGCTCGGCCCGTGGCTGCCGGCGGTCACCACCGGGAACATCGTCCAGGACCCGCTCACCACCAGCAGCATCACCCCGCCGCCGAAGCGGTCGGCCACCCGCCCGCTCCGCCCGTCCACCCGCATCCCCGTCGGTCAGGCGGGCGAGCCGCGGCCGGTGTGGAAGCGCCCGCCGGTGCTCATCGGCGCCGGGGTCGGGGCGGCCGTGCTGGTCGTCGGGCTGGTGCTCGCCCTCACCCTCGGCGGCGGGTCGAACACGGCGGCCACCACCACCGTGCCGACCAACTACGGCCCGCAGTACAAACCGCCCACCCAGGCCAACACGAACCCGAACCCGCCGCCGAAATACAGCCCGCCGCCGCCGCCGGCCGGGGGCAAGACGCTGCACGCGGTCGATTTCGCCTCCACCCCGGTGTGCAGCAAGGCGGTGCCCCCGAGCCGGTCGCTGGTGATGAGCGACCTGAACGGGGTGCCCCTGCCGGCCGGGGTGACGCTCAACCACTGGAGCGCCGACGCCGGAGCCGAGTACTCGGTGGCCGACGCCGGCGGCACGCGGGCGCTGGGCATGCGGCCGACGGCCGGCAACCAGGGGGTGCAGGCCCACTTCAAGTGCAACGGGCTGCTCACCACCCTGGCCCCCGGCGGCGAGCTGAAGGCGCGGGTGATGTACGCGCTGGACGGCACCCAGGCGGGCACCGCGTTCTTCGAGATCCGCACCGAGCCGTACACCAAATCCGGCAGCGTCCCGCTGTCGCCGACCGGCGGCCAGTGGCGGACGGCCGACCTCACGTTCGTCCGCCCGGCCGAGGCCGGCGAGTACGAGCTGGTGGTGCGGGCGAGCGACGACCGCACCGCCGTGCAAGGCACCTTGTGGGTGCGGTCGGTGGAGGTACTCGACCCGGCCGCCCCGACCCCCGCCGCCGGCGGGCCGGTGTTCCGCCTGTCCGCCGCCGACCTGCCCACCTTCCGCAACACCAAAACCGGCAGCACGGTGACGCAGGGCCAGCAGCCGAGCCTGGGCAAGGGGGTGTACTTCTTCGGGCACAAGCAGGAGACGGTGGGCGAATACTTCTGCGAGGAGGTGGACGGGCAGAAGGCACTCGGCTGGTCGCAGACCGGCGGGCCGGTGAGCGGCCAGATCGGGGTCGAGCTGGAACGGGGCAGCAACGCGGCCGCCACCGCCCCGCTCGTCGCCGGCAAGAAGTACCACTCGAAGGTGGTGTACAAGACGACCGGCGGGGCGAAGGGGGCGACCTACATCCAGACGAACGGCGACTGGAAGATCGTGGAAGGTGCGTGGATCGATCTGCCGGACACCAACGGGCAGTGGAAGACGGTCGAGTACGACTGGACGAAGCCGGACAGCCAGGTGCGGATGCTGGTGGACAACCAGAGCACCGGGGCGGCGGCCATCCTGTACGTCCGCGAGGTCAGCGTGACCGAGGCGGACGGGCGGATGGCCGCCGCCCCGCCGGCTCCGGTCGCCCCGCAACCGCCCAAGTCGAACCTGCCGGCGGTGCCGGTGAAGGTGGACTTCGCCAAGTTCACCGACGGGGCGTTCCCGGTCACGAACGACGGGGTGACGGTCGGCGACGGGTGGACGGCCGGCATGTACGAGAAGGACGCGACCGGTGAGCTGACCGTCACCACCCTGAACGGCGGCAAGGTGGTGACGCTGGTGAACAAGGAGGGGAAGCCGTCCATCCAGGTGTACCAGACGACCGCCGGCCCGCCGCTGGCCGCCGGCCGGTCGTACCTGCTCAAGTTCGAGTACAAGGCGAGCGAGGGCACCACCGGGGCGGTCGAGGTGCGGGAGAAGGACGTGCTGAACTGGATGGACTGCCCGTACACGTACAAGCTGGAGCCGACCGGCGACCAGTGGGAGAAGCGGACGTTCGAGATCGAGACCACCCGCGACTACCCGCCGGTGTTCGTGGTGCAGAACCGCACCGGGCAGGCGGGCAACCGGCTGAGCGTCCGCAGCCTGGAAATCACCCCCCTCGGCGGCAAGTGAGCCGTCGCTCACCAGTCGGCCAGCTTCACCTCGACGATCTCGGTGTCGGGACCGCGACGAGAGACACCAACCCCAGCGCGGCAAGACGGAACAAAAACTGCCTCCGCGGCCGTCAGTCCTGGTCCCACTTGCCGCACAACTTCATGGTGGTGACGGTCCGCTTGTTCTCTTTCGTCGAGGTGAAGTCGGTGGGCCGGCCGGGGTAATCTTCTCCTTTCTTCAACTCCTTCTCCACCAACCACCCATCACCGTAAGCTATCACCAGTTTGCCGTCTTCAAACTTGAAGATGCAAGGAAGAACGCGGATCAGTTTCTCATCCTCTCTCGCCACCCGCCCGCCTTTGAAACTGTCCACGAAACCTTCGCTCCGAATATCCGCCCGCATCGGGTCGGCCGTCGGGTCGATTCGTATGCCCAGTGAGCCGGGGCCAGCGGCTAGTTCCCCGCGCCGGCCCCAGCTCCATCGTTTGTCAGGGGTGAACTCAATCCCATTGAGTTTGTCTGGATTGGTGGTGCGGACTCCCGCGCTCACCTCCTCGATCTCCAACCAGCAGCCGTAGAACTGCTTTCGGATCTTCTCCGCCGGATCTTCCTTCACTCGCTCTCGTGGCGGGTCAGCCGCCAGTAACACGGCGGTGGTAACAGACAGCACCAGCACAGCGGTTGTGAGACGCACCATAGCGGCTGCTCCATAGAAGCGATGGTCATGTCAGGATGTATGGGTTCTTGAACTCGACCAGACTTCCCCAGTGGCTCTGAAGGAACACGCTGCCGATGTCGAGAGGGGTTTCCTTCTGTTTGCTTCCAGTTCCATTTAGCTTTGTCATGCCGTCAACCAGATCCTCACCGTTGGAGCCGCCGAAGACCACATAGAGGCCGTTCGCGAACTCGAAGCTCACTTTCAGTATGGCCGCTTGGACGACCGACTTTCTGTCTGCGGACAGGACGGGCGGCCAGAACTTGACGCGCATCCGGTTCCACTGGCCCGGCGTCACCGAGAAGTTGTAAATCCCCTCCCCGGCCGGCACCTTGTATGGCCACCCCGGGGTGAGTTGGGTCTTCTCGGACGGCGACTGGTCGGCCACCGCTTGACCGAACCCGACGTTCGAACTCAGGATCTGCACCTCGTATCGGTTGTAGATGTACACCCCCGAGTTGCCGAAGTGCTCGGCGTTCTGCGGCTGTGCCCACTCGCCCGTAGGGCGCATCGGAGTCGCGGCCTGCCCGACGTCGGCCACCCGCCAGTCCACGATGAACTCGAACGCCCCGTAACTGGCGTTCGTCTTCAGGTACGGCCCCTCGCCGATCATCGAGTGGACCCACGGGGTGCCGGTCGGGGAGAGGTACGTCGGCGTGTTCCCGTCCCGCCCCCGCATCCAGGTGCCGTTCTTGTAGTTGGTGTTCACGTCCGTCGGGGTCATCGGGTCCACCACCCACCCGGCCCAGGCGTCGGTGTACCCGGCCGGGTAGTCGTCGTTGCGGATGATGCCACGGCCAAACGGGGTGACCCGGCCGGCGGCGGTGTTCCCGTCCGGCATCACCGTGAACGACGGATCCTTCAGCACCAGGAAGAACTCCTCGTCGTTCTCCTTGGTGGAGTCCTCCTTGATGTTCACCGTCACCGTCGCCGTCGCCTGATTCGCCAGGAAGTTGAGGGTGCCCTCGACGGCCTCGTAGTCCTGCCCGGCGGTGGTAGCCGTGCCGTCCACCGTCTTGTAACCCACGCTCACCGCCTGCCCGAGGTTATTCCCCTGGCGCTTCACCGTGAACGTGATCTGGTGGGTCGCGTTGGCCCCGTTCCCCTCGGCCGTCTCCACGTTCGGGATCGAGTACCGGGTGGTGAAGAAGGGCAGGATCGCCGCGGCCCCGACCGCCGAATGTGGGATCGACGAGGTGAACACCTCCAGGGACAAGCCGTCCTCGTCCGCGTCGCTGTCGATGGTGCGGTCGGGGCCCTCGAACGGTTCGCTGAATGAATACCCGGCCGGCTTCTCGAACTGCACCTTGTACTCGGCGCTCGTCTGGCGGACGAAGTGGAACGCGTAGTTCCCGTCCTCGTCGGTGGTGGCCGGCAGCCCGAACGCTACCCCGTTCCGCATCAACTGGACGGTCCGCCACGGCTCGCCCGGCTCGCTCGCGTCCTGGATGCCGTCCTCGTCCACGTCCGTCCACATCCGCCCGGCCACCGTCTCCGCGCCGGTCGGCGGGGTGGTCAGGGTCAGCACTTCGGCCACCCACGAGCGGTCGTTGTAGTCCCAGTCGCAGATGGTCGGGTTAAACGACTGGTCTTCCAGGTAGATGCCCCACAGGTCCGCCCCCGGTGTGGTCGGCGGGGGTGGCGGGAACAGCGGCACGGCCGCGCCCGGCTGCACCAGGAACGGCTTGTGGTCGGACGCGGCGAACCCGGCGGTGGCCGGCGAGAAGGTGTACGAGTGCAGCACGGCCGGCTGGGTCGGGCTGATCGGCGGCTCGGTCATCCGTACCGTCCCGGCTACCACTTGGCGGACGGCCTCGCCGGCGCTCGGGGCGTCGATGTACGCATACCCTGGTTGGGTGGTCTCGAACTCCGTCCGGGTGCCCAGCCCGCCGTCATAGTATGTGAACGCCGTACTGCCGGCGTACCCCTCGAACGGGCTGAGCATCCGCACCATGAACCACGCCGGTACGCAGCGGTCTTCCACTTGCTCGCAGTTCAACCGAGTGGCGTAAGCGAAACCGGACATGGGCGTTCCTCGCGTGCGGACGGATCAGCGTTGCGATCTGACGAACGGATTATGACCGAGTCGGGCACGGTGTTCAAGATGGTCCGTGAGATTGTTCGGCGAGCTTTTTTTTACCTCAACCGACCTTCCGCCTCGTCCCGGTTTGTGAACAAAATATCACATCCGTCGGAATGGCTCACCGGACGTGGGGGCGAGGTCATGACCACACTGGTTAAGCGAATGCTGGTGCTGATCGGCCTGGTTTTCTTGGGTGCGGCGGACGCAGATGGCGGGCGCCTAACCACGCCGTTCGTCGCCGGGCTGGAATTGCAGGCGGAACGGGACGAAGTGATGAAACCGCGCAGTTACAAACCGAAATCGGCTGGGAAATCAGCCCGAATGAAGATTGCCGCCGCACCACCCGCCCGGCCGTTGGTACGGGCCGGTCGTCAGTCGGCGTCGGTGACGGCCCGGCCCCGCTGGTACTCGGCCAGCCGCTTCTGGTACTCGGCCCGCTCGTCCGGCGGGAGCAGCCCGATCGCCTTCTGCTGCCACTTCACTGCCTGCTCGTGCCGCCCGAGCGCGGCCGTCGCCGCCGCCAGGGTGTCCAGGTAGCTCGGCACCATGTGCCCGGTGCCGTCGCACAGTCGCTTGGCGAGTTCAAACGCCCGATCCGGGTTGCGAAGGGCGGTGTCCGGGCACGTCGCCAGGATCCACGCCGCGGAGTTCAGCGCGTCCGCGTCGTCCGGCGACATGTCCAGCACCGCCTGATAATCGGCCAGGGCGCCGGCGTAGTCCTTCAGCGCGTGGCGGATGCCGCCCCGCAGGTTCCGGGCAGCCGGCTCGTCCCCGCGCTCGACCGCCGCGTCCGCATCCTTCAGCGCTTCGGGCAGCTTCCCGGCGTGTCGGTGGGCGGTGGCGCGGGCGTGGTACCCGCGGGCGGCGGTCGGCTCCAGCCGCACGGCCTGGCCGAAGTCGGCGATCGCCCGCTGCGGGTCGAGCAACCCGAGGTGGGCGTACCCCCGCTGGAGGTAAGCATCCGGTTCGTTCGGCCGCAGCTTGATGACGGCGGTGAAGTCGGCGACGGCCGCGTCCAGGTCCTGCTCGCGGACCTGGGCCAGCCCGCGGTTGTACAGCGGGTCCGGGTCGGTCGGGGTGAGGGCGGCGGCGGCGGTGAAGTCGGCCACCGCCTTGGCGTGCCAGCCGAGTTCGGCGAACGCCACCCCCCGCTGGTTGAGCGCGGCCGCGTCGTTCGGGTGCAGGCGGACCACCGCGTCGAAGTCGGCCGCCGCCTTCGCCTGGAACCCGAGGTCGGTGTTCAGCCGCCCGCGGAGGCGGTAGGCGTCGGCCAGCTTCGGGTTCAGCCGCAGGGCGGTGGCCAGGTCGGCGAGGGCGGCGTCCGGGTCGCCCAACTTGTCGCGGCTGACCGCCCGGCAGTGGTACGCGCGGGCGGCGCGGGGGGCGATCTCGACGGTGGCGGTGAAGTCGGCGATCGCCGCCGCGTGGTCGCCGCGGGCGGCGTGGCACAGCCCGCGGTTGAAGTACCCGCGGGCGGCCTTCGGCGCCAGCTCGATCGCCTTGTCGAAGTCGGCCACCGCCTCGGCGTGCCGGTTCAGCCGGCGGTACACGTCCCCGCGGCCGTTCAGCGGGTCCGGGTCGGTCGGGTCGGCGGCGATGGCGGCGGTGAAGTCGGCGGCGGCGGCGGCGTGGTCGCCCAGCTCGGCGAGGGCGGCCCCGCGGTTGTGCAGGGCGGCGGCGTGGTCCGGCTTCCGCTTGAGCGCCTCGGCAAAGTCGTCCGCCGCCTCGCGGAACCGGCCGAGGGCGGCGTAGGCGTTCCCGCGGGCGTACCACAGCCCGGTGTCGTCCGGGGCGAGGTCGATGGCCCCGCTGAACTGTTCCAGGGCGCGGTCGTACTCCCGGCGGCGGACGTAGGCCCGCCCGCGGCGGGCCAGTTCGACGGAATCGGGCGGAGGGGGAGGGGCGGTCATGGCGGAATTATAGCTCGCGGATTCGCGCCCGCCGGTGAGTTTCGCCAAGCAGCGGCCAGTCCGCCCCGCTACGATGTCACCACAATTCTCCTTCCTCCCACCACAAGGCCGCCGATGCCCCGCCTGCTCCCCCTGCTCGCCGCCCTCCTGACCGGCTCCGTCGTAGCTGCTCCACCTAATGTGATCGTCATCCTGGCTGACGACATCGGGTACGGCGACCTGGGGTGCTACGGGGCGACCAAGATCAAGACCCCGCACCTCGACTCGCTGGCGAAAACCGGGATGCGGTTCACCGACGCGCACAGCCCGGCGGCCGTCTGCACCCCCACCCGGTACTCGCTGCTCACCGGCCAGTACGCCTTCCGGCACAAGCCCGGCTCGGGCATCTTGTCCGGCGTCGCCCCGCTGTGCATCCCGGCCGATCGGCTCACCCTGCCGCAGGTGTTCCAGCGGGCGAAGTACGCCACCGGGGTGGTGGGCAAGTGGCACCTCGGGCTGGGCGAGAAGGAGCCGGACTACAACGGCGAACTCAAGCCGGGGGCGAAGGAGGTCGGGTTCGACTCCTCGTTCCTCATCCCGGCCACCGGCGACCGCACCCCGTGCGTGTACGTGGAGAACGGGCGGGTGGTCGGCCTCGACCCCAAAGACCCCATCAAGGTGGACTACAAGCAGAAGGTGGGCACCGAGCCGACCGGCAAGGAAAACCCGGAGAAGCTGACGAACCAGAAGCCGAGCCACGGGCACGACATGACCATCGTGAACGGCATCAGCCGCATCGGGTGGATGACCGGCGGGAACGCCGCCCGGTGGAAGGACGAGGACATGGCCGACACCCTCACCGCCAAGGCGGTGAAATTCATCGGTGACAACAAGGCGATGCCGTTCTTCCTGTACTTCGCCACCCACGACGCGCACGTCCCCCGCTGCCCGCACCCGCGGTTCCGGGGCAAGAGCGAGCACGGCCTCCGCGGGGACGCCATCGCCGAACTCGACTGGTGCGTGGGCGAGCTGCTGGCCGCGCTCGACAAGCACAAGCTGGCCGACAACTCACTGGTCATCTTCACCAGCGACAACGGCGGGGTGATGGACGACGGGTACATCGACGGCACCGGCGATGACACGAGCGGGCACAAGTGCAATGGCGTGCTACGGGAGAAGAAGGGGTCGCCCTACGAGGGCGGGTCGCGGGTGCCATTCCTGGCCCGCTGGCCGGGGCACGTGCCGGCCGGCAAGGTGTCCGCCGAACTCGTCTGCCACGTCGATCTGACGGCGACCGTGGCCGGGCTGTTGAAGCAGGACCTACCCGCCGACGCCGCCCCGGACAGCTTCGACATCCTGCCCGCGCTGCTCGCCGAGAAGCCGGCCAAGCCGTGCCGCGACCACCTGATCACCCAGGCCGGGAACGCCGCCCGGCTGAGCTACCGGCACGGCCCGTGGAAGCTCGTCCCGCCCGCCCCGAACGCGCCGCGGGCCAAACCGGAGCTGTTCAACCTGGCCGACGACCTGGGCGAAAAGACGAACCTGGCGGACAAGAACCCGGACAAGGTGAAGGAGTTGATGGCGTTGCTGGAGCAGGCCAAAACCGACGGGCGGACGCGGCCGAAGTAGCTGCGCAGGCCGGGTTGGGAGTGTGGTGCGCCCACGGCGTGTGCGGTCCACACTCCTGATGTGCCGCTCGGCTCGCGGCACCTACTTCCGAAGGCCGGCATCCTGCCCGGCGACGCTCAGCCACGCAGCCCGTCGGGAAAATCCTGGCAGGCAAATGATCCGAATCGTCCCGCCGCGGGCGGCAATTCTCGGTGTTAGGTGTGAAAGTTGCCGCCCCGTCTCAACCTGGGATGTCGCCCGTATTCGCATGGCCGACGCCCATCGTGCTAGCCCGGATCAACTGAACCCGCATGGGGCGAGCTATGCCTGCGGTCCACCCCGTCGCTGAAATGGATGCCCCGGTGGCTGTGCCCGATCGGGCGTCGCTCGCCGTCCGCCTGATCACCCTCGTCGCAATCGTCCTCCCGCTCCTCGGCCTGGTGGCCGCCGCGTTCGTCCTGTGGGGGTGGGGGTTCAGTTGGGTGGACTTCGGCCTGCTCGTCGGCATGTACCTGGTCACCGCCCTGGGCATCACCGTCGGCTTCCACCGGCTGTTCGTCCACCGCTCGTTCGACACGGTCATGCCGGTGAAGGTGGCGTTCGGGGTGTTCGGGTCGATGGCCGTGCAGGGCGACCTGATCACCTGGGTGGGCGTGCACCGCCGGCACCACCAGCACAGCGACACGCCGGACGACCCGCACACCCCGCACCACCACGGGCGGGGGCTGGTCGGCTGGCTGCGGGGGTACTGGCACGCGCACATCGGCTGGTTCTTCGACCCCGCTCCGGCCGACCTGGAGCGGTACGTCAAGGACCTCCGCCAAAGCCCGACGCTGCGGGCGGTGAGCGCGCTGTTCCCGCTGTGGGTGGCCGTCGGGCTGCTCCTGCCGGCGGTGCTCGGCGGGGTCATCTCCGGGTCGTGGGCGGGGGCGCTGAGCGGGTTCGTGTGGGGCGGGCTGGTGCGGGTGTTCCTGGTGCACCACGTCACCTGGAGCGTGAACTCGGCCTGCCACCTGTGGGGGCTGCGGCCGTACGCCAGCGACGACCACAGCCGGAACAACTTCGTGTTCGGCGTGCTGGCCCTGGGCGAGGGCTGGCACAACACGCACCACGCCTTCCCCACCTCCGCCCGCCACGGGCTGGCGTGGTGGCAGCCGGACGCCAGCTACTGGGTGATCCGCGGGCTGTGGCTGGTGGGGCTGGCGTGGAACCTGCGGCTGCCGACCCGCCAGGCACGGGCGGACAAGAGGCGGTGACCCCGGCCGCGGTGGCCGACGGCTACGCGGGCGGGGCGGTCTGGGCCTCGGCCTTCGCCTCCTCGGTGATGGTCATGAACAGGTCTTCCAGGTTGCCGTCGCGGGCCGCCTGCTTACGCAGGTCGGCCATCGTCCCGCACGCCATCAGCCGCCCGCGGTCGATGATGCCGATGCGGTCGGCCAGCTCCTGCGCGATGTCCAGGGTGTGGGTGGACAGGAACACCGTCATCCCGCCCTTCGCCAACTGCCGCAGCAGCACCTTCAGCTCGCGGATGCTCTTCGGGTCCAGCCCGACCGTCGGCTCGTCGGCGATGAGCAACTTCGGCTCGTGCACCAGGGCGGCGGCGAACACCGTCCGCTGCCGCATGCCGTGCGAGTACCGCTCGGTCAGGTCGTCGGCGAACTCGGCCAGGTGGAACAGGTCGATCACGTGCGAGATGCGGTCGGCGGCGTGCGCCTTGCCCATGCCGTACAGGTCGGCGGTGAACCGCAGGAACTCGCGGCCGGTCAGCTTCTCGTACAGGAACGGCTGGTCGGGAACGTAACTGATCTGCTTCCGCGCGTCGTCCCCCTGCGCCCGCATGTCGAACCCGCCGATCCGCACCGTCCCCTCGGACGGGAACAGCAGCCCGCACATCATCTTGATGGTGGTCGTCTTGCCCGCGCCATTCGGCCCGAGGAAGGCGAACAGCTCGCCGGCCGGCACCTGGAGGGTGAGGTCGGCCACCGCCACCTTCTCGCCGTACCGCTTGGTCACGTTGCGGATGTCAATCATGGGGGTGTTCTATGCGCGAAACGCCCACCGGCGGGCCGCCGGGGCCACGAAGCCAAGCTCTCGGCCGTGGCACCGGCGGCCCGCCGGTGCGCGAACGATTCGATACCATGTTCCGCACTTCCCCTCTCCCGGCCCCGCACCGGCTCCGCCATGATCTCGCCCGACCCGTCCGCGGTTCCGCCCGCCGCCGCGCCCGCCGAACCGATCCCGCAGCCGACGAAACACTTCCCCCCGATGCCGCTGTCGTGGCGGGTCGGGTTGTTGGTAGCGGTGGCGGCGGTCGGCGGGCTGGCTTACGCCACCAGCGGGGCGCTCGGCCCGCGGGGGCAGGCGGGGTTCGGCATCCTGTGCTTCCTCGGTTTCGCGGCGGCGTTCAGCAAGAACCTGCGGGCGGTCAGCCCGAAGACGTTCCTGTGGGGCATCGCGCTGCAGTTCGCGCTCGCCCTGGCGGTGACGCAGGTGGACGCGGTGCGGCAGGCGTTCGAGTGGGTGGGCGGCGGGATCAAGGTGCTGATCGCCGCCTCGGACAAGGGGGCCGAGTTCGTGTTCGGTGACCTGGCGAAGGTGCAACCGCCGCCCGACCCGCACCTGTCCAGCGTGGGCGGCGGCCTGATGATCGCGAGCGAGTTGGAGCGGAAGCCGCCGATCCCGTTCCACTTCGCGTTCAAGGCACTGCCGCCGATCATCTTCGTGTCCGCGTTCTTCAGCGTGCTGTACTACTTCGGCGTGTTGCAGTTCCTGGTGAAGATCTTCGCCAGGGTGATGATGTACCTGATGGGCACCAGCGGGGCGGAGACGCTGAGCGTGTCGGCGAACGTGTTCATGGGGCAGACGGAGGCGCCGCTCATCGTCAAGCCGTTCGTCCCGCGGATGACGGAGAGCGAACTGCTGACGCTGATGGCGAGCGGGATGGCGCACATCTCCGGCGGGATGATGGCGGTGTACATCTCCTACGGGGCGGACCCGGCGTCCATCCTCTGCACCTGTGTCATGGCCTGCCCGTGCAGCCTGTATCTCTCGAAACTGCTGCTACCCGAGCTGGCCCACCCGGTGACGGCCGGGGACGCCACCATCCGCGTCGAGCAGACGGCGGTGAACCCGATCGACGCCGCCGCCACCGGGGTGAAGGACGGGCTGTTCCTGGCGCTGAACGTGGCCGCCATGCTCATCGGGTTCATCGCGTTCATCGCCCTGTTCGACGCGGTCATCGGCGTGTTCAACCCGGACCTCAGCCTGAAGAAGATGTTCGGCTGGGCGTTCAGCCCGGTGGCGTTCCTGATGGGGGTGCCGACCGAGGAGACGTACACCGTCGGCCAGTTGCTCGGCACCAAGCTGGCGGCGAACGAACACGTCGCGTACCTGGACCTGAAGGCGATCAAGGCGGGCGGCGGGATCAGCGAGCGGTCACACAAGCTGGCGGTGTACGCGCTCACCGGGTTCGCCAACTTCGCCAGCATCGGCATTCAACTCGGCGGGATCGGGGCGATGGCCCCGGAGCGGCGGAAGGACCTGGCCCGGCTCGGGCTGAAGGCGCTGTTCGTCGGGTTCCTGGTCACCCTGATTAACGCCGCTGTCGCCGGACTTTTGCTCGGCACGAATTGACGCGCGGGCGGGCGGAACCCGTTCTAAGCTTCGGTTGCTCGGTCGAAATGCTGGTCCGGCTTGGCCGGACCAGCGGGCCGCCACAGAGGGCGGCCCCTACGCAGAGGGCTTCTCCTCCGTAGGGGCCGCCCTCTGTGGCGGCCCGCCGACCGCCGTCTGGCGGTCGGTTCCGCGGATCTCGACCGAGCAAGCTTCACCAGCACCGTTCCGCACCGTGCCGAGCTTGCCGAGTATGCCCCCGCCTGACGCCAACCCCGCCCAGACCCTGTTGTTCACGCGGGTGACGAATTCGCCGTTCGAGCTGGCCCGCAAGGCGCACGCCGTGCTGGCCGACCGCTTCCCGCCGGCCAAGGTGAAGCACAAGCCGCTGTCCATTCTCCGCCAGGAGGGGAAGCGGGCGCTGGAGCAGTTGTTCGACGCCGAGTTCGCGTTCGTGCCGAAGCCGGACCGGGACAAGCTGATCGAGGAGATCCTGGGCGAGGCGGTCGGGTTCAGCCCGCTGGAGGAGCTGTTCCGCGAGGACGCCATCCACGAGGTGATGGTGCTGGCGGCGAATCAGGTGATCGCCCGCAAGGAGGGCGGGTGGACGCCGACCAGCGTGCGGTTCCGCGACCCGGCCCACCTCCGCAGCTACCTTCAGCGGCTGGCCGACACCGGCGAGCCGACCGGGGTGGGCGGGCTGCCGACCGCCGGGTTCGACGTGCGGCTGGCGAACGGGTTCCGGGTGATCGGCATGCTGCCGCCGGAGGTGCTGGAACTGCCGCCGACGGCGGTGTTCGCCCGCGGCATGGCGGACGACCCGCCGCCGCCCCCGCCGATGCGGTCCGGGGTGATCGGCAACCGCCCGCGGGCCGTCGCCTCGCCGCACGCCGACGGCGGGTCATCCGCCGTGCCTGTGGCCAGCACCCAGCGGCAGCCGGCCGGGTTCGCCCAGGCCACCCCGGCCCGGCCGGTGCCGGGGCTGTCGCCGTCCTCGACGGTGCCGCCGTTCCAGGTGTTCTCCGGCCCGCTGCCGGTGCCGACCGAGCGGACGCTGCCGGGCCTGTCGGCGATCACCCCGCCCGACCCGTTCGACCGGGTGCGGCAGCGGGTGACCGAGCGGATCGTGCGGAAGTGCGCCGCCGCCGGCGTGTTCGACCTGCGGGACATCCCCACCCCGGACCTCCAGCGGGTCATCACCGCCCACCTGGAGGAGCTGAACGAGAGCGAACGGTTCGGCCTGGACGACCCCACCATCCAGCGGCTGACACTGGAGATCCTGACCGGGATGAACCGCTGACCGTCTTGGCGAACCCCGACCGCAAGGGAGGGGGTGCCGACGCCCTTCTCACGCCCTCCCCCTCCGCCCCGTGTGGGCGGCCCGCCGGCCGGCGGGCTGTACGACGGCGAGGGGCACGCCCACCCGTTCGGCAGCGTGCCCGGGTTCGGCTGGTCGAACGGGGTGTTCGTGGACTTCGAGCAGCGGCTGCGGCCGAGCGACACGCTGTGAGGCGGCCGGCGTCAGCCGCCTTGTTAGCCCGACGCGCCAGCGAGGGTCAGCCACTAACAAGACCGGAAAACAGGGCGGGGGAAGAAGGGTTTCCGGGAAAACCCGCCCGCCCCCGCCGCATCGGGCCACTTCTTCCGATGATCCGGGAGACGGTTTCATCGGAAGAAGTCTCCCGAACACTAGGGGGGAGTGGGGGGATTACTTGATCCGATCATCCTCCCCGCCCTGGTCCACGTCGGCCGTGGTGGCGATCGGCACCCGCCGCTCCCTTCCCGCCGCCACGACTTCCCCTCCTCTGTCGCCAGCACGGTCTTGAACCGCACCTCGTTCTTCCGCACCTTCTCCGGCAGGGCGGCCCAGATGTCCTCGCGGGTCATGCCGGCCGGGTCGTCCGCCGGCAGCACACGGAGGATGGCGGTCCGCAACTCCTCCTTCCGCCCCTCCTCCGCCTGCCCCCGCATGTCCGCCGCCGCCGCGTCCGAGTCCACGTGCGCGAACGTCAGCCCGTCCTCGCTCAGCTCGATCATCCACTCGTCCGGGATGCCGGTCATGCGGCCGTACCCCTTCAGCACCCGCCGCCGGCCCGTCGGCCAGCTTCCGCAGCGGTTGCAGGGCGGCGTGCGTTATCGTACCGCCGTCACCGGCCAGTCCTCGCAGCGGCGGCACACGTAAACGTGGACGTTCCCCGGTTCCGGCAGAGTCAGCCCGGCCGGGTTCGGGTGCCGCTGCTTCACCCCCTCCGCCGTCGCC
>JALHQU010000013.1 GCA_022841795.1 Fimbriiglobus sp.
GCCCGCCGGGCGGTGAGGTGGCGGACCACCGGCAACCGTCGCATCGCTCGCCCTCCACGCGTCGGCAACGCCGATCATGGTAACGAATCGATGTGATTCGGTATGACGCCCGCTGTTCGCCGAAAATCACAAATCCAGATCCACCGGGGCGGACGGCAGCTTCTTCAGGATGCTGGCGATCTCCGCCTCGGTGAACGCCCGCAGCAGCACCGGCCGCACGAACCCGCGGCGGGCCAGCTCCACCACCAGGGCGACGATCTTCTCCTCGTCCTCGCTCGCCAGGGTGAGGATGGCGTCGTACTCGCCGAGCGTCCAGAACAGGTCCTCGACCGTCACCCCCATGGCCGCCGCCGCCTGCTTGAACGCGGCCGTCCGGGCGACCGTGTTCTGAATTTGCGACGCGCCGATTTCGGTGTATTTGACCAGCAGTTTGTAGCGGATCACGGCGACTCCCCCTTTCAGATCAGACGGCGGTGTGCCCGAATTTATACCCGACCCTCCGATTCCGGTGTTACATTTTCTGGTAGCCTTTTTTCCGGCCGGACTCGCATGGACCGCCACACCCGCACCACCTGGGTCTCGACCCAAACCGGACCGGACGCCACCCCCTCACCGGCGGCCGGCGAGTTGGCCGTCGGCAGCCGGTTCGACCGCTACGAGATCCGCGGGGTGATCGGCCGCGGCGGCATGGGGGTGGTGTACGAGGCGTTCGACCCCGGGCTGAACCGCCCGGTGGCGCTCAAGACGGTGCTGCCGCGGGCGACCGACCAGGCCCAGTTCCGCGAGCGGTTCCAGGCGGAGGCGCGGGCGCTGGCGGCGGTGGCCAACGACCACGTCGTCACCGTCCACGACTTCGGCGAGTGGGAGGGCACCCCGTACCTGGTGATGGAGCTGCTGCCCGGCCAGTCGCTGGAGCAGCGGGCGGGCGGCTCGCTCCCGCTGGCGCAGATCGTGAAGGTCGGGCGGGAGGTGGCGAACGGGCTGGCCGCCGCCCACGCCGCCGGGCTGGTGCACCAGGACGTGAAGCCGGAGAACGTGCTGTTCGACCCGCGGACCGGGCGGGCCAAACTGATCGACTTCGGGCTGGCCCGGCCGGACCGCCCGGCCGAGGCGGGCAAGACCGACAGCCGGGTGGCCGGCACCCCGGCGTACATGTCGCCCGAGCAGCTCACCGGCCAGCCGGCCGACCCGCGGTCCGACCTGTTCAGCTTCGGGGTGCTGCTGTACCGCCTGTGTACCAATGAACTGCCGTTCCCCGGCGGGTCGGTGACGGCGTGGCGGAAGGCGCTGCTGTCCGACACCCCGCCGGTGCCCGCCCGCGACCGCAACCCGACCGTCCCGCCGGTGCTGTCCGACCTGATCGCCCGGCTGCTGGCCAAGACGCCGGGCGACCGGCCGGCGACCGCCGCCGAGGTGGAGGCGGTGCTGGCCGACATCCAGGTGCGGCTGTCGATGATCGAACTCGGGGTCACCCGCGTGCCGGCGGCCCCGCCGGGCGACGTGCAGCCGCTCACCGTGGTGGCCCCGCCCGCCCGCCAACGCACGAAGCCGGGCTGGTGGCTGGCCGCCGCCGGGCTGCTCCTCGCCCTCACCTGCCTGCTCATCTGGCTGATGACCCGCCCACAGCATGGCCCCCCTCCCGAACCACGAGGGCCGGCCCGCGGCGACCCGGTGGTGCTGTTCGACGGCCGCTCCCTGGCCGGCTGGCACGGGGTGGAGGGCAAGACCGACCAGTGGGCGGTGAAGGCCGGCGTGCTGGTCGGCACCTACCGGCCGAAGGACGGCGACCAGTTCCTGCTGTCCGACCGCGAGTTCGCCGACTTCGAGCTGGCGTTCGAGTACCGCTGGCCGGCGGCCGGCGGGCACACCACCGTCATGCTGCGGGCGAAGGACGACCGGCCGAAGGCGGAGGTGAACCCGGCCAAAGACCTGCACCGGGTGACCGGGCTGGAGTTGAACCTGGGGGACGACGGCGACGGCCTGCCGCCGGAGAAGCGGAAGCCGGCCAACCCGCTGTACGCGTCCGGCGGGTTCTACCGGCTGAAGGGGCCGACCCCGGCGGCGGTGAACAAGCCGATCGGCGAGTGGAACGCGGTGAAGGTGACGTCCGACCGCGGGCGGCTGACGGTCGAGTGGAACGGGGCGGTCACGTTCGACGAGGACCTGGACCAGTTCGCCCGGCTGCACAAGGAGCTGCCGGCGCTGTCGCGGTCGAAGGGGTCGATCTGCCTCCGCACGCACGGCGGCAAGCCGATCGAGTTCCGCAACCTGGTGGTGACGCCGATCGGGAAGTGACGTGGGGCAAGATTCCATCTTGCCGTGGGGTGGCAAGATGGAATCTTGCCCCACGACGGACTCACTTCGTCGGACCACTCCCGATGTACTTGTCCAGCCAGGCGAACACCTCCTTGTGCCACAGCTTCGAGTTCTGCGGCTTCAACACCCAGTGGTTCTCGTCCGGGAAGTACACCAGCCGCGTCGGCACGCCCTTCTGCCGCAGCGTGTTGTAGTACTCCAGCCCCTGCGTTATCGGCACGCGGTAGTCCTTCTCCCCGTGCAGCACCAGCGTCGGCGTCTTGAAGTTGGCGGCGTACCGCTGGGCCGTCTGCTTGTCGATCTTGTCCAGGTCGGCCCATGGGAACGCCCCGAGCGACCGCTCGCGGCCCTTGACGATGTCCGACGCCATCTGCCCGTGGTAGGTGTACACCCCGGCGTGGCACACGAACGCCTTGAACCGATCCGTGTGCCCGTTCAGGTACGCCACCATGTACCCGCCGTAGCTGCCGCCGGCGGCGGCGGTGCGGGTCTTGTCGATCCACGGCTGCTGCTCGAACCAGTCGGTCGCCTTCAGGATGTCGGTCATCGGCTTGGTGCCGTAGTCGCCGGTGATGCTGTCGGCGTACTTCTGGCCGAACCCGCTCGACCCGTGGAAGTTGACCACGCCGACGACGTACCCGCGGGCGGCCCACAGCTGCGGGTTCCAGCGGAAGCTGAACTCGCTCATGATGCCGTTGTGCGGCCCGCCGTGGATCACCTGCACCAGCGGCCACTTCTTCTTCTCGTCGAAGTCGGGCGGGTAGAAGATCCACATCGGCACGCCGGCGTCGTCGCTCCCCTTGAACTTGGTGAGTTCCACCTTGCCGAGCTTCCACTGCTTGGTGATGTCGTCGTTGAAGAACGAGATTTTCGTCGGCTCCTTCATGCCGGGGCCGTGGGCGTACACCGTCGGCGGCTCGTTGAAGCTGTTCCGCAGATACACGCCGAGGCGGGTCGTCTTGGCGAAGTCAATGGAGCGCTCCGACACGCCCGTCTGGTCGGTCGTCGGTTTTCCGTCCTTCACCGATGCGAAGAAGATGCGGACGTACCCGGCGTCCTCGGCCTCGAACGCGATCCGCTGGCCGTCCGGCAGCCACTTCGGGTTGCCGGCGGTGCGGTCCAAGTCCGCCGTCAGTTCCCGCGGCTTGCCGTCCGCCCGGTCCATCACCATCAGCCGCTGCTTGTCGGCGTAGAAGGACTTGATCGTCTGCCGCAGGAACGCGATGCTTTTCCCGTCCGGGCTGTACACCGGGCTGGTGTCGCCGGCCGCGTTGTCGGCGGTGATGTTCCTCGGCTCGGCCTTCCCGCCGATTGCCAGCGTGTACAGATCCGAGTTGAAGTCGGTGCCTGGGTCCTTGGCGGATTCGGCGACGAAGCACAACTCCTTCCCGTCCGGCGACACGTCGTAGTCGTTCGCGCTCGGCTCGCTCGGCGGCAGGTGCTTGCCGGTGCCGGCCAGCAGGTTCGTGTGCTTGCCCGTGTCGGCGTCGATGGCGTACACCGTCGGCCGCTTGCCGTCGTACAGCCACCTGTCCCAGTAGCGGTACACGGCCGCGTCGATCACCACCCCCTTCCGCTTGCTGTCCTTCTCCGCCTTCTCCCGCTTCTTGTGGTCGGCGTCGTCCGGCGAATCCGGCCACGTCCAGCCGATGCAGAAGACGGTCTTCCCGTCCGCCGACCACTTCAGCCCGCTCGCGGCGGTGGGCAGGTCGCTCAGCTTGCGGGCCTCCCCGCCGGTCGGGGCGATGACGTACACCTGCGGGAACTCATCCGCGTTCCGCTTGCTCGTGAACGCGATGAGCTTGCCGTCCGGACTCCACTTCGGCCCGGAGTTCTTACCGTTCCCGCCGGTGAGTTGCTTCTGCTCGCGGCCGTCGGTGCGGAGCAGCCACAGATCCGACGTGCTGTCGTCCTTCTCGGTGTCGAAGGTGGTCACCTCGACCACCGCCCACAGGCCGTGGGGCGAGACGCTCGGCGGGCCGACACGTTTCAGGTTCCACAGGTCATCGACGGTCATCGGCCGCGGGTCGGCGGCGAACGCCGTCGAACCGAGCGCGAGCAGACCCACCAGCAGGCAGCGGTGCATGGTGTTCACTCCGAAAGTTAGCCCGAAGCGCCAGCGAGGGGCGAGCCACCTACGGCCCGTAGGAACGCGCCCCTCGCTGGCGCTTCGGGCTAACAAATCACCAATCACACCGCCATGTAGACGGTCTTCACCTCGGTGTACAGTTGCAGGGCGTACTGGCCGAGTTCGCGGCCGATGCCGGACATCTTGAACCCGCCGAACGGGGCACGGGCGTCGAACACGTCGTAGCAGTTCACCCACACGGTGCCGGCCTTGAGGGCGTTGCTCACGCGGATCGCCTTCTTCACGTCCTTCGTCCACACCGCCGCGGCGAGGCCGTAGAAGGTGCGGTTGCCCCGTTCGATCACCTCGGCCGCATCCTTGAACTTCAGGATGCTCATCACCGGCCCGAAGATCTCCTCCTGGGCGATCTTCATGTCGTCCCGCACGTCGGTGAACACGGTCGGCTCGACGAAGTACCCGTTGGCGTGGGCGGCGGCCAAACTCGACGGCGCGTCCGACCCGCCGATCAGCAGTTTCGCCCCCTCCTTCTTCCCGGCCTCGATGTACCCCCGCACCCGGTCCTGCTGCTCCTTGCTCACCTGCGGGCCTTGCTCGGTGTCCGGGTGGAACGGGTCGCCCAGCCGCCGGCCCTTCGTCTTCTTGATCATCTTCTCGACGAACTGGTCGTACACCGTCTCCTCGACGAACAGCCGGCTGCCGGCCACGCAGCACTGCCCCTGGTTGAAGAACAGGCCGAAGTACGCCCCCTCGACCGCCGCGTCGATGTCCGCGTCGGCGAACACCACGTTCGGCGACTTGCCGCCGAGTTCCAGGCTCACCCGCTTCAGGTTGCTGTGCGCCGCCGCCGTCATCACCAGCTTGCCGGTGCTCGTCTCGCCGGTGAACGCGATCTTGTCCACGTCCATGTGGCCGGCCAGGGCGGCGCCGGCGGTCGGGCCGTACCCCGGCACCACGTTGATGACGCCGTCCGGGAACCCCACGTTCGTCGCCAACTCGGCCACGCGGAGCGCCGTCAGCGGGGTCTGCTCGGCCGGCTTCAGCACCAGCGTGTTCCCGCACGCCAGCGCCGGCCCCCACTTCCACGCCTGCATGAGCAGCGGGAAGTTCCACGGGATGATCTGCCCGACCACCCCCACCGGCTCGTGCCGGGTGTAGCAGAAGTAGTCGCCGTTCACCGGGATGGTCTGCCCGTGGTTCTTGTCCGCCCAGCCGGCGTAGTACCGGTAGCAGTCGATGGTGAGCGGCAGGTCGGCGGCCAGGCTGTCGGCGATCGGTTTGCCGTTGTCCAGCGTTTCCAGGGCGGCCAGCTCGTCCTTGTGGCCCTCGACGGCGTCGGCCAGCTTGCTGATGAGCCGCCCCCGCTCGCCGGCGCTCATCCGCCCCCACGGCCCGTCCATCGCCTTCCGCGCCGCCTTCACCGCCAGGTCGATGTCCGCCTTGTCCCCCTCGGCCACGTCGCAGATGGTCTTGCCGGTGGCCGGGTCGAGCGTCTGGAACGTCTTGCCCGAGACACTCGGCACCCACCGGCCGCCGATCAGCATCGGCTGCTCGGCCTTCACCTTCGGCGGGGTGACGCGGGCTTTGGTCGGGGCGGTGGCGGTGGCGGCGGCCATCAGAGACTCCGTTCGCGGAGGAGGGGAGAGTGGGCGAACGCCGCCATTGGACGCCGGGCCGGGCGGCGAGTCAAGGGTCGAGTGGGCGGGCTGTCCCAGTTAGCCCGACGCGCGAGCGAGGGTCAGGCGGCTCGGCCCTCGCTCGCGCGTCGGGCTAACAAACACCGACAACCGGCGACACGACCGCCTGCCCGGTTCATTTCTCCGGCCGAGTGGTGTAGGATCAACCGTGCCGTACTCCCCGGTGCGATCATGCCCCCGACCCCGCCGCTGTTAGCCGACACCCGCCGGCACTTCTTCTGCGACTGCGGCGTCGGCCTCGGGTCGGTGGCCCTGGCTTCGCTCCTCGCCCGCGACTCCCAGGCGGCGCCGGACACGGCCCCCAAGCCGGCCGGCGGCATCCTGAAGCAGTTCCACCACGCCCCGAAGGCGCGGGCGGTCATCTTCCTGTTCATGGCCGGCGGGCCGAGCCAGCTGGAGATGTTCACCCCGAAGCCGAAGCTGAACGAACTGAGCGGCAAACCCATCCCGCAGTCGTTCATCGAGGGCAAGCGGTTCGCCTTCCTGAAGGGCACGCCGAACGTGCTCGGCACGAAGCACACGTTCGACCAGTACGGCGAGTGCGGGATGGACCTGTCCGACCTGCTGCCGTACCACCGCGGCATCGTGGACGACGTGTGCTGGGTTCGCGGCATGAAGACGGACGTGTTCAACCACGGCCCGGCCAAGTGCTTCGTGAACACCGGCAGCCCGCAGTTCGGCCGGCCGAGCATGGGGTCGTGGGTGAGCTACGGCATCGGCAGCGCGAGCAGTAGCCTGCCGGGGTTCGTGGTACTGCAGTCCGGCCCGCGTGGCCCCAGGGGCGGGGCGGCGCTGTACTCGTCCGGGTTCCTGCCGTCCACGCACCAGGGGGTGCCGTTCCTGAAAGGGCCGGCCCCGATCCTGGACCTGAAAAGCCCGCCGGGCATCGACGCCAAGAAGCAGGGCGAGTTCATCGACGCGGTGAAGGACCTGAACGGCCTGCGGCACGCCGCCGTCGGCGACCCGGAGATCCTCACCCGCATCGCCGCCTACGAGACGGCGTACCAGATGCAGTCGTCCGCCCCGGAGCTGATGGACCTGAGCCAGGAAGACCCGAAGACGCTCGGGATGTATGGCGTCGAGCCGGGCAAGCCGAGCTACGCCGCCAACTGCCTGCTCGCCCGCCGGCTGGTGGAGCGCGGGGTGCGGTTCATCCAGTTGTATCACACCAACTGGGACCACCACGGCGGGCCGACGGAGAACCTGCAGAAGCACCTGCCGGAGATCTGCAAAGAGGTGGACCAGCCGAGCGCCGCGCTGGTGAAGGACCTGAAGCAGCGGGGGCTGCTGGAGGACACGCTGGTGATCTGGGGCGGGGAGTTCGGCCGCACGCCGATGGGCGAGGTGCGGGAATCGGTCGGCCGCGACCACCACATCGACGCCTACACCATGTGGCTGGCCGGCGGCGGGGTGAGGCGGGGGCACATCCACGGGGCGACGGACGACATCGGGTACAGCGTGACCGAGAACCCGGTTCACGTCCACGACTTGCAAGCCACGATTCTGCACCTGCTCGGCATCGAGCACACCAAGCTGACGTTCCGCTTCCAGGGCCGCGACTACCGCCTGACCGACGTCCACGGCGAGGTGGTGAAGGACATCCTGGCGTGAGGATAAAGTAGCAGGCACACTCCGTGTGCCGTCCGCGTGGTTGGCGGACGGCACACGGAGTGTGCCTGCTACTTTCAGACTACCGCCGGCCACCGCCGCCCATGCCGGCGCCGCCCATGTTGCCGCCCATGCCGCCGTTCGGGTCGAACCCGCCCATCGACCCGTTGCTGCCCATCTGTGCCGCCAGGTCTTTCTGCTCCCTCTGCTTGACGTACTTGCTCTCCGGCGGGTTGGTGTACCGCGCCTCCTCCGGCGGGGCGTTGAACTCCTCCACCGTCGGCCGGCGGAACTCGGCCTTGTTGCCGTGTTGACACCCGGCCGCCGCCAGCACCGCGATCAGTCCGACGAGCCGACGCATGATGGCGCACCCCCGCCGACGACCGTGCCGGCCGCCGTGCGGGTGGGGAATAGCAGGACGACAGGCGGGTGCAAGGTCAGTTAGCCAGCGGCAACTGGTAGGGGCCGGTCGCCGACCGGCCTCCGGGTGGCCGACTCCCTCCGGGAGTCGGTACCGACCGTCGGAGACGGTCGGCCACCCGATGTGCCGCCCGGCGGGCGGCACCTACCACAAACCGCCTACCGGGCCAACGGCTTCCGCAGGAACTCGACGAACGCCGGCACGTCGTTGATCTTCCCCTCCTCGTACACCCCCAGCACCTTCGCCTCGCCGTTCGCCTGCGGCTCGATCAGCACGTACAGCGGCAACTGCTCCGACCCGAAGCGGTCGATCTGGATGTCCTTGTTCCGCCGCGCCTCCGCCCGCCGGTCGGCGTTCGCCGGCGGGGTGCCGGTGTACAGGGCCTTCGGCACCACGTCCGTGTACAGTTGCACCTTCGTGTACTTCCCGAGCAACTCGGCCACCGCCGGCTGCGGGAACACGTTCTCCTCGTTCAGCTTGCAGTTGGTGCAGGTCTCGCCGGTGAAGTCGAGGAAGATGAGCCGCTTGGCCGGCGGTTCGCCCGTCCGCCCGCCCGCCTCCCACGCCTTCAGTTCGCCCGAAATCCGCTGCACCTCGGCGTCCAGGTCGCGAGACCACCCCTTCCCCGCCGTGTCCGGCAGGATGAACGAGTCGATCCAGGCGAACGCCACCCCCTGCGGCCGCTGGCGCTTGCCGTCCGGCCCGCGGAACAGCCCCGGCAGCAGGTACACGCCCAGCCCGAGGAAGGCGAGCGCGAACATCAGCCGCAGGACGTGAATCTTGCCCCGCTCCTCGTCGTCGTGCGGCAGGCGGAACAGGCCGAGCAGGTACACCCCGCACGCCAGGCTGAGGATGACGAACGCGGCCAAACTCACGTCGTAGGTGAAGTACTCCGGCGGGTCGAGCCACACCTTCTCGGCGGTGCGGGCGAACTTGACCGCCGCGGCCAGTTCCAGGAACCCCATCACCGCCTTCACCGTGTCCAGCCACCCGCCGGACCGCGGCAGCTTCTTCAGCAGCGTGGGGAACAGGGCGAGGACGAAGAACGGCGAGGCGAACGCCGCCCCGAACGTCAGCCCGCCGAGCACCAGCTCGAACTGGCTGTACTCGCCGGACGTGGTCAGCCCGGCGAACCCGCCCAGGAACGGGGCCACGCAGGTGAAGCTGACGATGCTGAACGCCACCGCCCCGAACACCGTGCCCACCAGCCCGCCCTGCTTCCGCTTCGCCTCCGCCCCTTGCAGCAGGAAGTTCGGCAGGCGGATGTCGAACCAGCCGAACAGGCTGAGGGCGAACACCAGCATCATCACCGCCAGCAGCACGTTCGTCACCGGGTGGGTGCTGAGTTGGGCGAACACGCTCAGCACCAGCACCGCCGACAGCCCGAGCACCAGGGTGATGGTGCCGCAGTAGATGAGGGCCAGTTTCACCGCCCCGGCCGCACTCTGGTTGCTCTGCTTCAGGAACAGGCTGACGGTGATCGGGATCATCGGGAACACGCACGGGGTGATGAGCGACACCAGCCCCCAGAACACCGCCTGCCCGAGGAAGCGGAGCAGCCCGGTGCGAGCCGGCTTCGCCAGCGACGGCGGGGCCGCGGCGGACCCGCCGGGCAACACCTCCAGTTCCAGCACCGGCAGGTTCCGGGCGGACGAGTTGAAACAATTGTCGGCGTTGCACACCTGCAGCCGCGTGCCCTCGCCCCACTCGACCGCCGCCTTGCCCGGCGGGACGGCGTTCACCGTGCCGGTCAGCTCCCACGTCACCGGCCCGTAGTACACCCGGTCGTTCACCCCCGGCTCGGCCGCCGGCTTGTCCTTCCACCCGGCCGGGTCCGCCGGCGGGCCGGGGTCGAACGTGACGGCGGCGGACGCCGGCGGGGGCAGGATGCTCTTGGCCGTCTGGCCGTTCGGCTGGGTGAGCGTGTACGTGTACACGTCCGGCCCGCCCTTCGGGGTGACGGTGACGAGCAACTTCACCTTGTCGCCGGCCTTGGCGGACGGCGGGTCGAACCGGGCGGAGATGTCGCCCACGTCGGCGAACCGCTTGGCCTTCGGCTGGGCGACGGCGACCGGGGCGACGGCCAGCAGGAGCAGCAGGGAGAGGCGCATCGGGAATCCGAGAGCGTGTTTGGCGAGCCGGGAGCGTGAGCGACCGGAGCCGTTGACGCCCTCCGGTCGCTCACGCTCCCGGCTCGCCACCAACGCCCCGGCTCGCCACAATTCTACCGGCCGCGCGTCACTTGTCTTTCAGGGCCTTGTCCACCTCGGCCGCGTACTTCTTGTCCACCGCCACCGCCGGGCCGGCCAGCACCTTCAGCTTGGCCTCCGGGGTGTGCTTCTTCGGCGGGAAGCAGTTGTCCTGGTCGCACACGCTCAGGGTGAAGTTCGGCAGCTTCACCGCCAGCTCGCCGGCGGCCGCCGTCGGCGACACCACCGCCTTCCGCTCGTACACCGCCGTGCCGGGGTAGTACAGCATCTCGCTGATGCCCAGCGCCGGCTCGGCCTTCGACTTCGGGTTGGCCGGGTCGAGGGCGTCGCCGACGAAGATCACCCCGCCGGGCGCCGGGAACTCCAACTTGTTCACCATCCCCGCCGCCTGCTTGTCCGTCTGCACCAGCGGGTAGGTGTAGTACCCGTCCTCCAGCTCGACGGTCAGCTTGAACGTGACCACCTGGCCGGGCTTGGCCTCGGCCGGCTCGAAGCTGGCGGTGACGGACTTCACCCCGCCGGCCTTCTTGTCGGCGGCGACCGCCGGCAGGGCGAGAGCGAGGAGCAGAAGACACGAAGCGATGCGGTTCATGATTGGGTTCCAGTAAAGCCGCGGGATGGCCGCCAGGTCATTCCGGTCTGTGATCGGAGGCCCGAAGGGCCGTCCTCCCTCAGCCCAGGGCAAGCGAGCCGAAGGCGAGCGTCGCCCTGGGTATGCCGAGTCATTCTCCAAGCCCCGAAGGGGCGCCCTCGCGTAGCCCGCCCCTTCGGGGCTTGCTCCCGTTCACCTCCGTACCCAGGCCTGCGCTCGCTCCGCTCGCTCCGACCTGGGCTAAGGAAGGCCGGCCCTACGGGCCTGAAACCCCAACTACGGGACGGCCGTCCCTGGGCTTGGATCGGGGCTACTTCCTCTTCTCGTCCGGCGGCAGCCACTCCTTCTGCGGCGGCGGCGGGGCGACGCCCTTCAGGTCGAGCGTCTTCACCGTGTTCGCCTTCAGGTCCACCACCCGGATGCGGTGGGCGTTGGTGTCCGCCACATACGCGATGTCGCCGACCACGCTGATGCCGGCCGGCTCGCTGAACAGCGGCCCCTTCTCGGCCGCGTCCGCCGCCTTCAGGGTGAGCGTCTTCACCTCGCGGGTCTTCGGGTCGAGCACCTTCAGTTTGCTGTTGTAGGTGTCGGCGATCAGCACGTTCCCGCCGTACAGGGCCACCCCGAGGGCGTGTTGCAGTTTGGCCTTCTCCCCCACCCCGTCCTCGTCGCCGAAGTTGAACAGGGCGGACCGCACGTTCGGGGTGCCCACCAGGGTAGTAACCCGGCCCTCGCCGGACAGCGGCAGGCGGCGGACGGCGCTGCCCTCGCTGTCGGCCACGAACAGGGTCTTGCCGTCGCTCGCCAGCCCGGACGGCTGGGCCAGGGCGGCGTTGGGCAGCGGGCCGTCGGTGATGTGTTCCGACCCGTCCCCGGCGAACGGCCGCATGGTGTTCGCCTTCAGGTCCAGCGCCCAGATCTGGTGGTGCCCGGCCATGGCGATGAACAGTTGCCCGCCGTGCAGCAGCACGTCCCACGGGCTGTTCAGCCCGTTCGTCGCCGCCGCTACCGGGGTGTCGTTCAGCCGCGCCTGGAACCGCCCCTCCTGCTTGCCGGTGCCGGCGATCGTCTTCACCGTGCCCGCCTTCAGGTCGGCCGCCCGGACGGCGTGGTTCTTACGGTCGCAGATGTACAGCCTGTCTCCGTCGATCGCCAGCCCCTGCGGGTCGTCGAACTGCGCGTCGGCGAACTTGCCGTTCTTGTACCCCGGCGAGCCGGTGCCGATGACCGCCAACTGCTTGCCGTCCAGGTCCGTCACGACGATGCGGTGGTGGGTGCTGTCGGCGATCACCAGCCGCTTGCCGGCTTCGTCGGCGATCACCTTGCCGGGGAAGAACAGCGGGGTGTCGGCCGTCTCCCGGAACCGCACCAGGTCGAACCGGATCGGCTTGTCGTTCAGAACCTTCTTCTCCTTCGCCTCGGCGATGAGCGTGGCCACCGCCTTGTCCAGCACCTCCAGCTTGCCCTCGCCGGACGTGTCCCCGTAGAAGTTGCCCTCGGCGTCGATGACGGCGAACGACGGCCAAGACCGCGTGCGGTACGCGTCCCAGATGCCGTGCTCGGCGTCGTTCACCACCGGGTGGGCGATCTCGTACCGCAGCACAGCCTTGCGGATGCTCTTGGTGTCCTTCTCGTTCTCGAACTTGGCCGAGTGGACGCCGATCACCACCAACTCGTTCGGGTACTTCTTCTCCAGCGCCGCCAGGTCGGGCAGGATGTGGATGCAGTTGATGCAGCACAGCGTCCAGAAGTCGAGGATGACCACCTTCCCCTTCAGGTCGGCCAGCTTGACCGGCCCGGACGTGTTCAGCCAGTCCAGCTTGTCCGGGAACTCCGGCGCCTTTTCCCGCTTCCCGCCCTGGGCGAGCAGGTCGGGCTTCGGGGCGGTGACGATCAGGTACACGACCACCCCGGCGAGGGCGGCGCCGAACAGGGCGACGACAGCGGCCGGCCACAGGCGGCGGTACGGGGAAGGCTCGGGCGGGGTCACGGCGTACCTCCGGCGACGAGGAGAGTAATGATCCCGGTTCATGTTAGACGACCGCCGGCGGCGGTTGTATCAGAATTCGCCGCCGCGGGTGATCGGCACACGCCGTGTGCCGTTCCGGGTGAACCCCGAGCGGGAGCGAGGGGGTGGTGTGATAAATACCCCCTCGCTCCCGCTCGGGGTTCACCAAAACCACGGCAGCCGGCGACGGTGCCTAAAATGCCCGGTATGCTCCGCCGCCTCCTGCCGCTGCTCCTCCTCCCCGTCCTCGCCGCCCCGGCCGCGGCGCACACCCTGCCCAAGAGCCGGTACGACCGCACCATTGAGGTGCGGCTCGAACCGTCCGGGGTGAACGTGCGGTACCAACTGGTGCTGGCCGACGAGACCATGCGGTTCGACGGGCTGCGGATTCTGAAGGAGGACAAACTCGCCACCCTGCCGGCCACCCGCGACGCCTACTACAAGTGGTACGCCGAGGCGAAGGGCAATCGCATCGCCAAATCCCTGTTCGCCACGCTGGACGACAAGGACGTGACCTTCCGCCTGGACCGGGTGGACGTGGCCGACGTGGACCATGACAAGCGGTTCGAGTTCCGCTTCCGCGCCGACTGGACGCCGACCGCCGGCGTGCCGCACCAGTTCCGCTTCCAGGACGACACCCAGTACGTCGGGCGGGACGGCCTGACCCCGACCGACGACGTGGACGGGGTGGTGATTCTGACCATCGACGAGCGGGAGAAGGGGTCGCTGCTCGACCCCGACTGGGAGCAGCCGGACGACCTCCGCGGGGTGCCGTGGAACAAGCTGAAGGCGGGCGACGAGGAGAGGCGGCGGCGGTGTTCGGCCGCGTTCACCCTCCGCGGCCCGGCCCCCGCTCCCGCCCCCGCTGCGGAGCAATCCCCCACTGTCACCGTGCAGCCGGACGACCGCGGGATGGGCGAACGGCTGGACAAGCAGGGATTGCTGGCGCTGCTCGAATCGAACCTGGGCGTCGGGCTGCTGCTCGTGCTGTCCGCCCTGTTCGGCATGGCCCACGCCTTCACGCCGGGACACGGCAAGACGATGGTGGCGGCGTACCTGGTGGGCGAGCGGGGCACGGTCGGACACGCCGTGACGCTCGGCCTGACCGCCACCGCCGCGCACACCGGGTCGGTCATCGCGCTGGCTTTCGGGCTGTACTTCTTCTACGGCGACACCGCCCCGGCGTCGGCCCAGGCGTGGCTGATGATGCTCGGCGGGCTGCTCATCTTCCTGGTCGGGCTGTGGCTGTTCATGCAGCGGTTGCGGGGGCGGGCGGACCACGTTCACCTGTTCGGCGACGACCACCATCACCATCACGGCGACGGGCACGACCATCACCACCACGCCCCGGCGGTGCCGCCGAAGACGAGCTTCGGCTGGGTGCGGGTGATCCTGCTCGGGCTGGGCGGCGGGATCATCCCGTGCTGGGACGCGGTGATGATGCTGCTGGTGGCGATGGCCCAGGGGCGGATCGGGCTGGCGATCCCGCTGCTGTTCGCGTTCAGCTTCGGGCTGGCGGTGGTGCTGGTCGGGCTGGGACTGGCGGTGCTGTACGCGCACCGGGCGGGCGGGGCGAAGTTCGGCGAGTCCCGGTGGTTCCGCTACCTGCCGGTGGTGAGCGCGTTGCTGCTGCTGGTGATGGGCGTGTGGTTCCTCCGCGACGGGTTCCAGATGCTAGGGGCGGGGCCGTAATTCTTGGCGAACCCGGCCCGCGAGGGCCGCGGGTACGTGGGGCAAGATTGCATCTTGCCGGCAAGTTGGAAACTTGCCCCACTGGTTCTGGCTCGCACCCCCTCCCTTGCGGTCGGGGTTCGCCTGAAGAGGCCCAGCCGTGTCCGACCGCCTCGCCCTACTGAAAGCGATCCTCGCCGCCCCGGCCGACGACCTGCCGCGGCTGGTGTTCGCCGACTGGCTGGAGGAGAACGGCACGTCGGACGCGGACGCCGCGCGAGCGGAGTATCTGCGGTTGAGCATCATGGTCGAGAAAACGGCCCCGAACACGCCGGCGGTGTACGCTTGGATGAAGCCAAACCTGCAACGTCTGCTGCCAACCGTGGCCGCACTAGGGCGACTAAAGTTCAGAAGAGCGGGTGTGCAGGGGCTGTCGCTCAAAATAGGCGAGCCGGCCCCCGACGGTGCGGTGACGGTCGGGACCATATTTTACTCCCGTGGGTTTGCCTGCCGAATCGAGTACCGAAACCCTGACGTGTACGAGCGGATGTGGCAGGTGTTCGCCACGGACGATCCCCTTGCAATTCACCGCCCTCTCGGCTGGACGTTTTCGGGTGAAGGGCGGGATGCGGACGGTAATTATTGCTCTATCCGCTCCGAGCACTGGGGTGAGGATCTGTACCAACGGCTGAGCGGCTTCTCGGAAGAACGCCCTTGGTACGGGAAGTTATTCCGCGATTCCACTCCTACCTCGTTGGCAGGTCAGTACGACCCGGAAGTGATCGCTTGTGAAGGGCAGTGGGAGGGTTGCAAGTCCCACCTGCGAGTGGCCGTCGCCACCGCCATGACCGCCCGTGCGCGGGAGTTCGTCGGGCTGGCGGCGTCCACCGAAACCGGCACCTCGTAGATTCTGAGTGTGGTCCGCACACGCCGTGTGCGGTCTTCTGCTACCCGCACACGGCGTGTGCGGACCACACTCGGACACCATGCAAGTCGTCGCCCTCGAAGCCCGGCACGTCCGCGTCCGCCTGAAGCGGCCGGTCAAGCACGCCTCCCACGCCCGCACCGAGACGGACAACCTGGTCGTCGTGTGTACCCTGTCCGACGGCAAGGTCGGGTACGGGGAGGGGGTGCCGCGGGAGTATGTGACGGGCGAGACGATCGACTCGTGCATCGACCTGCTGAAGCGGAGCAACCTGGCGGCGCAGCTCCACCACGCCCACGAGTTCGCCCAGGTGGTGGAGCACGCCGAGCGGATCCGGCTGGCCGACGTAGACGGCGACGAGCGGATGTGCGCCGGCAACGCCGCCCGGTGCGCCGTCGAACTGGCGTACCTGGACGCCTTCGGCAAGGCGCTCGGCGAGCCGCTGATGAACGTGACCAAGCTGGTGACGCCGGACCTGTACGAGCCGCACGAGCGGGTGCAGTACAGCGGGGTGATCCTGTCCGGCAAGGGGTGGAAGGTGCGGGTGGGGGCGGTGGGGTACCGGCTGATGGGGTTCAAGCAGGTGAAGGTGAAGGTGGGCATCGCCGGGCAGGACGACGCGAAGCGGCTGCGGGCCATCCGCCGGTGTGCGGGGAGCAGGATGGATTTGCGGATCGACGCGAACGAGGCGTGGACGGCGGCGGAGGCGGCGGACCGGATTCGCGCGCTGGAGCCGTTCGGCATCACCAGCGTGGAGCAGCCGGTGCCGCACGAGCAGGTGGCGAAGCTGGCCGACGTGCGGAAGCAGGTGAGTACGCCGATCATGCTGGACGAGTCCCTCTGTGGTGAAGTAGACGCGGAGCGGGCGGTGCGGGAGGGGTGGTGCGACCTGTTCAACCTGCGGCTGTCCAAGTGCGGCGGGTTCATCCCGACGCTGAAGCTGGCGGCGCTGGCGGCGCGGCACGGCCTCGGGTACCAGCTCGGCTGTCAGGTGGGCGAGACCGGCATCCTGAGCGCCGCCGGCCGGCAGTTCGCGTGCAGCGTGAAGGGCATTCGTTATCTGGAAGGGTCGTTCGACCGGCACCTCGTCCACGACCCGCTCGTCACCGAGGACATCACCTTCTCGCGGAGCGGCGGGTGGGCGCCGATGCTCACCGGCATCGGCACCGGGGTGGCGGTGGACGCGGCGAAGCTGGACGACATCACCGTGCGGCGGGAGGTGCTGATTGGGTGACGAGGCCCGCCAGTTCCCCGCCTCGGACGGCTACGCCTTCGCCGTCCGCGTGTACCCGCCGCCGGCCGCCCCGGTCGGGCGGCTGGTGTTCCTGCACGGCATCCGCAGCCACGGCGGGTGGTATACCCGCAGTTGCGAGGCGTTCGCCGCCGCCGGGTACGAGGTGCATTTCCTCGACCGCCGCGGCGCCGGGCTGAATACGATCGCCCGCGGGGACACGCCGAACTTCCGCCGCCTGCTCGACGACGTGGCCGAATACCTCGCCTCAATCCGCACCCACGGCGTGCCGACGACTCTGGCCGGCATCTCGTGGGGCGGCAAGCTGGCGGTCGCCGTCGCCGCCCGCGCCCCGCATCTGGTGGACGCGGTGGTGCTGTTCTGCCCCGGCTTCGTGCCGCTAGTCGGCGTGCCACCGCTGGTCAAACTCCGCATCGCGCTCGCCCGGCTGGTCAACCCGACGAAACTGTTCCCCGTCCCGCTGAACGACCCGGACCTGTTCACGTCTTCCCCCGAGTGGCAGCGGTTCATCGCCGCCGACCCGCACGGGCTGACGCGGGCCACCGCCCGGTTCCTGTTCGGCAGCGCCCGCCTGGACCTGTACCTGAAGCGGGTGGCGAAGCGGGTGGCGGCCCCGGTGCTGTGCCTGCTGGCCGAACACGACCGGGTGATCGACAACGCGAAGACGCGGGAGTATTTGAAACGGGCATTCCCCGACCGGGTGCGGATGCTCCAACCCGGAAGGCCCCACCTCGCCCCCGGAGGGGGAGAGGTCGTCGCCGGGAGCGGAGCGACGGCGGCGGGTGAGGGGTCGCTCCCTCATTTGACGGAAGCAATTCGCTCGGGGGAACACCCCCTCACCCGGACCGATCGCTTCGCTCCTCGGTCCGACCTCTCCCCAGCTCCGCAGGGGAGAGGTGGGGGAGGCGTGGACGTGATCGAGTACCCCGGCGCGCACCACACGCTGGAGTTCGAGCCGGCCCTTTCTTTCGTGTCGGACGTGACCGACTGGCTGCGGCGTACAATTTCCGCATGAGCGAATCCGTCGAACTGAGGAGCGGTTCGTCCACCTGGACCGTGACCGTGCCCGCCGCCAAGCGGGTGGCGGTAAAGCGGGCCGCGTCCGCCCCGCCGACCGCCGGCCCGCGGGAGCTGCTGCGGGCGGCGCTGGACCGCCCGATCGGGCTGGACGTGCCCGTCCGCCGCGCGCTGGTGCCGGACGACCACGCCGTCATCGTGGTGGACGAATCGCTCCCGCACGTGGGCGAGCTGGTGGCCGAGATCATCGCCCACATCACGGCCGGCGACGTGCAGCCGGCGGCCGTCACCCTGCTCGTGCCCCCGCCGTCCGGCAACCAGGAATGGGTCGAAGACCTGCCGGACGAGTTCGGCGACGTTCACGTCGAGGTGCACGACCCGACGGACGTGAAGAAGGTGGCGTACCTGATGACGACGAAGGCCGGGCGGCGGGTGTACCTGAACCGCACGCTGGTGGAGGCCGAGTTCGTGGTGGTGCTGAGCGGCCGGCGGTTCGACCCGGCGTGCGGGCACACCGGGGCCGAGTGCTCGCTGTTCCCGGCCCTGAGCGACGCCGAGACGCGGGCCGAGTTCGAGAACAAACCGCCGCCCGCGGAGGCGGTGCGGGCCGAGGCCGCGACCGTCGCCTGGCACCTGGGCATGCCGGTGTTCGTGCAGGTGATCGAGGGGCCGGGAGACACCGTCGCCGAGGTGGTGACCGGACTGCCCGAGTCGTCGGCCGTCGGCATCGAACGGCAGAACGCCCGGTGGAAGGGAACGGTGGACGGCCCGGCCGATCTGGTGGTCGTGACGGCCAGCGGCGGGCGGGTCGGGGCGAACGAACTGCGGCACGCGGTCGCACTCGGACTGACCTGCCTACAAGCGGACGGCCGGTTCGTGCTGCTCACCGACGCCCCGGCGGAAGCGGCGGTCGGGTTGGAGAAGGCGTGGGCGGACGGCGACCTCGGCCCGCATGTGTACGTCGCTGCCGGCTGGGACGACGACGCGATCGAGAACCTGAACGCCACCCGCCTGTCGTCCGCCACCGAACTGCAGCGGCTGATCGCGGTCGCCGACCGCGTGACCGTGCTGCCGGACGCGCACAAGTCGCAGATCGAGGGCACGGAGTAGCCGCGACCAACTGTAGCCGCGACCCGACGGGGAGCGCGTTCACGGCACGCTCCCCGTCGGGTCGCGGCTAAACAGGAGCCAATCGATGTCCCCCGCCGAGTACGCCGCCGCCACCACGTCGGCCGCCCTGTTCGACACCTCGTCCGCCGCCAAACTGCTGCTCACCGGCCCGGACGCGCCGATGTTCCTGGCCAACCTGAGCACCAACGACATCAAGGGCCTGCCGCTCGGCGGCGGGTGCGAGACGTACTTCTGCGACCACCGGGCGAAGGCGCTGTTCCAGACGTGGGTGTACCACATGCGGCTGCACGACGGCCGCAACGCCCTGTGGGTGGAGACCACCCCCGGCCGGAACGAGCCGCTGTTCAAGCACCTCGACCGCTACCTCATCTCCGAGCAGGTGGAGATCGAGGACGTAACCGCCCGGTTCGCCCAGATGCACGTCGCCGGACCGGCGGCGAAGGCGGTGCTGGAGGCGGCACTCGGCGCCGCGCTGCCGGACCTGCCCGAGTTCCTGCACTTGGAGCGGACGTTCGGCTCGGCCGCCACCTGTAGCATCCGCCGCCGCGACCCGCTCGGCGTGCCGGGGTTCGACGTGGTGTGCCTGCCCGAACGGGCCGACGGGGTGCGGCGGATGCTGACCGCGGCGGGGGCGACCCCGGCGGGGCCGGACACCTACGAGACGCTGCGGATCGAGGCCGGCACGCCGGTGTACGGGATCGACTTCGACGACACCCGGTTCGTGATGGAGGTGGGGAAGGTGGAGCGGGCGGTGTCGTACAGCAAGGGGTGCTACCTGGGGCAGGAGCCGATCGTCATGGCCCGCGACCGGGCCGGGCACGCCCCTCGGGTGTTCGTGGCGCTGAAGCTGGCCGGCGACCCGCCGGCCGCGGGGGCGAAGGTGATGCTGGGGGCGGAGGAGGTGGGGGCGGTCACGTCTTCGACGAAATCGCCGCGACTCGGGGCGAGCGTGGCCCTGGGGTACGTGCGGTGGAAACACCGCGAGGTGGGCACCCAGTTCAGCGTGAACGACCAGCCGACCGAGGTGATCGCGGTGCCCTTGCCGAATTGACAGAACGGCCGCAAAGAACGCAAAAAGGCGCAAAGGGTCGAAGCACCAAATCCTATCTTGCGGTTGTTTGCGTTCTTTGCGGCCATCCTTCCGGCACAAAACGAAAACGGCCGGGTTTCCCCGGCCGCTCTCGGCGAATCGCCCACATTTACCGCTTGCTGAACTGGACGCCGCGGCGGGCGCCCCGCAGGCCGTACTTCTTCCGCTCCTTCATGCGGCTGTCGCGGGTGAGGAAGCCGCTCTCGCGGATCTTCCGCACCATGCCGGCGGCCGGGTCTTCCGGGGCGGTGATGACCGGGGTGCCGTCGGCGTTGGCCGTCGGCACCGCCACCTTCGGGGGCGGGGCGTTCGCCGCCTTGGCCGAGTCTTTCGTCTGGGCCTTGAACCCCTTGATCATGGTGACGTGGTTGCGGACGACGATCCGCTGCTCGCCCTTCGAGCTGAACATGGTCTTGAGGGCGCGGGCCAGGCCCTGGCTGATCGCCCCGGCCTGGCCGGTGATGCCGCCGCCGTTCACCCGCACGGTCACGTCCACCCGGGTGGTCTGCTCGGTGACCAGCAGCGGCCCCATCACCGCCGCCCGGTCCTTCTCCTCGCTGAAGTACTCGGGCAGCGGGCGTTCGTTGATCAGCACCTGCCCCTTGCCCTCGGCCACCCGCACGCGGGCGACCGACGTCTTCCGCCGGCCGGTGCCCAGGTAGTACGTCACCTTCTTCTTCTCGGCCATGGCGCGGAGTCCCTTGAGCGTGGCTTAGGCGGTGGGGAGTTTGAACTCGACCGGCTGCTGGGCCTGGTGGTCGTGCTGCGGGCCGGCGAAGATCTTCAGCTTGGTGATCTGCTTGTACGCCAGCGGGCCGCGGGGCATCATCCGCTTCACCGCCAGCCGCAGGATCTCGCCCGGCCGGCGGGCGAGCATCACCTTCGCCGGGATGATCTTCTGCCCGCCGGCGTAGTGGCTGTACGTCTGGTACTCTTTGGCGTCCCACTTCTTGCCGGTGAACCGCACCTTGTCGGCGTTCACCACCACCACGAAGTCGCCGGTGTCGCAGTGCGGGGTGTACGTCGGCTTGTGCTTGCCGCGGAGCAGGTTGGCCACGACCACGGCCAGGCGGCCGACCACCGCGTCGGTGGCGTCGATGACAACCCACTGCGGGGTGGCCGTTTCCTTCTTGGCCATGAAAGTGGACATGGCGGCAGACTTCCTACACGGTACGCGGGCCGAAAAATCGGAAGGTGTTATGGTAAGGGGAGTCGCGGCGGCGTCAAGGCGGGGTGGTGGGAATTGACGGTTGGGTCGTCGCCGCGAGCCTGCGAGCGGAGCCGGCAACCCCGCTCCCGGTGGTCGCGGCGAAGATCGGATTGGTCCAATCCCGCCGCCCTCCGAACGAACCCCCAGGTAGACCCGACCGTCCTTCCCCGCGGAGGTCCGACCATGAGCGCCAGCCCGGTGATCGACAGCGTGAACAGCCCGCGGCACCCGTTCGGGCTGCCGCCGGGCAGCGTCCGCGGGTTCCTGTCTTTGCTCATCTGCGGGTTCGTGTGGATGGTGCTGCTGTGGCCGGACCCGCCGGGCGGGCGGGAGCTGAAGCTGCCGCTGTCGCACTTCTTCCTCATGGCCCTGGTGCTGATGGCGTTCAGCAGCGCCCCGCACCTGCAGATGGGCGAGTCGAAGACGCTGCCGTGGGTGCTGCGGGTGCTGTTCGTCGGCGGCAGCGTGGGGGTGGTGTTGTACTCCCTGTTCCGCGACCCGCACTCGCTGTCCAAGCTCACCCCGGACGCCGGCGAGTTCGCCTACTGGTGGGGGCCGTTCCTCGGCTGCCTGGCCGGCGGGTTCGCCGCCGGGCTGCTGCTGCGGTTCGTCCTCGGGCGGCAGAACCAGGTGTTCCAGACGCTGCGGGCATGGCTGTCGGTGGTCGGCGTCCTGATGATGCTCGGCGAGTTCGTGCTGTTCCTCATGTACGCGTCGGCCGACTCCCGCCCGGAGAACTTCCTGCGGGTGTGGCAGGCCGTCCAGTTGGCGGTGGTGAGCGGGTACTTCGGCACCCGGGCGTGACGTGGTAGTATGACGGAATCACGTCCGAGGGTGCCGCCCGTGTCCACCATTACCGTGCTTCCCGACGACCCGCAGGCGACGCCGGCCCGGTTTCGCGCCGTGTCCGGGGACCGGCAGAGCGTCGGGGCGACCGTCGGCGAGGCGCTCGACGCCCTGACCGCTGACCTGAACGGGCCGCTCGAGACCACCTTGGTGGTGGTGCAGCCGATGGCCCCGGACGCGCTGTTCACCGCCGTACAACAGCAGCGGCTGGGCGAACTGATGTCCCGCTGGCGGGCCGGCCGGGATGCCGGGGTGCCGCTGCCTTCGGCCGAACAAGCGGAACTGGACGACCTGATTCGGGCGGAGGTGGACGCCGCCGGGAAGCGGGCCGCCGCCCTGCTCGCCCGGTTGCCGGCATGAACCCGGCCTACCCGACCGTCGCCCGGCGGGCGAACCACAGGTGCGAATACTGCCGGGCGCCGGAGGCGGTGTTCAACTTCCCGTTCGAGGTCGAACACGTCGTGCCCCGGTCCCGCGGCGGGACGGATGATGAGGCCAATTTGGCACTCGCCTGCCGGGCGTGCAACGCGTTCAAGTACGATCGCACCACCGGCCGCGACGAGACGACCGGACAAGACGTGCCGCTGTTCGACCCGCGAACAGACCGCTGGTCTGATCACTTCTTGGTGGACCTGGAGACCGGCGAGATGACCGGGACGACGGCGACCGGACGTGCCACCGTCGCGTGCCTGCGGATGAACGAACCTGTCCACCTGACCGCCCGCACCTTCTGGATTCGTCTCCGCCTGTTCCCGTGAGTCAGCGCCGCTACCCCTTCAGGAAGCCGGTGAAGGTGTCGCTCAGGAACCCCCGCACGTCGCGGTCGATCTCCTCCCGCGTGAGCGGCCAGCCGGCGTCGATCAGGTCCTCGTATTTCTCGGCCAGCACGGTGCCGATCAGCTTGCGGCTGTGGTCCCACTTGTACACGAGCTGGTCCAGGATGCGGGCGTCCGAGTGCTGCGGGATGACGGTGGTGCCGAGCAGTTCGATCCGCAGCCGGGTGATCTCGTCGATCAGGCTCGGGTTGTTCAGGAACCACCAGCAGCCGAACACCATCAGGTTGCCGAACTTCCGCGCCGCCACCGCCAGCTCGTGCTGGTTCTCGCGGGCCAGCATGGTCACGAAGAAGCGGTTGCGGGGGAACTCGCGGCACAGGGTACACACGCTCTGCACGTCCGCCAGCCCGCCCATGTCGGCGGCGTCCCGCAACTGCGGGTTCACCCCGCGGCGGCTGCCGATCATCATGGCGAACGGGATGTCCCGCGCCTCGCACACCGGCAGCACGCACTTCGCCAGCAGGGTGTCGCAGGCGTCGAAGTCCGGGTAGTGGAAGTCGGGCGGCAAACTCACGGCGCAGTAGATGGCGCTCACCCGGTCGCACCAGTCGTTCAGGAACCGCCGCACCTCCATCACCGTCTGGTCGCCGAACTCGGGCGACACCTGGTACCCCCAGTCGGCCAGCTTCTTCCCGCTGTTCGGCCAGTCGAGAAGCAACTGGTCGAGCCGCAGCACGCCGGTGAACCGCGGGTCGGGCTGGATGCCGGCCAGCCAGCGGTTGCGCTCGTTGTCGTCGAACACCGCGTTCGTCATGGTGATGCTGGACACGTTCGCCAGTTCCATCACCCGGTCGATGTACCCGCTCGGGTCCTGCTCGCGGAACCACGGGCGGAGCTGGTCGAGGTGTTTCACCCCGGGGTCGAGGCCGAGCTTGCTGAGGGTGGTAACGACCCCGCGGCAGGCTTCCGAGATGGGCGTGCGCTCGACGAACAGGTGCTTCCAGATGTGGTCCGCCTGCTCGGATTTGCTCATCGCCCAGAACTGCTCGTAGGGCAGCTTCGTGGCCGGCACCACCCGGAACACCTCGGCGATCAGGTAGTGGTACGTCACCAGTTCGTCCACGCCCCACAGCATCAGCCCGGCCGGGTCGGTCGGCTGCCCGCGGTGCGGCACCGGGGTGCCGAACGTCGGCGGGTACAGGTGGGTGTGCATGTCCGTCACCGGCTGGGCGGCGACGGCCGAGCGGACGGCGGCGCGGACTTCGGAGCGGTCGAGGCGGGACATGAGGAGACCCCGGCGAGGCGGCGGCACGCGGGGTCAGGATACCGGGCGGGTGTGAGAACGGCCGGGCTGGAGGGGACTGGCTCCGTTTCGCCCCGGCCTGACTCCGAGTGAGGCATGGATCGAAACGGTGCCTGTCCCCAATCCGCCCTGGAGGGAACACGGGGACAGGCACATTTTCGGCATTGATTCCGCCGGCAACGCGCCCGCGACGAAAATGAGCCAGTCCCCTGCACTCTCGCTGGAACCGGCGGACGGAGTTGGACTCGTAATTCCGATCCGGCTTATAATGGCCCGGTCGTTCGCCCACCGCGGACCGCCGAGCCGCACATGGCCGACCTGCCCCGCACCCCGCCGGCCGACCCGCCGTCGCCGCCACTCACCTTCCACGTCCGCCCGAGCAACCGCGGGTTCCACCTGTGGGACGTGCCGACCGGCATCCTCACCTGGTGCGGGAACACCGAGGTGCTGTGGCGGCAGCACCGCCCGCCGCCGACCGCCGACGACTGGTTCCGGGCCGTCCACCCGACTGACAGCGTCGGGGTGGAACTGGCCTACCGTCGGCTGGCCAGCGACCGCCACCCGGTGCGGTTGCAGTGCCGGGTGCGGCGGCCGGACGGGCGGACGATCACCGTCGCCGTCCACGCCGCCAGCGTGTCCCCGCAGACGGTGGTGGCGTGCGTCACCCGCGACTTCAACCCGCCGGCGGTGTGGGACAAGGCGCCGGCCCCGCCGGCGGACGAGACCACCATCCCGGCGCACGACCCGACGTACGAGCGGTTCTTCACCCTGTCGCAAGACCTGCTGTGCGTGGCCGACCTGGACGGGCGGTTCGTGCAGGTGAACCAGGCGTTCACCCGCCTGCTCGGGTACCAGTCGGGCGAGCTGCTCCGCGAGCCGTTCCTGCACTTCGTCCACCCGGACGACCAGGCCGCCACCTGCGACCAGATGACCCGGCTGACCCGCGACGAGCCGGTCGCCCAGTTCCGCAACCGCTACCGCACGGCCGCCGGCGAGTACCGCTGGCTGGAGTGGAACGCCCGCACCGTGCCCGGCGAGCGGCGGGTGTTCGCCGTCGCCCGCGACGTGACCGAGCGGGTGCTGCTGCGGGAGCAGTTGCGGCAGCAGACGGAGCGGGAGCGGGCCGTCCTCGACCACGCCGGCGCGCTGGTGTACGTGAAGGGGGCGGACGGGCGGTACCAGTTCGTCAACCGCGAGTGGGAGCGGGTGTGCGGCACCCCGGCCGACGCCGCCGTCGGCCGCACCGACGCGGACGTGTTCCCGCCCGAGTTCGCCGCCCGGTTCATGGCCAACGACGAGCTGGTGCTCCGCACCGGCGAGCCGTTCCGCGGGGAGGAGACGGCCCCCACCCCGGACGGCACCCGCACCTACATCTCGGTGAAGGTGCCGCTGTTGGACGAGGCGGGGGCGGTGGTGGCCGTGGCCGGCGTGTCCACCGACATCACCGACCGCCTGCGGGCGGACGCGGCCGAGGCCGAGCTGCTGTCCGCCCGCCCGCTCCAGCAGCGGCTGTACCCGGCCGCCGCCCCGCACCTGCCGGGGTTCGACATCGCCGGCCGCGGGCGGTCCGCGTCTACCCTGTGCGGCGACTACTTCGACTACATCCCGCGGGCGGACGGCACGCTGGTGCTGGCCGTCGGCGACGTGTGCGGGCACGGCCTCGGCCCGGCGCTGACGATGGTGGAGACGCGGGCCGCCCTGCGGCTGGCCCTGGCCAACGGCGGCGGCGTGACGGACGCGGCGCGGGTGGTGAACGCGCAGCTCAACTGCGCCGCCGGCGACTCCCTGTTCGTCACCCTGTTCCTGGCCGAGATCGACCCGCACCGGCGGACGCTGCGGTGGGCCGGGGCCGGGCACGACGGGCGGCTGTACCGGGCGGACGGCGGGCGGGTGAAGCTGCCGAGCACTGGCATGCCGCTCGGCCTGATGGACCCGATCGAGATGGACCCGGAGCCGGGCGAGCAACTGCGGGCGGGCGACGTGCTGGTGCTGTTCACCGACGGGCTGACCGAGGCCATGAACCCGGCCGGCGAGCAGTTCGGCACCGACCGCCTGCGGGCGGTGATGTCGGACGTGGCGGCGCAGCCGGCGGCGGTGATCGTCGAGCGGGTGTTCGCCGCCGTGGACGCTCACCTGGGCGGGGCCACGCCGCTGGACGACATGACGCTGGTGGTGGCGAAGGTGGGCTGACCCCGGCCGCTCGCCCGCACCCACCCGCACGCGGCCACCAGCAGCAGCACCCCGAGCGGGATCGCCCCGTACCACATGGCCGCCGCGTTCACCCGCCCGCCGACCAGGTCCTTCGCCGCCGTCAGCTCACACGCCCCGGCCAACACGACGGCGGCCAGCACCGCCCACCGTCGTCCCTCGACCGCCCCTCGCGCCGCCGCCCACGCCGACACCGCCAGCACGCAGAAGTGCGGCTTGCTGGACATCGGCGACAATAGCAGCATCAGCCCGAACGTCATGCCCACGCCGAGCGGGTCCGCCCGCCCGCCGCCCCGCCGCAGCACCACCGCCGCGGCCAGCAGCAGCGCCAGCCCGGTGCCGTACACCGCCCACTTCAACTGCCCCGCGGTCGGCGGGTTCGCCCGCGGTTCGAAGCTGCCGTCCGCCACCAGCCGGAACGAGCTGAGCCGGCGGATGATCCCGGCGATCGAGTGGTTCGACCACTCGGCCGCGTGCCACTGGCCGGGCTGGTAGTCGGTGTTCCGCATGGGCAGCACCACCCGCTCCGCCCACTCGACCAGCCGCGGGCCGCCGGCCGGCCGGACGAGCAGGTCCGGCAGCAGGTTGGCCAGCACCGCCACCAGCAGCACCGCCGCGGCCGCCCGCCACCGCCCCACCCAGGCGAAATACAAGACGAACAGCAGAGGGGTACACTTGGCCGCCGCCGCCAGCCCCACGAGCGCCCCACCGCTCCAGTCGCGGCCCCGCAGCACCAGCCCGCACCCGACCACGGCCAGCCCGCCGACCAGCAGGTCGGTCTGCCGGTTCACCATCACCTCGAACAGGAACCCGAGGAAGCACGGCAGGCCGAGGGCGACGATCAGCCACTCGCGGGGCAGCTGGCGGAACCCGAGCCGCCCGCCGGTCAGCCGCCACGCCCCGACCACCAACAGGGCGGCCCCGGCGGTGTTCATCAGCCACACGTTCGCCCGCACCCCCAGGTCGCCGAGGTGGGCGGACGGCACGGCCAGCAGGGCGGCGAACGGCGGGTACACGAACCCGTCGCGGAACAGGTCCTCCCCCCGCTCGAACCGGACGGCGGCGGGGACGTACACCTTCTCCCAGTCGGTCGCCCCGTACAGGAACGACTGCGGGGCGAACGCGACGGCGAACACGGCCACCAGGGCGAACGTCGGCCAGAATTGAGGCGACCCGCGGAGCGGCATCCGGAAATGATACGGTCTACGGCACCGGAAGTGGGAGGTGGCGAAACCCACCCCTCCCCGTCGGGGAGGGGTCGTCGGCCGAGCGGAGCGAGGACGGCGGGGGTGGGGTTGCTGGGACAACCGACCCCACCCCCGCCGGGGTCACTCCGTTCCCCCCGGCGACCCCTCCCCGACGGGGAGGGGTGGGGGCTTCCGGTCTAACGTCTGAGCTGCGACGAACCAGTATCGGGACCGCAACTCCCTCACAACCATCATCAGCCCCGCCGCGAGTCGGCCGCGCTCAGATCGACCACCTCGACCGCCTCGTTTACCCGGCGGGCCTTCGCCCGCTTCCCCTTGCGGAACCGCAGCCCGCACTTCGGGCAGTCCGGCGGCACCTCCCCGGTGGCGTCCTTCGAGCTGGCGTGCCCGCAGTCGTTGCACACCACCATCGGGCCGATCAGTTGGTACCGGCCGGGCGGGGGGTCGTCCGCCCCGGTGTCCCGCTGCCGCGCCCGCAGCCGGGCGTAGTCGCTCTCGGAAAGCCCGGAGTACCCGGCCCGGTCACCGGACGGGGCGTCGCCGGCAGCCACCACCGCCATGCGGAACACCCACGCCACCGGCAGGGCGAGGACGCACCCGAACAGCCCGCACAGGGTACACACGCCGAGGGCCACCAGCCCGAGCGTGTCCTGCCCCCGCTCCTTCGCCGCGTCGTAGGGCCAGCGGCCGCAGTAGTAGCCGAACGACAGCCCGATCAGACCGCCGATGCCCAGGATCAGAAGGGTGCCGTCCACGGGTTGCCTCGGGAGCGACGAAATGCCGCCGCAACCGTAGCACAAAAACCGGGCGAGCCGGGAGCGTGAGCGACCGGAGGGTGTGAATCCTCCGGTCGCTCACGCTCCCGGCTCGCCAGGCACGCCCCCGGCTCGCCAGGCACGCCCCCGGCTCGCCCAGACAACGGCACACGACGTGTGCCGACTACCTTCACCCCACGCTCAGCCCGCTGGTGTACCGCGGGGTCATGGCCGGGAACGCCCGCAGGGTGGCCCCGGTGGTGCCGGCCAGGATCTTCACGCTCGGCCGCCCGCTGCCGGCCGCGGCGATCACTTCGGCTTTGCCGTCGCCGTTCGTGTCCTGCACCGCCACCCGCACGCCCACCCGGTCGGCGAACGCGGTGTACGCCGCCACCTCGGTGCCGTTGCTGAACACCTTCACGCTGCCGGTGCCCCGCATCGCCCCGACCACCACGTCCGCCTGGCCGTCGCCGGTGACGTCGCCGACGGCCACGCTCACCCCGCCGTCGAACGAGTTCCCGAGCGGCTTCAGGTCCATGAGCGACGCGCCGTCGGTGCCGCTGAACGCCCGCACCCCGCCGCGGCCCGGCCCCTGGCCGACCACGATGTCACCCTTGCCGTCCGCGTTCACGTCGCCGACGGCCACGTTGATGCCGCCGCGCTCGGTGGCGGCGAAGGCGAAGAAGCTCATGCGGGCCACGGGCACCGAGTTCGCCGTCATCTTCCCGCTGGTGCCGGCGAACAGCTCGGCCCCGCTGAACATCTTGACGTGCGGGGCGCCGGTGATGCCGGCCCCGGTGACCAGGTCCGCCCGGCCGTCGCCGGTGACGTCGCCGACGGCCACGCTCACCCCGCCGGTGAACGTCTTCGAGTACGCCTGGAACGACCCGACCTCTTTGAGGGTGCGGCCGTCGAACACCTTCACGTCCGGGGTGCGGCCGCGGCCGGCCCCGACCACCACGTCTTCCACGCCGTCGCCGGTCACGTCCCCGGTGGCGACCGTCACCGCCCCGGTGTAATTCCGGCCGAACGGGTTGAGGATGCCGAGCAGGGCACCGGTGGGCGCGTCGTACACGTTCACCTGGGCCATGCCGCCGCCGGCGGTGCCCACCGCGTACCGCCCGCGGGCCTGTTGCACCAGCGGCGGCTGGGCCGTCTGCATGTCGATCGGGTACACGCTGCCCATGCCGGGCAGGTGCGGCAGCGACAGCACGTCCTCGCTGCCGGCGCTGGGCGTCTCGCGGCGCTCTAGCACCTCGGCCCGCATGATCGTGCGGAAGGACAGGTCAAGGGTGGTCGGGGTAACGGCCGGGGCGGGGTTGAAGCGACGAACCATGTCGCACCTCCGAATCGCGTCCGTGCGGCGGGCCGGTGGTCAGGATCGACCCGTCGGGGGGTGGCGGTTGACTTTTTGGGCTTGCTAGACAACGGGGGTACGCGCAGCCGCCGGGGTCTTGCGCGGAAAACGGCGGGTCGGGTCGAAAATCCCCCCCGGTCTGCTACTTTAACGGTTTTCCACACTCCCCCGCGGTTCACCCGACCGCCGGGGCCACCAGGAGAACGGTCATGGGGAACCCGGCGGGCATGAAGCGGAAGAAGAAGGAGAAGCGGCGGGCGAAGTTCGAGGCCCGCGTGGGCGGCGACCTGGGGCCGATGGCCGCGTACCTGCCGAAGGAGATGCGGGCCGAGATCCGCCAGCAGGTGGCCGAGTTGGAGAAGGCGGAGCAGGCCGCCGCCAAGAAGTGACCGGCCGCCCGGCACGCACCGAACACCCCGGCCCCGGCCGGGGTGTTGGCGTTTGGTGGGGTGTGGTATAGTCAGGCCGTCCCGGAGGGTGTGCTCATGTCGTCGATTGCGATCGAGTTGGCCCCCGTGCCCCCGCCGGCGAACCCGTTGCTCACCGCCGCCGAGTTCCTGGAGCGGTTCGGCCACCTGTCCGGCGTCGAACTAGTCCGCGGGCGGGTGGTGTGGGAGAACCGGCCGACCCGGCCGGCGGGGGAGCAGCCGATGCCCAGGTTTCGGCACGGGGTGGTCAGCTACCGGGCGGTGCGGGCGATCGCCGACTTCGTCGAGGCGAACCGGCTCGGGTGGATCGCCATCAACGACACGTTCGTCCGCACCGACACCGACCCGGACACGGTCCGCGGGGCGGACGTGCTGTTCGTCCGCTTCTCCCGCCTGCCCGCCGGCGACACGCCCGACGACCTGCCCGTGCCGCCGGATTTGGTGCTGGAAGTGCGGTCGCCGACCGATCGGTGGAATGCGGTGTTCATCAAGGTGGGCGAGTACCTGCGGGCGGGGGTGGCGGTGGTGCTGGTGGTCGATCCGGACTCCCGCACGGTGTCGGCGTACCGGGACGACGGCGGGCAGCAGACGTTCCGCGAGGCGGACACCCTGACCGTGCCGGACGTGCTGCCGGGGTTCGCCGTACCGGTGGCAACGCTGTTTTCGCCCGCGGTTGGCTGACCGCACCCGCCGACCTCGCGGTCGGGGTTCGACAAATCACCAAATCGATCTTCCCCATTCCCCCACCGGCGGCTATTCCCCGCGCCATCATCCGAGCGCGAGGTGGTGCCATGACGGTCCGCAGCCTGTCCCTCATCTTGGTGGCGGTCGTCGCCGGGGCGGGGGTCGCCGGGGAGCCGAAATCGGAGTGGGTGCGGCAGGCGGTGTTGCTCCGCACCGACGACGTGAAGCCGGGCAAGCTGGTCGGCAAGGATCTGGTCCGCGGGGACAAGCCGCTGGACGCGAACGACACCTACGTGGTGCGGGCGGAGAGCGGGGACCACCTCGAACTGCTCGGCGGCCGCGGGTGGGTGGCGAAGGCGGACGCCCTCTTGGTCAAGCAGGCCGCCGACTTCTTCAACGACAAACTCAAGGCGGAGCCGGGGGCCATCAAGTGGCTCGGGCGGCGGGGGGTGGCCCGGCTGACGGGTTTCGAGTTCGCTCTGGGGGCCGAAATCCGCGGGCCGAAGAGTGCCGCTCACCCGGCGTTCGCCGATCTGTCCGAGGCGGCCCGCCTCGACCCGAAGTGCGTCCGCTGGCGGACGGCACTCGGGGTCCTGCACGTCCAACACGGGGAGTGGGAGCGGGCGGAGGCCGAGTTCGACGAGGCGGTGCGGTTGGCCCCGCAGGTGGCGGAGGTGTACCACTTTCGGGCCGGCCTGTGGATGGCCCGCAAAGACGCGGACAAGATGGTGGCCGACCTGAACACCGCCATCAAGCTGGACCCGAACGTGGCCGCGTATTACAACCTGCGCGGGGTCGCCGCGCTGGTGCGGGGGCAACTCCAGACCGCCCGCGGCGATTTCGATCAGGCGCTGGCGCTCGACCCTGAGGACGCCCGGGCCCTGGGCAACCGGGCGGTCGTCCTGTGTGCGTCTCAGGAATTCGACCGGGCGCTGGTCGATCTGGAACAGGCGATCAAACTGGACCCGACCGACCCGACGGCGGTGACCTCCCGGTCCAACATCTGGCGGTACAAGAAGGAGTTCCGCAAGGTGCTCGCCGAACTGGAGCGGGTGGCCGCTCTCCAGCCGACCGACCCGGAACACCTCCGCCGGGTGGCGTGGGTGCTGGCGACCTGCCCGGACGAGGCGGTACGGAACGGCAAGCGGGCGGTGGACGTGGCGAATCGGGCGCTGAAGTTGGCGGACAAGAACCCGAACCCGTTCCACTACACCACCCTGGCGGCGGCTTACGCCGAGACGGGCGACTTCGACCGGGCGGTGGCGAACCAGCAGAAGGCGCTCGACATGCTGACCACGACGCACCCGACGGACGAACCCACCCGCCTGCGGCAGGAGATGATCCTGCTGTGCTACAAGCGGAAGGAACCGTACCGCGACTGATGCACCCCGCGGGTGTGGTAAAATGGGGGTGCTTCCGGAGGGTGTTCGCATGTCATCGATCGTCACGAAAACGGCCCCGCTGCTGCCGCCGTCCGACCCACTGATGACGGAGGAGGAGTTCCTGGCGCGGCACGGCGGGGAGTTGAACGTCGAACTGCTCGACGGCATCGTCGTGAGGTATCCCATGCCCGGCGGCCCGCACGGCTACATCGGCAACAACCTGGCGTTCGAGGTCACCGCGTTCGTCAAGCAGCACCGGCTCGGCCGGGTGTTCGGACTCGACACGCTGATCCGGATTCGTCGGAACCCGGATCGCTTGCGCGGGATGGACGTGGCGTTCATCAGTTACGCCAAGATGCCGCCGGGCGACGTGCCGGAAGGCGTCATCACCGTGCCGCCGGACCTGATCGGCGAGGTGAAATCGCCCTCCGACACCTGGAACGAGGTGTTCACCAAAGCCGAGGAGTATTTCGACCTGGGGGTGCCGGTGGTGATACTGATCGACCCGGACACCCGCACCGTGCTGGTGTGTCGCCGGGGGCAACCGCAACAGACCCTTCGAGTGGCGGACGACCTGACCGTGCCGGACGTGCTACCGGGGTTCGCCGTGCCGGTGGCCCGCCTGTTCGAGTAACCCACTTTTCGCTTCTCCGCATCGACCGTGGCGGGTACGCTCGGGTGTCCCTTCCCCACCCGGCCTGCCATGACCCCCACCCGCCGCCAGTTCTCCGCCCAGGTGCTCGGCTCGCTCGTCGCCTACGGGCTGATCGAAACCCTGTGGTCCCGCGACCTGCTCGCCGACGAGGTGAAGCCGACCGTCGGGGCGTGGCTGAAAGACCTCGTCGAGATGACCAAGGACCTCCGCGGGCGGAAGCTGACGGACAAGGAGTTCCAGGCCAAGATGGAGGCGCTCTACAAGAAAGTAGACCTGAAGGCGCTCTGCTCGCTGGTCAAGCTCGACGACGTGGAGAAGAAGGTGAAGCTGCCGGACAACGGGGCGTCGAACACCGGCATCGATTTCAAGGCGGTGGAAGGTTTACCGGCGGACGTCGGGTTCGGGCGGCAGATCTTCGGGTGCAAGAAGGGGCGGAGCATCGTCCCGCACGGCCACCTCAACATGTGCACCGGGTTCATCATCCTGAAGGGCGAGTGGGAGGGGAAACACTACGACCGGGTGGAGACGCACAAGGAGCACTACATCATCAAGCCGACCATCGACCAGAAGTTCGCGGCCGGCGGGGTGTCCACCATCTCCGACCACAAGGACAACATCCACTGGTTCAAGGCGGTGTCCGAGACGGCGTACATCTTCAACGTGCACGTCATCGGGTACGACCCGGACATCAAGGGGAACTCCGGCCGGCTGTACGTGGACCCGGACGGGGAGAAGCTGGCCGGCGGGCTGGTGAAGGCGGCGAAGATGACGTCCGAGGCGTGCCACAAGAAGTACGGGTGAGCGGGAGTTGTTGGCGAGCCGGGAGCGTGTGCGACCGGAGGGTTCACCCACTCCGGTCGCTCACGCTCCCGGCTCGCCAAGTTGGCTCACTTCATGTACCGATTCACCATGTTCTCCAGCATCTCCTGGCGGCCGGAGGTGTTCTTGTCGGCGTCGCCCTTCTTCAACATGTACGCCTCCAGCGTCTCGAACGTCGCCTTGCCGCTCTCGATCTCCGCCCCGATGCCGGTGTCCCAACTGGCGTACCGCTCCTTCACGAACTGGGTCAGCAGCCCGTCCTTCTTGATCGCCGATGCGATCTTCAGCCCCTGGGCGAAGGCGTCCATCCCGCCGATGTGGGCGTGGAACAGGTCCACCGGCTCGAAGCTCTCCCGCCGCACCTTCGCGTCGAAGTTCAGCCCGCCGCGGCCCAGCCCGCCGGCGTTCAGGATGACCAGCATCATCTGCGTGGTGGTGTACAGGTTGGTCGGGAACTGGTCGGTGTCCCAGCCGATCAGTTCGTCCCCGCGGTTGGCGTCGATGCTGCCGAGCATGCCGTAGCTGGCGGCGTAGGTCATCTCGTGGAACATGGTGTGCCCGGCGAGCGTGGCGTGGTTCGTCTCCAGGTTGAACTTGAACTCCTTCTCCAGCCCGTAAGTCCGCAGGAACGCCATACACGCGGCGGCGTCGCTGTCGTACTGGTGGGTGGTCGGCTCTTTGGGTTTCGGCTCGATCAGGAACTGCGCGTCCAGGCCGATCTTGTTGCGGTGCTCGACGGCCATGTGCAGGAACTTGGCCAGGTGGTCGAACTCCCGCTTCAGGTCCGTGTTGTACAGGTTGTGGTAGCCCTCCCGCCCGCCCCAGAACACGTAGTTCGTGCCGCCCAACTCCTTCGTGCATTCCAGCGCCTTCTTCACCTGCGCGGCGGCGTAGGCGAACACGTCGGCGTTGCAACTGGTGCTCGCCCCGTGGACGAACCGCGGGTGGCTGAACAGGTTGGCCGTGCCCCACAGCAGTTGAATGCCCGTCTCCTGCTGCTTCACCTTCAGCTTGGCCACCACCTTGTCCAGCAGTTGGTTCGTCTCGCGGAGGTCGTCTCCGTACCCGCTGATGTCGCGGTCGTGCCAGCAGTAGTACGGCACGCCCAGCTTGGACATGAATTCGAACCCGACGTCGATGCGGGTCATGTCCATCGCATGAGTGTCGCCGCCGGTCTCCCACGGGCGGACGGCGCACCCGGGGCCGAACGGGTCGCCGCCGGTGCCGCGGAACGTGTGCCACCAGCACACCGCGAACCGCAGGTGGTCCTTCATCGTCTTGCCGTCCACCACCTCGGTCGGGTTGTAGTGGCGGAAGGCGAGCGGGTTCTTGCTGTCCGCCCCTTCGTACTTGATGGCGGGAACGTCGGGGAAGTAGGTCATGAAGGTGATCCGGTGGGGGAGGGATGGGGACAGGGTAGCGACCGGCCGCCGGCCGGGGTAGGATGGACGGACGAGGAGACCCCGCATGACTGCCATCGACCCCGCCGCCGTGCTCAAACTGCCGGCCGTCCAGAAGCGTGCCATCTTCGACGCCCTGCTCGCCGACCTGGGTGCGCACGGGATACTTCAACTCGAACTGCCGAACGGTCCGGAACGAATCTACCGCCCGATGCCGAACGCCCGCGAACTGGCGGAGGAATCTCTTCGGAACGCTACTCCCGAGGAGTTGGCGGAATCGCTGCGGCGGGCGAACGACCCCGACAGTGCGTTCATGAGCGTTGAAGAGGTCAAACGGATCGGGATGCTGGTTCCACCACCCGCGTCACCAGCACCGTCCGCACCACCTGTCGGAGCCAACGCCGGATGAAACCGATCACGTCCCACCAGCCCCGCGGGTGCCGTGGGCGTTCGGACACGCTGAACTCGATCAGGAGTGTGCGGGTGTACTGCCAGCGGCAGATGAGACCGTCGGAGGTGGAACGTGCCGCAGCGTCCGGTGGAAACCCGCTGTACTTCCGGAATTCGTCGGCCATCGCGTCAATGAATGTGTCATAGCGCTCGTCGCGTTCGGCCTCGGTCATGCCGAGCGTTTCCCGCCACAGGTACAACCCCGCCCGTGTGCGGTGGTGGAATTTCACTTCAACGCGCATCGGGAGAGGGTAGCAGAACCGTCGGCGTCTCACCACCTCCGCGCCAAAATCCGCAGACACCCCTCAAATGCCGGGCGGCGGCGGGCGAACAGACGCTATCGGTCCCGCCCGCCCCACCCGGTGTGGACATGCTCTTCCGCCTGTCCGGCGTCACCAAAACCTACGGCCGGATTACCGCCCTCCGCGACCTGAGCGTGGCCGCCGCCCCCGGCGCCGTCGGCCTGCTCGGGCCGAACGGGGCGGGCAAGACCACCCTCATCCGCACCCTGCTCGGCCTGATCGGGTTCGATTCTGGCACCGGCGAAGTCCTCGGCCTCGACATCCGCACCCGCCGGCTGGACATCCGCCAGCGGGTCGGATTCATGCCCGAGGACGAGTGCCTGTTCCCCGGCGTGCCCGGCGTCGGGTTCGTGTCGTATGCCGGCGAGCTGTGCGGAATGGCCCCGGCCGACGCCATGCAGCGGGCGCACGAAGTCCTCAACTACGTCGGACTGGACGAGGCCCGGTACCGGCGGGTGGAGTCGTACTCCACCGGCATGAAGCAGCGGCTGAAGCTGGCCGCCGCCATCGTCCACGACCCGCAACTGCTCATCCTGGACGAGCCGACCAACGGCATGGACCCGGCCGGCCGGCAGGAGATGATCGACCTCGCCCGCGATCTGTCGCACGGCAAGGGGATGAGCCTCATCTTCTCCAGCCACCTGCTGCCGGACGTGGAGGCGGTGTGCGACCATCTGGTGGTGCTCGGCCGCGGGGCGCTGCTGGCGCAGGGGGGCATCCAGGAGTTGAAGAAGGCGCACCCGAACTCGTTCGACGTGCGGGTGAAGGGGGAGCCGGAGCCGTTCCTGGCCCGCCTGCGGGCGGCCGGGGCGGACGGCGAGGTGCGGGACGACGGGCTGCGGGTGCGGCTGCCGGACGGGGCCACCCCGGACCTGATCTGGCGGACCGCCGCCGCCCTGGGTGAACAGGTGCGGCACCTGCGGCCGCACCGCAGTTCGCTCGAAGACGTGTTCCTCGAAGCGGTCGGAGATTAGCCATGCCCATCTTCGACCAGGGGTACCAGCACTGGACGGGCACGCTGGCCGGGCACCGCTGGCGGTGGCTGGCGGTCAGCCGGCACGGCGTCCGCACCCTGCGGAAGAGCTGGGTGGTGCGGATCATGCTGTTCATCGCCTGGCTGCCGGCGCTCGCGCTGGTCGCCGCCCTCACCCTGTGGGGGCTGCTCGAACAGCAGGCGGCCACGGTGGTGGCGTTCCTCCAGCGGATCTTCCCGCCGGAGGTGATCGCCAGCCCGCAGGAGTACCGCTCGGCGGTCTGGACCGTCGCCTACTCGTACTTCTTCAAGGCCGAGCTGTTCTGCGCCCTGTTCCTGGTACTCACCGTCGGCCCGAGCCTGGTCAGCCGCGACCTGCGGTTCAACGCCCTGCCGCTGTACCTGTCCCGCCCGGTGCGGCGGATCGACTACTTCGTCGGCAAGCTGGGCGTCATCGCCTACTTCCTGATCGCCACCGTCATCGCCCCGGCGGTCGGCGCGTACCTGCTCGGGCTGGCGTTCAGCCTCGACCTGGGGGTGGTCCGCGACACCCACCGCCTGCTGTGGGCCAGCCTGGGGTACGGGGCGGTGATCGCGCTGTCGGCCGGCACCCTCATGCTGGCGCTGTCGTCGCTGTCCCGCCGGTCCATCTACGTCGGCCTGGCCTGGGCCGGGTTCATCTTCCTCGGACACATGGTCAGCACCATCATGATGGGGGTGCAGGGCGACATCGACCGCCGGGAGATCGTGCAGACCGGCATCAAGCAGTGGGTGGAGAAGAACCCACCGCCGCCGGGGGTGGAGATGTATGGCCCGTACCCGTCGTTCCGGGGCCGTGTATCGCGGGAGAAGGGGAAGGAGCCGACGGCCGAAGAGAAAGCCCGCGAGAAGTGGATGAACGGGTGGTCGCAGGCCCACGGCGACCTGCAGACCCAGGTCGAGACCAAACGAGCCGAACAGGCGCCGACCGACTGGCGACCGCTGCTGTCCTACGCCACCAACCTGGACCGGATGGGCGACTGGCTGCTCGACACCGACGCCGCCTGGGTGACGCTCGGCAAGACGGTGGAGCGCCCGCGGGCGATGGCCGGCCCGCTCGCCCGGAACCAGGGCATCCAGATTTCCACCGGCCCGGTGAACGACCGCCGGCTGGCGGACCGTATGGCGTGGCAGTACCCGTGGTACTGGTCGGCCGGCGTGCTCGGCGGGGCGTGGCTGCTGTCCGTGTTCGTCCTCACCCGCCGGGTGAAATCCCTGGACCGGCTGAAATAGCCGCTCGCGGCTTCGCGGGGCGCGAAGCCGCGAGCGGCTCCCAAGACGAGTTCCCATGACCCCTCTCATCGCCTTCGACGGCGTGTCCAAGTGGTACGGGCAGGTGATCGGCCTGAACAAGCTGACCCTGCACATCCCCGCGGGCGTCACCGGCCTACTCGGGCCGAACGGGGCGGGCAAGTCCACGCTGTTGCAACTGGCGACCGGCCAACTGCGGCCGAGCCAGGGCACGGTGCGCGTGTTCGGTCAGCCGGTGTGGGACAACCCGGCCCTGAACCGGCTGATCGGCCTGTGCCCGGAACAGGACGCCTTCTACGAGTGGATGACCGGGCACGACTTCGTCCGCACCTGCGCCCGCCTGGGCGGGATGGGCCGGCGGGAGGCGACGGCGGCGGCGGACACGGCGATGGACCGGGTGGGCATGACCGAACACATGCACCGGGCGGTGCGGGGGTACTCGAAGGGGATGCGGCAGCGGACGAAGCTGGCCCAGGCGCTCGTCCACACCCCGCGGGTGCTGTTCCTGGACGAGCCGCTCACCGGCACCGACCCGGTCGCCCGCCGCGACCTGATCGACGTCATCCGCGAGATGGGGAACGCCGGGTGCAGTGTGCTGGTGTCCAGCCACGTCCTCCACGAAATCCAGTCGCTGACGCAGCGGGTGGTGCTGCTGCACCGCGGGCGGCTGGTGGCCGAGGGGCACGTCCGCGAGATCCGCACCCTGATCGACAAGCACCCGCACCGCATCGTGCTGGTGTGCGACCGCTACCGCGACCTGGCGGCGGAGCTGGCCGGGTGCGACGACGTGGACGGCATCAAGTTCCTGCACGACCAGGGCGGGCTGATGGTGGAGACCCGCCAGCCGGACGTGTTCTACGCCCGCCTGCCGCAACTCGCCCTGTCCGACGGGCTGGCGGTGCGGGAGGTGTACTCCGACGACGACAACCTGGAAGCCGTGTTCAAGTACCTGGTGAGCAAATGACCGCCGCCGACCTCACCGTCCCCCGCCGGTCCTTCGCCGCCGAACTGTCGGCCGCCGCCGCGCTGTTCGCCCTCACCGTGCGGCAGCACACCCACGGCCGGCGGCTGCTGGTACTCGGCGGGCTGTACCTGCTGCCGTGCGTGCTGGCCGTCGTCCTGCGGCTGCTCCCCCGCCCGGCCCCGGCCGACGCGGTCGAGTTCGCCCTGGTGTTCACCCTGCTGCCGCACGGCCTGGCCCCGCTCACCGCCCTGCTGTACGCCGCCGGCATCGTGTCCGACGAGGTGGAGGAGCAGACGCTGACGTACCTGCTGCTGCGGTCGGTGCCGAAGTGGATGCTGTACCTGACCAAGCTGCTGGCGACGCTGTGCGTGACGACGGCCCTCGTCGCCGTGTCGGTCGTCGCCCTGTACCTGGCGATCTACGCCGGCACGCCCGAGTTCTGGACCGAGGCGGTGCCGCGGTGCACTCGGGTGATCGGGGTGATGGCCCTCGCCCAGGTGGGGTACTGCACGCTGTTCGGCGGCATCGGGCTGCTCACCCGCCGGTCGCTGATCGCCGGCATCGCGTACATCGTGGCGGTGGAGGGGATTTTGGCGAACCTGGACTTCGTCGGCCGGACGGTGACGCTGGTGTACTTCGCCCGCACCCTCACCCTCCGCTGGATCGACCTGCCGGCCGAGCAACTCCGCCGCTGCCAGGACGTGTGGGGGATGGAAGACCTGACCAAGCTGCCGTCGGCCGGGCAGTGCGTACTCACGATCCTGGTGTTCGGGGTGGCGGTGTCCCTCGTTTCGTCGGTCTGGTTCGCCCGCAGCGAGTACCGGGTGAAAACCCCCGGCGGGGACTAAAGCCGCTTGCGGCTTCGCCGCCGGTGTGGGCTGCCACTTTCTCTTCAGTGAGCGGGGGTGAACGGCCGATACCAACTGTTCGCGCGCAAGATCGACCGAAGGCCGCGTTCCCGGAACGGGGTGCCTCTCCCGCACCCTCACACCCGAGGATTCCGCCATGAGGACGCTCACGTTCGGTCTGGTCGCCGCCACGGCCGTCGCCCTGTCCGCCACCTCCGCTACCGCCCAGTTCATCGTCCACCCGGGGGCCGGTCACGGCCGCGGGGTGGTGGTGTCGCCGGGGTACGGGTCCAGCGGGTGGGGCGGGTCTCAGTTCGCCCCGCAGTACGGCCGCTCGCTGTACTCGCCGGGGTTCGCCCAACCGGGGTTCGGGTACGGACGCTCGCTGTACTCGCCCGGGTTCGGCGGCTCGCCCTACGGCAACTCGTTCTATGGCGGTGGGAATCGGCACCCGTCCTACGGGTTCGGACACTTCGACTACGTCCCCGGCCACTTCGACCGGCACGGCAACCACTACCACTACCACCCCGGCCACTACCACTACCACGCGCCGGGCACCCGCGCCCCGCGGCACTAACGATGCGTCCGTCACCCGGCCCGCGGCAGGCACACGTTGAATGTGGTGCCGCGGCCGACCTCGCTCCGCACCTTCACGTTCCCCTTCATCCCCTGCGCCAGGTGCTTGACGATGGCCAGCCCGAGGCCGGTGCCGCCCATCTCCCGGCTGCGGGCCTTGTCCACCCGGTAGAACCGCTCGAAGATCCGCGGCTGGTCGGCCGCCGGGATGCCGATGCCGGTGTCCTCCACCTCCAGGCACACGTTCCGCTCGGCCGCCCGCCACCGCACGGTGATCCGCCCGCCGGCCGGGGTGTACTTGATGGCGTTGTCCACCAGGTTGTCCAGCAGGATGGCCAGCCCCTCCTCGTCGGCGAACGCGGCCAGGTCGGGCGGGGTGTCGGCCAGGGCCACCCCGTTCAGCGTCAGCCCCTTCGCCTCGGCGCGGGTGCGGTGCCGGTCCAGGCAGGTGTGCACGGCGTCGTCCACCGCCACCGGCTCGGGCTGCAGAGACGTTTCCGCCGACTCGATGCGGGCCAGGCTGAGCAGGTCCTCGATCAGCCGCTGCTGCCGCTCCGCCTGGTCGGCGATCTCGTGCAGGAACAGGCCGCGGGCGTTCGGGTCGTCCACCGCCCCGTCGATCAGCGTCTCCACGCTGCTCTTGATGTTCGCCAGCGGCGTCTTCAGCTCGTGGCTCACGTTCGCTACGAACTCCTGCCGCAGCCGCTCCAGCCGCCGCAGCTCGGTGGTGTCGTGCACCACCAGCACCGCCCCGCGGGTGGCCTCGCCGGGCAGCCGGGAGGCGTACAGCGTCAGGAACTTGTCCACCGGCCCCTTCCAGTCCAGCTCCCGCCGCTGCGGCCCGCCGCCGGACACCGCCTGCTCCACCACCTCCCGCACCGACCGCTGGCGGGTGGCCTCCCACAGCACCCGCCCGACCACCTGCGCCGGGTCGAACTCGAGCAACTCCCCGGCCCGCTCGTTGGCGAACACCACCCGCTGCTGGTCGTCGATCGCCACCACGCCTTCCACCATGCCGGACAGGATGGTGCGGAGCTGCTCGCGGTCGTACTCGATCTTGGCGAACGACAGGGCCAGCCGGTCGGTCATGGCGTTGAACGTGCGGGCCAGGGTGACGAACTCGCGGCCGCCGCCGACGTGCAGCTGGTGGGTGAAATCCCCCTCGGCCAGCCGGCGGGCGCCGGCCGACAGGTCCACCAGCGGGCGGGTGAACCGGCGGGCGAGCAGGTACGCCACCCCGGCCGCCGCCACCACCACCGCCAGTACCGCCGGCACCACCTGCGTGGACAACTCGGCGAACAGCTCGTCCCCGCGGGTCTGCTGACGGACCAGCACCCCGAGCAGGGCGACCGGCAGCACCACCAGCAGCACGAAGGTGAGGTACAGGCGCCAGAACATGGTCGGGGACGGCCGGGAGGACGGCGGACGAATCGAGCCATCCTAGCGACGCCGCCCCCGGTCGTGTGTGAGGATGGTGTGAGGTCTGGTGAACCCCGACCGCCAGGTCGGTGGGTGCTAGCCAGTCGCCTCTCGCACCCACCGACCTGGCGGTCGGGGTTCACCCCGTTACGGACCGTCCGACTGCACGTTCGCCGCCAGCACCTTGCCGATCTGCTCCTTCAGCTCGTCCAGGTGCGCCTTCACCGTGTCGTCTTTCTCCGACTTCAGGGCTTCGTCGATCCGCTTGACCGCCTCCTTCAGGTGCATCCGCGCCAGCGACTTGGCGTCCGGCGGGATCGGCCCGCCGCCGGTCAGCAGCAGGAACAGCGAGCTGTACACCGGCTTGCCGAGCACGAACCCGCCCAGCCGGGCGACGTACTCCCGCTGCAGGTTCCGGCGGATGACCGACGACTTCGGCCCGCCCGCCTTCACGTCCACCTTCCCGTCGCCGGCCGGCAGGTCGGCGAACGCCGCGTCCGACACCGCCCGGAACACCTCGGCCACCTGCAGCGGCTTGTCCTCCGCCTTCTGCAGCCGGGCCGAGTTCTGCACCCGCGACAGCGTGTCCCCGTTCAGCAACTCGTCCAGCACCGCCTGGTGGACGGCCAGCGCCCGGTCCACCACCGGGTACTCGGTGGCCGTGGCCGCCCGCGTGTTCCCCCAGTGGACCCAGCGGTCGGCGGCCAGCTTCCGCAGCAGGTCCGGCGGGAAGTCGAACGCCGCGTCAGACAGGATGTTCTCCTTCAGGAACGCCAGCGCCTCCCGCTGCTTGTCCGGCGAGGTGGGCACGAACGGGTCACGGGCGTTGGCGTCGCCCTTGTGGTCGCGGTGCAGGGCCGACCCGCCGACGAACCGCGCCGCCAGCGTGCCCGAGTTGCCGTACTCGCTCAGCAGCACCCCGAACGCCGCCCGCGCCCGCTGGTATCCTTCCCCCTTGTCCACCAGCTTCTCCACGCCGGGGATGAGTTCCCGTGACAGCTTCAGCCGGTCCTTGGCGAACCGCAGCGGGTCGGACCCCAGGTCCCACTGGTTCACCAGCGGGTCGTTCGTGCCGTACAGGTCCTCGTCCGTGCCGTAGATGAGCGCCGGCTCGGCCGCCCGCCCGGCGATCTTCGCCAGCTGCTCGTCGCTGCCGGCCGGGGTGTAAGCGTACTCGATCGCCCAGTAGTCGTAGGCGCCGAGCGTGGGGGTGAAGTAGTGCCCCTGCTTGCTCCCCTTCGGGGCGATGTTCGACGGGTTGTAGTCCATCACCGACCCGACCAGCCCCTGCTTGCCGGTGATCGCCGTGTCGTGCAACTGCTCGGTCTTCAGTACGGTGCTGCCTTTGAAGTTGTGCCGCAGGCCGAGGGTGTGCCCGACCTCGTGCATGGCCGTCTCCTTGATCGCCTGGAGGAGCAGTTCCTCCGGCACTTTCTCGCCCTCCTTCAGGTTCAGCCCGTCGCGGGCGGCGACGGCCAGTACCGCCAGCCCGAGTTCGTTCGTCTTGTGGGCGGCGCACTGGCAGTACCCGTGGGCGACGGCGGCGGCCAGCCGCTCCTGGCGGGCGGCCGGGGTCTTCGGCTCGTTCCGGTCGTCCCACCCCAGGTTGTCCCGCAGGCGGTCGAGCGGGTGCATCGGCAGGGTCCACCCGCGGCGGGCGGCCTGCAGCGGGCTGGCCGGGTCGAACGGCTTGCCGGCGGCGTCCTTGAACAGCCGGGCTTCCCCCTTGTACGTCCGCACCATGCTGGCGTCGAACAGGATGTCGGCGTCCAGGATTTCGCCGGTGAACGGGTTCGCCCGGCTCGGCCCGATGGCGTAGGACACCTCGGACGTGATCCAGCGGAAGGTGGCGTAGCTGATGTCCTCCGGGTCGAACTCCTCCCCTTCCTGCTGCCGCACTTCAATCGCATCGCGGAACCCGATCTTCTCGAACGCCTTGTTCCACTCCAGAATCCCTTCGCGGACCGCCGCCCGGTACTCGTCCGGCACGCTGTTCTCGATCCAGAACACGATCTTCTTCTTCGGCGGCACCAGCTTCGCCCCGTCCTTCCACGGGCTGCCGTCCGCCCGCTCCAGCCGCCAGCGGTTGACGTACCGCACGAACGGGGTGTCCGCCCCGTCCTTCGAGAAGTCCTTCAGCACGGTGGTGAAGTGGCCCACCCGGTCGTCGGCCTTCCGCGGCTGGTACACCGGGTCGGGCAGTTCCACCAGCCCGTAGTGCAGCACCACCGTCGCCCCGCGGCGGTCGATCACCTCGTTCCCGCCGCTCATCCCCACCCGCCGGGTGTTCGCCCCGACCACCGTGGCCGCCACCTGCAGTTCGATGTTCTTCTTGAACGCCTTGATCTTGTGCCAGGTGGTGCGGTCGCGGTCGATGAACCCGGCCCGCAGGTCGGCGAAGTCGGTGAAGAACAACTGGCTCAGCTCCACCACCACGCTCGCCTTCATCGGGTTGAGGGTGCGGATCGGCAGGCTGGCCAGGATGCTGTCCGAGTAGGTGGTGTCCAGCGCCTTCGCCTCCGGGCTGCCCATCTTGGCCGTGAACCGCACGTTCTTCCGCACCACGAACACCCGGTCGCCCACCTTGCGGAACACGATCACCCACTGGTCGTCGCTGTTCAGGGTGGTGCCGCCGACGCCCGCCCCCTTGGCGATGGCCACCGGCATGAGGTACGGCTTGTCGAACTGGAACGGCTGGATCTCGGCGAACAGGCTCTCGTCCTTGTGGTGCAGGGTGAACAGCCCGTCGTACACCTTGGCGCCCTTCACCACGGTGGCGAAGTCCGGGAACTTCTTCTCCGGCACGTCCGGGGCGGACGCCGGCGGGGCGGACACCGGCTGGGCGAACCCAGCGGATGCCGTCAGGAGGAGTGCGAGACCGGCGATGCGGATCATGGGAGCGACCCCGAGGCGAACGGACCGCCGGCGGCAGCGTGCGACCGGCGGCATGTCATTCAGGGTATGTGATGGAATGGGTAAGGTGCAAGGACGGAAGCGGTCGTAGCGGTTGGATGTGACGTGGGGATTGCCGGTTGTGCCGAAAACGCTACTTCCCCTCGGGCGGCGGTGGCGGGGCCGGGCGGTCCCAGTCCTCGACCGGGGCGCACCGCACCGGGTTGCCGACCACCGCCCGCTTGCCCTGCACCAGCGGGTCGTCAGCGTAGGGCTTCTTCGCCCACGAACACCCGGCGGCGGCGAGCAGCAGAAGGAGCGGAACGCCGCGGGTCATGCGGGGGTGGCCCATAAGTAGTAGGCACACTCCGTGTGCCGTTTCAGGTGAACCCCGACCGCCAGGGAGGGGGTGCGTGATCGACACCCCCTCCCTGGCGGTCGGGGTTCACCCAGAGAAGATGCAGAACGGCACACGGAGTGTGCCTACTACTTACCGGACTTCACCCGCGGACGTGCCCGTCCCCGGTGATGACGTACTTGTACGTGGTCAACTCCCGCAGGCCGCACGGCCCGCGGGCGTGGAACTTGTCCGTGCTGATGCCGATCTCCGCCCCCAGCCCGATCTCGAACCCGTCGTTGAACCGGGTGCTGGCGTTCACGCACACCGCCGCCGCGTCCACCGCCGCCACGAACCGCCGGGCCGCCGACACGTCGCGAGTCACGATCGCGTCGGTGTGCTTCGACCCGTACCGGGCGATGTGCGCCACCGCCGCGTCGAGCGTGGATACCACCTTCACCGCCAGGATCAAGTCGAGAAATTCGGCCCCGTAGTCGGCGTCGGTGGCGGGTTTGGCCGTCGGGATGTGCTTCAATGTCTCCGGGCAGCCGCGGAGTTCGACCCCGCGTTCCGCCAGCGCCCTCCCGACCCGCGGCAGGAACGCATCCGCCACGTCGGCGTGAACGAGCAGCGTCTCGGCGGCGTTGCACACCCCCGGCCGCTGGCACTTGGCGTTCACGATGATCCGCTCGGCCATCACCAGATCGGCCATGTCATCGACGTACACGTGACAGTTGCCCTGGTAGTGCTTGAGCACCGGCATGGCGGCTTCGGCGGCGACCCGGCGGATCAGGCTCTCCCCGCCGCGGGGGATGGTCAGGTCGATGAACTCGCTCAGCCGGAGCAGGTGCCCGACCGCCTCGCGGTCCGCCACCGGCACCAGTTGCACCGCATCTGGGGGTAACCCGTGGTTAGGCAAATCGGCCTGTACGAGGCGGTGGACCGCCGCGTTGGTGTGCGCAGCCTCCTTCCCACCGCGGAGGATGACCGCGTTCCCGCTCTTCACGCACAGGGCAGCGGCGTCCACCGTCACGTTCGGCCGGCTCTCGTACAGGAAGAAGATGACGCCGAGCGGCACGCCCACTTTCAGCACCTGCAACCCGTTCGGCCGGGTGCCGCCCTCGCGGACCTCGCCCACCGGGTCGGGCAGCGCGGCCACCTGCCGCATGCCGTCGGCGGCGGCCGTCAGCCGGGCGGGGGTGAGGCTGAGGCGGTCGATGGACGCGGCGGACAGGCCGAACCCCGGCGCCGCGGCCACGTCGGTCGCGTTGGCGGCGAGGACGGCGTCGGCTTCCCGCTCCAACTTGTCGGCGGCGGCGAGCAGCCAGGCGTTCTTTGCGGTGGTGTTCGCCACCGCCAGCGCGGATGAGGCGGCCTTGGCGCGACGAGCGAGGTCGAGGCACAGGTCGGCTAACGAATCGGGCATGTAAATCGTCCGGGGCGAGACGCCGTCAGTCTACGCCCGGACGGTATAACGCCGCGGGGGCGGGCCAGGAAGCCCACCCCCGCTAGCTTTCATAACACCCCCCACCCGCCGCCGTCGCTTCGCTCCCGGCGACGACCTCCCCCGCAAGGGGGGAGGTGAAGAGGGCTGTTGATGTGCTGCATTCCACTCCGACCAGCCACCTTCTTACCTCCCCCCATTGCGGGGGAGGTCGAGGTCGGCATCAGCCGACCTCGGGTGGGGGGGACTACAGGGTCGCGGTCCCTGCCTCGCCGATTACTCAATCGTAGTCGGCTTGATCAGGTACGCGTACACGATCTTGGTGCTCAAGTCGCCTCCACCGTGAGATCCCTTGCAGCCCTTCTTGTGAAAGTGCTGCTCCGCGCTTCGGGCGAGGTCATCACTACCAAAGCCGCGGTAGATGTAACCGCTCGTGACTCCGTGGTCCCCGAAGAGACGGGTATCCACGTCTCCCGTGATCCCGACATACCATCGCGAGTACGGCACACCGTGCTGTCGGATGAACGAGTCGATCTCGTCCACACGCATCAACCACCCCCAATACGTCATGGGGACAACTCCATTCCCGCCGAGCTGCAATTGACACGTCTGGGGAGGTGGGTATGACGACAAATGTCGCTGGCGGGTGAAACCCACCTTCCCAGCCGACGCAACGCCGCATCACGGGATAAGGGCACAACTCGAACCCCGTGGTGCGGTGTTTTGTTTCACTTCATCAGCTGCACCCGCTGGTTTCGCCGCAGGTGTCGCACTTGGCGCACGCCCCGCTCCGCACGAGCGTGAGTTGCTGGCAGTTCGGGCACGGGTCGCCCTCGTACCCCTTCTGCTTGGCGATGCGGATCTTCTCCGACTTGCTCAGGGCGGGGGCGGAGGCGGCGACCGCGACCGGGGCGGCCAGCCCGGCCGGGGCGGTGGTGGTCACGCGGCTGACCGCCGGCGCGTCCTGGTTCCCGCCGTTACCGCCCGGCTTGGTGTGCGACGACTTCGGCCTGAGCAACTCGGCCCGCTTCCGCTCCACCTCCAGCACGCCCGGCTTGTCGTCGTCCAGGATCCGCTCGGACACCTGCACCTCGTCCTCGAACGCCGGCACGTCGTCGTCCCCGCCGATGGTGTCCGCCCGCAGGTCGTCCGGCAGCACGTGGGCCAGGTCGTGCCGCCCCAGGTAGGTGATGGCCAGCTCGCGGAAGATGTAGTCGATGATGCTGGTGGACATCTTGATGTACGGGTTGCCCTGCACGATCCCGTTCGGCTCGAACCGGGTGAACAGGAACGCATCGACGTACTCGTCCAGCGGCACCCCGTGTTGCAACCCGAGGCTGACGGCGATGGCGAAGCAGTTGGTCATGCTGCGGAAGGCGGCGCCCTCCTTGTGCATGTCGATGAAGATCTCGCCGAGCGTGCCGTCCTCGTACTCGCCCGTGCGGATGTACATCTTGTGGTTGCCGATGCGGGCCTTCTGCGTGTACCCGGCGCGGCGGTCGGGCAGGCGGCGGCGGCGGGCGATGTACCTGTGGACGATCCGCTCGGTGATCCGCTCGGCCACCTTCACCGCCTCCGGCTTCGGCGGCTCCACCGCCGCCGGCTCGTCCGCCGTGATGCTCGCCAGCAGCGCCGCCTCCGGCGAGTCGGCCACACTGTTCAGCGGCTGCGAGAGCTTCGACCCGTCGCGGTACAGTGCGTTCGCCTTGGTCATCAACTGCCAGGAGAGCCAGTACGCCCGCTTCACGTCCTCGACGGTGGCGTCGTAGGGCATGTTGATGGTCTTGCTGATGGCCCCGCTGATGAACGGCTGGGCGGCGGCCATCATGCGGATGTGCGCCTCGTAGCTGAGGTACCGCTTGCCCAGCTTGCCGCACTTGTTCGCGCAGTCGAACACCGGCAGGTGTTCGGCCCGCAGGTGCGGGGCGCCCTCGATGGTCATGGTGCCGCACACGAACGTGTTCGCCTGCGCCACCTGCTCCTTGGTGAACCCGAGGTGCGCCAGCAGGTCGAACCCCGCCGCCTCGAACACCTCCCGCGGGATGCGGAGGTGCTTCTCCAGCACCTCGTCGCCGAGCGTCCAGCGGTTGAACACGAACGGCAGCTCGAACGCGCCGGGCAGTTGCTGCTCGATCTTCAGGATGGCGTCGTCCGGGAACCCCTTCAGCTTGAGCGCCGCCGGGTTGATGTGCGGGCAGCCGGCGAGCGTGGCCGCCCCGCGGGTGTACCGCACGATGTCGTCGATCTGCCACGGGGTGTACCCGAGCTTGGCCAGCGCCGGCGGGACGGACTGGTTGATGATCTTGAAGTACCCGCCGCCGGCCAGCTTCTTGAACTTCACCAGGGCGAAGTCCGGCTCGATGCCGGTGGTATCACAATCCATCACCAAGCCGATAGTTCCGGTCGGAGCGACAACGGTAACTTGAGCGTTACGATATCCGTACCGCTCGCCGAGGGCGACCATGCGATCGGATTCGGACCGGGCGGCGGCCAGCAGGTCCGGCGGGCAGGCGCGGGCGTCGATGCCGACCGGGAACACGGTCAGCCCCTCGTACTCGGCCGGGGCGGCGTTGTACGCGGCGCGGCGGTGGTTGCGGACCACCCGCAGCATGGCGTCCTTGTTCGCCGCGTACCGGGCGAACGGCCCGATGTCGGCGGCCATCTCGGCGCTGGCGGCGTAGGCGCCGGCGTGCAGGACGGCGGTGAGCGCCCCGCACTGCGCCCGCCCCTCCGGCGAGTCGTACGAGATGCCCTGCACCATGAGCAGCGCGCCCAGGTTGGCGTACCCCAGCCCGAGGGTGCGGAAGTCGAACGACTTCTGCGCCACCGGCACGCTCGGGAACTGGGCCATGTACACGCTGATCTCGAGGATCAGCGTCCAGATGCGGACGGCGTGCTTGTACGCCTCGACGTCGAACTTGCCCGCCGCGGTGTCGTAGAACCGCATCAGGTTCAGCGACGCCAGGTTGCACGCCGTGTCGTCGAGGAAGGCGTACTCTGAACAATTATGGACAATCAGACCATTAGCAACGAAGTGATGCGTGACCGGCTCGGTCAGGTCGTACACCTCCTCGACGCCGAGGTACTCCAGCGATTCGACCGCGTCGTCCATCCGATCGGCGTAGGTCGTCACCTCGCGGTTCAGCCGGGCCAGTCGTTCGCACTTCGGGCTGCCGGGTACGAACCCGATCTCCCGCTCGAACACGACCCGCGAGCTGCGGCTGATCCGCAGGCTGTGCATCTGCTGAACCGGGTACTCTTTCACCCCGCCCTTGCCGTCCGGCATCATCGCGGTGGCCTGCCCGACCACCCGGCGGTCGCGGTACAACTTCGCCTTGATGCCGAACGACAGCAGAAGCAGTTGCACCTGCCGCAGCAGTTCGACCGAGCAGCTATCCAGGCTGACGTACTGCGACTTGTCGCCGTAGTGAGCGACGGTGCCGTCGGCGGTGAACAGCCCGCGAAGGACGCCGGCGAGTGACGCCCGGTCCAACTGGAACACGGCGTCGGTGAATCGCTTGCCCGCGCTGCCGTCGGCGAGGACGGCGAACCGCTTCAGTTCGTCCACCACACACCGGGCTGAGGTGCCGAGGCGGATGGTCGCTTGCGGGGAGTGAAGATCGTTCTCCCGAGCCGCCCGCCCGTCCGCGGCGAATTCGGCCTTGAATGACATCAGGTTATCGCGGACGCGGGCCGCCACCCGGTCCTCTTCCGGCGCCAGGGTGATGGTGGCGTGTTCACGTTCACCCATCAGGCAGCCATCGCCCACCATCAGCCCGAGGAATTCGCACAGCCGGTCGTCGAGTTCGAAGCTCCCGAGCAGGTCGGCGTCAGCGTGGCGAAGCAGGTCGTGCATCCCCGAACCAAGCCGGATCACGTCGTCCTTCCGCAATTCACACGCCGGCACGTCCCCGCGGTTGGCCGTCAGCACCTTGTGGTCGCCGGTTAGCTTCAACTCGAACCCGGCTTTCGTCCGCAGGCGGTACACCGGCTTGGTGCCAGTTCGGAAGGCGGGCTTGACGGGATGGAACCGGCCGTCCGAGCCGACGACCTCGAACGATTCGTCCAGGAGACTGTCGATCCGACGCCACCCACTCGATGTGGCTACGAGCGTGTCGCCGGTGACACACGGGTTGGTCGCGTTGATGCGGCCGTCCGCCGGGCAGGTGTGCCACTCGTTGAACGTGGTGTCGAACTGCACGCCGGGGTCGGCGCACCCCCAGGCGGCGACGGCGATCTGGTCCCACAGCTCGCGGGCCTTGAGCGTCTTCTTCGGCTTGGGCGCGCGGCCGGCCTTCGCCGCCTTCTCCTTCTCCGTCCGCCAGTACAGGTGCCAGTCGGTGTCGGTCTCCACCGCCGTCATGAACTCGTTGGTGATCCGCACGCTGTTGTTGCTGTTCTGCCCGGACACGGTGAAGTACGCCTTGCTCGTCCAGTCGGTGTCGTACTCCTCGATCTCCAGGTGGGTGAACCCCTGGCGGGCGAGTTGCACCACCCGCGCCACGTAGTTCTCCGGGATGAGGGCGGTGCGGGCGTCCAGCACCGCCTTCCGCAGCCCGCCGTTCTTCGCCGGGTCGAGCTGGTCGGCCTTGTTCGGGTGGGTGTGGATGGCCTTCAGGATGGCGTTCAGGTGCTTGTTCAGCAGCCGCGACCCGCTCACCAGCGCGGCCACCTTCTGCTCCTCCACCTGCTTCCACTGCACGTACTCTTCGATGTCCGGGTGGTCCAGGTCGAGGACCACCATCTTGGCGGCGCGACGGGTGTTGAACACCACCACCCCGGAACCGGTGTGTGTCAGCTTCGGCCAGATGACGAAGTTGTGCCCGGACGTGGGCGACTTGTCGTCCGGGGTGGGGCAGTCCACCTCCACGTCGTACACATCCATCTCGCCCACCGTCTCCACCCACAGCACGCGGTGGTTGGCCGCGCTCACCGCCTTCAGGAACTCGTCGTACCCGCCGAACCGCGTCTCGAACTTCCGCCGCAGCCCGCGGATGGAGGCGATGCGGCCGACGTGCCGCTTGCGGGCGGCCACGTACCGCTCGAACGTGTCGATGCGGTAGCCGGCGTTGATCAGGTCGAACGCGGTGTTCAGCATCTTCTGGGTGGCGGCGAGGTCCTGGATCTCGCTCGCGTCACCCCGTTCGAGCAGCTCGTCACTCTTGGTGCGGCTGTACTCGGCGGCGCGGTCGGGGTTGGAGTAGAACGCCCCGTGCCGGCTCATGCCGTTGAACTGGCCGTGGTGCGGGAACTGCTCCTTCTGGAAGATGTGTTCGCCGCCGGCCGCCGCCTCCCGCCCGTGCAGGGCGGCGTGTTCCGCCTGGGTCATTACCGCCAGGTTCTCCGGGCGGTTGTCGTTCACGTCGCCGTTCAGGTGATGCACCACCCGCCCGCTCAGGTCGTGTCCCATCACGTCGTGTGCCACCAGCCGGTGCAGGAACTGCTTGCCCTTCATCCCGTCCCGCAGGTGGACCCGCAGGTGACCGTGCTGGCGGTCGATGGCGCAGGCGAACAGGGACGCCCCGGTGAACAACTCCTCGGCGCGGAGGACGGTGTGGTTCGACAGCCGCACCGGGTGGTCGTAGGTCAGCTCGAAGCTGCCCTTGTCGGTGCTCACCTTCACCACCCGCTTGCGGCCGGCGTGCCACGCGCGGGCGGTCTTCGCCTTGTACCGGCCGGACGGCGGGTCGTAGCTCACGCACACGAAGTCTTCGCCGGCGTCGGCCAGTTGCTTCACCGGCACCGGCCCGGCGGCGGTGTACACCAGGGTGTACGGGGCGAGGCAGGTGCCCCCGCTCTTGATCGCGCCCGCCGCCCGGTCGCCGATCTTCAGGAAACTCATCAGCCCGCTCGACTTGCCACCGCCGGACAGCGGCTCGCCCTCCCCGCGGATGGCGGAGAAGTTCGACCCGGTGTTGTGGATGGCGACCAAGCCGCCTTCTCCGGCGAGGTAGTTGGAGTGCCGGGCGACGGTGAGGTCGTAGAAGTCGGGGTTGTCGGTGCAGAGTTCCACGGAGGTGACGAACACGGCCGACCGCGAGATGCGGGCGAGGCGTTCGGCCAGCAGATCGTTCCGTTGCAGGAGGGCGATGCCGCGGTCCAACTTCTTCGGGTTGATGATGCCGCCGTACTTCAGCCGGCCGAGGTGCAGGGTCTCACCGCCGACTTCGACCTTCAGCCAGTCGGCCGGGGAATGGTCGCCGAACAGCTCGACGGCGAGGTGTTCCGCCAGCGGCATGCAGAATTTCCGCTCGTGCGCGGAGGGGGAGTAGTCGAGCAACTTTGCCCGGCGGTCGGTGTGGGCCATGTGCCCGGCCAGGTCGCGGCGGGATTCGATCCCCACGTTGCGGTGAAGCACCGTCACTTTGGTGGTGCTGGTGTCAGCGATGTTGCCCCCGCCCCACCCGTAGACCGAGACGAGCGCGGCGAGGTCGGCGGCGAACCCGCGGGAGGCGGTGGCGTACATGGCCCGCCCGTCGCGGACCCACCCGTCCGAGTCGAGCAACCCGGCCAGGAACGCGACGGTCAGGTCGCGGCCCATTTCCCAGGCGAACGCCGGCAGCCGCATGGTGAACGTCTTCTCGCCGGGATCGAACAGGGCGGCGAAGAAGCCTGTCACTTTTCGCCCGGTGTACGTCAGGTGTTTGCCGTTGCTCCCCCGCCCGTCGTTCTGCACCTTCGCCGTCTCGCCGAACACCCGCTCGACGACCGCTTGCACCTTCTGAAGGGTTTCGACCGTCTCGTCGAAGAAGCGGAGCCGCAGCCCGTCGTACTCGTACTTCGTGCCATACTTGTTGGTCGTCTTCGCCCGGTAGTGTTGCAGGCTGCCGTCGCCGAGGAAGTACCCGACGAGCCAAGCCAGGTCGGCGTCGATTCGGACGGTGTGCTGTTCGCACTTGCTGTAGTGGGTAGTGCCGAACGAGACGGTGACATCCCGAACGGGCAGGCTGGCCGTCGCCGTCTCGTTCGGCCCGAGTACGGTGTCCCCGCGGGACAGTTGGTCGGCCCGTCGTTCCACCACCCGCTCCCCATCCCACACCAGGAACGGGTGCCACGCCGACACCACCGCCTTCGCGCCGGTGTCGAACCGCACCACCAGTTTGTCTTCCGCCGGCACCTGATAGTCCCACACCCGCTCGATACGGTCGAGGTCGTACACCCCGGTTTCCGGATCGACGGACAGGGTTTGCAGGTTCAGGTCGGCGACATCGATGTACCGCCCGCTGCCGTCGAACTCGTGGATGGGTCGCCCGCCGTCCTTGAACCGCTGGAACAGGTCACGGATGGGGAGGAACCCTTCGCCCTCGACGTAGATGCGGGAGTCGCCGGAGGTGCAGCCACTGCCGTACTTGAAGATGCGGGCTTCGCGGACCCACAGGTCCATGATCCCGCCGTCGTTCACCAGGTCGTCGCTGACCGACTGGATGAAGCACGCGTGCGGCTGCGGCCGCTCGTAGGCGTTCTTCGACCGCTCCATCGCCAGGTTGGCCGGGTCCACGAAGTAGTGGCCCTGCGCTGGCCCCTCGATGCCGTACGCCCAGTGCAGGCCGGTGTTGAACCACTGCGGGCTGTTCGGGGCGGCCATCTGGGTGGCCAGCATGTGGCACGTCTCGTCGAAGAACGCCCGCGCGTCGCCCTCACTCGCGAAGTACCCGCCCTTCCACCCCCAGTACGCCCAGCACCCGGCCAGGCGGGTGAACACCTGCCGGCTGTCCCGCTCGCCGACCATCTCCGCGCCCCGCTCGGGCACGCTCCGCTGCAGCCACGCCGGAACGTCGTCCTCGGCCACCTTCGTCGTGCGGGCGGCCACCCCCGCCCGGCGGAAGTACTTCTGCGCCAGGATGTCCACCGCCACCTGGCTCCACCCCTCGGGCACCATGATGTCGGACATCTCGAACACCACCGACCCGTTCGGGTTGACGATCTTCGAGCCGCGGGGGGCGAACGCGACGGCGGCGAACGGGTCGTGGCCTTCGCGGGTGAACCGGCGGGTGATCTGCATGGCGGGATCCAGTCAAGTCGGTCGGGCGATGACCCGGCCGCACGGCTGCGGTCGGGAGGGAGTTTACCACCAATTTGTTCAGTATGTACAGATCGATCGGTACTTCGAGGCGAAACTCATTCTGACCTGCCGGAGGCGGGCGCCTGCGCGGGTCCGGTCAGTTTAGCGCTTCTTCCGCTTCTCCGCGCCGGGCGCTCTGGGCGCTTTCGGCGGAGCGGGTGAAGGCGGCACGTCCGGCGCCCCCGTCACGAACGGTAAAGTCAGCCCCTTCTGATCCTGGTATTTGCCCTTCTTGTCGGCGTAGCTCACCTTGCACACCCCCTCGCCGCGGAAGAACAGCATCTGAGCGATGCCCTCGTTGGCGTAGATCTTGGCCGGCAGCGGGGTGGTGTTGCTGATCTCGATGGTCACCTTGCCCCGCCACTCCGGCTCCAAAGGCGTTACGTTCACGATGATCCCGCAGTTGTGGACGAACACGCCGGCATCGAGGGCGAAGTTCCCTGCTTCCGGCACCGTGAGGCAGTACACGTCGTGTTCGCCCGGCCGTTCGCGGACCGCCGCCACTTTGTGATTCCGCACCTTGCGACCGGCGAACGCATGAACGACCTCGGGGAACCGCCGAAAGACTGAGCGGTCACACCGGAGCAGTCTGGCCGCCCCGCGGATAGACCCGGTTTGGTCTAACGCCGCCCGCACCACGTCGGCGGTGATCTCCTCCCGCAGTTTGATCGTTCGCGCGAACTCGGCCTGTCGGCGACGGCGGTCAGTGTCACCGGCCCAGGCCGTTCGCATCAGTTCGGACTGCCGCTCGCGTTCGACAGGATCGGCATACCGCCGCAAGGCCGACGCCCGCATTCGTGCCCTCGTCTCCTCCGACATGTGCTGTCGGTCGGCGAGCAGTTTCGCCCGCGCCTCGGCGTACCGCTCGTCGTTCCAGAACTCCAACGCCCGGTTCGCCTGGAGTTCGGACAGCCGGGCTGTCCACGCCGGGTCTTGCCGCAGCCGCTCGAACGCCGCCTTGATCGCCTGGCTGTGTTCGTCCGGGTCGAAGTCGGGTCCGTAGGACTCGGTGTTGTGGTAGCGGATGTGGTCCGCCGCCGGCATCCGTTCGATGTTCCACGGGCGGTTGTTCCGCCGGTCGTGGTCGCGGTGGTGGCGGTGCGTGCCCGGCACGTCCGGATAGACGCCGTTGCGCAGGTTCCATTCGTCGGCCAGGCGGTGAGTCGGATACATATGGCCGTTCACCGGCTGGTACACCATCTCGTACCCGCGGAACAGGTCGCGGTACAGCGGCATGAGCGACGTGCCGGGCCGGAGCAACCCGGCTTCCATCGACCGCCCATCGCGGAGGATGAACAGGTGGTCGGGCGTGGTCTCGATGCGCCCGCCGTCGTCCAGCGTGATCTCGATGAGTTTGTCCCGGCCCACCCGCCGCGGGGCGGTCAACTCGGTGAGGATGATCCGCCCGTGCGGCCCGATGCTGTACCCCCAGAACACTTCGCCCTGTTCGGCCCGCTCCGCCATTTCCTCGAACGTCGCCGCAGTACCATCGGCAAGGGCGACAGAAGTGCTGCCGCTGAAACATCTCGCGTACGTGGACTTCCCGAGACAAATGACCAGCATGTCCCGCGGCACGTCGAAGTACTCCACCGTCTCGGCCAGGGCGAAGCTGTTCGGCGGGATGACGCACTCGTCCGCCTCGATGTCCACGAAGCTCTTCGGGTCGAACCGCTTCGGGTCCACCGTGCTGCCGTACACGTTGGTGAACACCTTGAAGTGCCGCCCCACCCGCACGTCGTACCCGTAGCTGGTCAGCCCGTACGAGATGACGCCCGGGCGGTGCTGCTGCGGGGCGAACGGCTCGATCTTCACGTCCCGCTCGATCAGCCAGTCCGGCAGGATGCCCATCTTCGCCCCCTCCTGGGTGTCGGCGCTGGTACACAATCGGTTCGGCCTGGGGGATACCCCCTCTTCCGCCGCCGCTTTCTCCGATACCGCCCGTTACCCAACCCGCCCGAATTGGCCGAGTCACGTCCATCCGGGCTATTGCTCCGACCGATACAATTATCGCGTCCGACACCCCCTCGCGCAACCGGATCCTCATGACGCCCGCCGCCGTCGCCGTCGCGTTCGCCGTCGCCCTCACCCCGGCCGCCGACCTGCCCACCAAGTTCTGGGGGATCACCCCGGACGTGGCCGAGGCCGACCTGCCGAAGCTGAAGCGGAAGGCGGACAAAGCGGTGGTACTGGTTCACGGGCTGATGCCCCGCCCGGTCCGCACCGGGCTGGCCGAACACGCCGACCCGCACGGCTGGCAGAAGCCGGCCGGCGACCTGGTGAAGGCGCTGGCGACCGACGCCGACGTGTTCGGGTTCAGCTACGCCCAGACCGTGCCGGTGGACGCGGTGGTGCTGTCGAAGGGGCTGCGGGACGGGGTGGCGGCGGTGAAGGCGGGCGGGTACACGGAGGTGGTGCTGGTCGGGCACTCGGCCGGCGGGATCGTGGTGCGGCGGTTCGTCGAACTGTTCCCGGACGCCGGGGTGACGAAGGTGGTGTGCGTGGCCGCCCCGCACCGCGGGTCGGACTGGGCTCGGTTTCCGGACTTCACCCTGCCGAAGACGCAGCAGCGGTTCATCCACTCCCTGCTGCCGGAGGTGCGGGAGACGCAGTCGAAGGAGTGGACTGGTACAGCGGGCAAGTCGGTGCAGTTCTGCTGCGTGGTGTGCAAGACGACCCGGCTGGACGGGGACTGGATCGTCGGCCTCCGCAGCCAGTGGCCGGACGAGTTGCAGGAGCAGGGGGTGCCGGCGGTGCTGGTGGCGTGCAACCACTTCGACGCCATGAAGTGCGACAAGGGGGTGAAGGCGGTGACCGAGCTGGTGCAGGGGAAGGTGGTGCGGTGGACGCCGGAGCAGGTGGAGCAGGCGCGGAAGGCGCTGTTCGGGGCGGAGAAGAAGAAGTAGGTGGGCCGCATTCATTCGGCCGGAATTCTTGTCCGTCTGGGCTGGGGGTTTGCATTAGATGGGTGACGAGACACCAAGTCGGCCCCGGTGATCCAGGGCCGCCCGCCTGTCAGTCCCCCCTTCCCCCGGCTTCTCCCCGAAAGCCGACGGCAACCGCCGCCGGCTTCCTCTTTTTCCGGCCCCATAAGTAGTAGGCACACTCCGTGTGCCGTTCTTCGCGGCGGAAGAACGGCACACGGAGTGTGCCTACTACTTATGGGGCCGGTCACTTCTTCCGCTTGTACACGATGGTGAACGCCGGCTCCTTCGCGTCGCCCATGTACATGGTGAAGTTCACCGTGTCGTCGTCCGGGTACTCGGACACCGACTTGTACTTGGTGGCCGCCCCGTCCATGCCGGGGCCGGTGCCGGCCATGGTGAGCGTCTTCTTGTCTTTGTCGTAGGTGCCCTCGGTCAGCACCGGGGATGTGCCCATGCTGTCCACCCAGATGCTGGTGAACTTCTTCTTCACCGGGTCGTAGGTTTCCATCCCCTTGCCGGTGAACTTCTGCCCGAGCACCTCCCCCTCGAACGTGCTGGCCAGCCACAGCCCGCCGAGTTCCATCTTGTACACGCAGGTGCCCTTGCTCTCCATCCCGGCCATCTTCATGGTGGTCGTCCAGGTGCCCTCGTGCTTCTTCAGCCACTCGTGCTCCGGGCCGGGCTTGGTCGGCTCTTGGGCGACCCCCGCCCCGCACACCGCCACCAGCACCGCCGCGATCGTCGTCCGCATGGCTCGTTCCTCCGAGATGCATCCCTCCCCGCCGGGTGCAGCGTACACCCCGTGGCGGGAAAGGTGGGGGGAAGATGACACACCGGCGGCGGGCGGACAAGGTCGGTAGCCGGCGTCTTGTTAGCCCGACGCGCGAGCGAGGGCCGGTGGCTTGTCCCTCGCTCGCGCGTCGGGCTAACAACCCCCGTCCCGCCAGCCGATACAGTTCGAGGATTCCCCGACTTCCCCCCGGAGACCCGTCATGGCCCTGTGGCTGATGAAGTGCGAGCCGGACTGCTACAGCTACGCCGACCTGGAGCGGGACGGCCGCACCCTGTGGGACGGGGTGGCCAACCCGCTGGCGCTCAAGCACCTGCGGGCGTGCGCCCCCGGCGACCTGGCGTTCTACTACCACACCGGCGACGAGAAGGCGGTGGTGGGGGTGATGGAGGTGACCGGCCCGGCCGAACCGAACCCGAACGAGAAGGACCCGAAGCTGGTGGCGGTGCCGGTGGCGGCGGTGCGGCGGCTGGCCCACCCGGTGACGCTGGCGGCGATCAAGGCGGACAAGGCGTTCGCCAAATGGGAACTGGTGACGCAGGGCCGGCTGTCGGTGATGCCGGTGACAGAAGTGCTGTGGCAGCGGATCGAGGCGATGGCGGCCAAGCCGCCGGCAACACCCGCGAAGAAGAAGCCGGCGGCGAAGAAGGTGAAGAAGAAGTGATCCGGTTAGCCGCGAGCCAACGGCGAGCGCGACGGAGGATTCTGTCCGAGTAAACGTACCCCCCCCACCCGTCGTCCGCTGACGCGGTCGCCGACCTCCCCCGCACGGGGGGAGGTGTCTGCGCTGGTGTCCGGGCTTCAGCCCGTCTGCCGTGGCGACGAAGAGCGGCCTGAAGGCCGGACACCAACGCAGCGGCCCTCTTCACCTCCCCCCGTGCGGGGGAGGTCGATCCGGGGAGCGCAGCGACCGGAGCGGGGGGGGGTCCACCGACGGATATGATTGCAGTGGCTGAAGGAGGCCGAGAAGCATCATGCGGAATGGGTCAAAGAGCAAGAGCGGAAAGGGCAAGCCGCGGACGGACGGTCCGGCTCGTTTCGTGCCGAGCAGCGGGAACGTGTTCGCCGACCTCGGCCTGCCGAACCCGGACCTCGCACTCGCCAAAGCGGAGTTGGTGCAGCGCATCCGCGCCCCCATCAGCGGCCGCGGGCTCACCCAAGTCCAGACAGCCGAGTTGCTGGGCATGGATCAGCCGAAGGTGTCGGCGCTCGTGCGGGGAAAGGTGGGGGGGTACACCATCGACCGGCTGTTCCGGTTCCTGAACGCGCTAGGTCAGCGGGTGGAGATTTCCGTTCGTCCGGCGGGTCGGGCGGAAACACGGGTCGTCGGATAGCGGCCCGCGCAATAAACGACCCCCGGCGGGAGATCCCGCCGGGGGCGTTGGTCTCTCGACCGGGGCAGCCATCGCAAACGGCAGCCCGTTTGCGACCGTTAGGACAGCCGCCCAACCTGGCTACTATGGCTAATCAAGTGATCACCTCCTTTTTTGTAGGCCCCGCCTCGGGTCCCCCGGAACCAGTCAGGAGTCCGTCGGCCTTCAGTCCGTCGCGGTACGGGAACCGCGACCCGCTGGAGAATCATACCGCCAAGCCCCGCCCCGATGCAACAAAATCTGTGGCGGCGGCCCGGACATTTTCGCCCGCCGCCGTCATCAGTGGATCGGCATGCACACCTGTTCGAGCAGCTTCTCCGCCTTGTCCTGGATCAGGTCGGCCAGGTTGGGCAGCGGGGCGCCGGCCGGCAGCGCCTCCCGCAGGGCCGACAGCCACCGCGGGAAGCTGTACAGCACCGCGAACCCGTCCAGGCTGATCGGCTCCAGCCGGGCGTGCTTGCCCCGCTTCTCCGCGTCCGCCCACAACGTCTTGCTCTTGCCGGTCAGGTTCAGGTCGTCCTCCGGCCGCAGCAGGATGAGGTGATCCACCACCGGCGGCTGGGCGTCCATCACCCCCAGCTTGATCTCCAGGTCCTTCGGCTTGCCCGCCCCGCGGGCCAGGAACAACCCGACGCCCACCTTCCACGGCTGGCCGTCCTTGCACGCCCAGTGCGCCAGCGACACGACGCCATAAGTCGGGTGTTCGCCGAACGGCCATTCCGGCACGACGTGCTGCAGCCGCCACGGGCCGACCTTCACCCCGTGTTCGTGGCACGTCGTGAGGAACGCGCCGAGCGCGGCCTGCAACTCGCGGGTGGCGCCGGTGAGCGCCCCCTCCGGTTCGAGCTTGCGGCGGGCCGAGCGGAACTCCTGGTCCCACAGCTCGGTGATGGCGACGGGGGTGAGGACGGTAGGCTTCGCCGGGGTGGAGGTTTGGAATTCTTCACCTCCCCCCGTTGGGGGGAGGTCGTCGGAACCGAAGGTTCCGGCGGGTGGAGGGTTGATCGCAGAAACACCCCCCTCCCGGCTCGACTGCGTCTCGCCGACCTCCCCCCAACGGGGGGAGGTGGAAGACAGAGCCCCACCCTGAACCAGGGAGTCGGACTCGACCACGTCCACGTTCTTGAACGACACCTCCGGTTCCGGTTCGCCGCCGAGCAGTGCGGTCAGCCGGCTAGAGTTCGTCGGCTCGACGAACTCGTCGGCCGGGGTGGGCGGCACCACCGGGAACTCACCGAAGTCGGGCAGGCGGTTGACCACTCCCCCGCTCCCTTGCGGTCGCGGCTCGTCGGGCCGGGGGGCCGCGTCCTCCGGCCCGTACACCATGTGGTCGAACAGGTGGCGGAACTGCTGGAGCATGTCCCGCAGGGTCGGCTCGGTGCGGGCGATGCGGTCGATCTGGTCGGCGGTGAACGGGTACAGGTCGCCCAGCGCCGCGTGGTCCGGCACCTCGTCCAGCACCGGCCGCAGCCGCGCCTCGGCCACCCGCCGCACCAGTTCCACCGGCGGGGCTTCCAGCCGCAGCGCCTTCACGGTGCCGAACTTGGGCACGTGCACCGGGTTGTTCAGCCGGTCCTGGATGTACCCGTCCAGGCTCGGCACGAAGCGGTTCCACAGCCCCCGCTCGGCGAACACCAGGAAGCACAGCCCGTCGATCTGGTGCATCACCTGCACGATGCCGGCGAAGAACGCCTCGGCCACCCGGTGCGAGTCGTCGTTCCGCCGCGCCAGCAGCAGGTCTTCCAGCTGGTCGAACGCCACCACCACCGGGATCTTCAGCCCGCGGAACACCTCGGTCAGCACCTTGAACAGTTGCAGCACCAGGTCCTGGCGGCCGGGCTTCACGTTGAAGTCGAGTTCGGCGAACCCGTAGGTGAGGAAGTTCGCCAGCTCCGCCTCGTCGCCCAACAGCGTCGCCTTGCAGAACCCGGTGAGCACGTTCCGGCGGATGAGGCCGGCGGCGTTGTGCGGCTCGGTGCGGGCGGTGTACGCCGCGCACAGGTCGAACGCCCGCTCTGGGCTGATGCCCGCCCCGCTCAGCGCCTGCGGCAGCGGCATCGGCACGCGGGCGAAGTTGGCGTACCCGGTCAGGTTCTCGGCCAGCCACTCGGCCCGCTCGTTCGCCTGGGTGTTGCCCAGCCCAAGCCGCCGCGCCCACCGGCCGATGCCCGGCGGCGGGAACAGCTCCACCTTGTCCGCCGGCTGCAACTCCCGCAGGGCCAGCCCGAGTTGCCGCCGCACGAGTTGGTCGCCGACGTACTGCATCGGCCGGCTGCCCTTCTGCTTCCCGCCCCCCAGCAGGGTGTCGATGATCTGGAACAGCAGGTATTCGAGGAAGTCGGTGTCCTTCTGGAACACCCCCGGCGTGACCAGCAGTTGCCACTGCCCGCCGCTGCCGTGCTTGATGCTGTGCAGCAGGTGCGTCTTGCCCGCCCCCTTGTTGCCCAGCACCGGCACCACCTCCGAATGCGCCATCGGGTCGTACCTGTACAGGTCGATGATGGCGTGCAGCAGATCGCGTTCGGCGGCGAACAGCTCCGGGACGTGGTAGCGGGCGCACACCTCGTCGTCCGGGTTGCGGGCGAAGTAGTTGCGGAACGGGTTGCCGGCCCGCTTGAGGAACTCTCGCGGGCTGGCGGCGGGGCGGTCCAGCGTCATCGTCATGGCAACTCTCCGGGGTTCACCGCAGCGAGGCGTAGAAGGCGATCTCGTGGCCCACCAAGAGAGCCACGGGCGGTTCGGGCAGGGCGTACAGCGGGCCGGTCCACGGGTGCAGGTACACCCGCCCGTCGGCGTGCAACTGCCGCAGGGCGTCGTGGAACTGGCCGACGGTGGGCGGCGGTTCGAGCGTGCTCAGGCTGCGGAACAGCTCGGGCAGCGGGCAGTCCCGCGGCACCCCGACGGACGACCCCCAGTCGCCCAGGCGGGTGAGGATGAGTTCGCCCAGTTCGACGGTGGTGACGGGTTCGAGCAGCATTTGCCCCCCTCTCCCCCGAGGGGAGAGGGGAGCGAACAACTCTCCACCCGCGGCAGCACCCCGCTCACCACCGCCGCCAGCCCGTCCAGGCTGGCGGCCATCCGCGCCGCCGTCGCCAGCAGTTCGCCCACCTCCGCCCGCCGCTCCTCCAGCGTCCGCACCAGGTCTTCCAGCACCTGTTTCGGCGAGGCGTGGTCGAGCAGGAACTTCAGCCCGTGGTCGGTGGCGGCGTACAGGTCGCGGGCCTGCTTCCCCTTCACGTCGGTTCGCACCACTTGGAAGTACCCCTCGGACACGCCTTTCAGGGCGGCGGGCTTGGCGGCGGCGGCGGGCGGGAACAGGCCGGGTTCGGCCTTGGTGGCGTGCAGCGGCAGGCCGAGCGGCTCGGCGGCGGCGCGGGTGAGGGCGGCGAGCAGGAACGAGGTGAGCTTGTCGGCCACGAACGCATCCGTGCAGGCAGGGCGCGCGACGGCTCCTCCGCCGCGGGCCGGGATGGTAGAGCAACCGGGGGGGTGGCACAAGGCGAACTGGTGGGCGGATTCGTTGTGTTCGGGGTGCGCCACCCCCGCGCGAACTCATTTCAGTCTGTCCGACGAATTAGCGTTCCACCAACGCTCGCTGCCCGATCTGGTTCGCCGGCATGGAGTTGTGGAACGCCAGTCCACCGACGATATGCGTGCCCGTGTGATCTGTTGCGAACTCACCCGCCGAAGTCGTACACCGTCACCGCCACCCCGCGGGCGGACAGGGTCCGCTCGACCAGCGGTTCGATCTGCTCCCACTTCCCGCCGGCCAGCCCGCACCCGATCCGCGGCATGTGGACCGACGCCCCGAGTTCGACGGCCTTGTCGCCGATCGTCGCCAGTCCCGCCTCGATCGCCGGGTACCGCACCGGCGGGCCTTTCGACCCGGTCTTCATCCCCCGCTGGCCGATCAGGTTCGCCACCAGGATGTCGGCCCGCACCGGCACGAGCTGCACCGCCCCGAGCGCGAACCCGCCGGCCGCCCCGGTCTGGTGCCACGCCCGGTACGCGGCCTCCGGCTGCGGCCAGCGGGCGGAGATGGCCAGCACGAACCCCTTCCCCCACCCGCCCAGGTCATTGCATATGTGCGTGATGATCTTCGGCCCGCCCGCCTGCGGGTCGGTGGCGTCACCCTTCAGATAGCGGACGGGGGTCATGTTGTTCTGTCGGGATACTCGGAACCGACCGCCGGAGGCGGTCGGCGGGCCGCCACAGAGGGCGGCCCCTACAAGACACACGTTTGTAGGGGCCGCCCTCTGTGGCGGCCCGCTGGTCCGGTCCCACCGGACCAGCATTTCTCACCGCCCGGCGACCGGCTCCAGGAACTGCCACGCCCGCGGCAGGAAGAACTGGTCGCCCCCGCCGGCCACCTGCTCGGACGGCACCATCACGCGGGTGCCGTTCACCGGCCGCGGCACGTTCACCGAGCCCGCCCGCCCGGCCGTCCACACGTCCGCCGCCCCGGCCGCCGTCGATTCCAGCACCTCCACCTCCCGCGTCACCCGGTACACCCGCCGCTCCCGCCCGGCCGCCGACAGCCCCAGGTTGCCCGGCCCGACCGCCCCCCGCACCCGCGTCATCCACTGGCCGATCTGCCGCTCGACCGGCCGGCTCACCTCCACGTACATGGCGACGAACTCGTTCGCCCGGAAGCTGGTCACCCGCACCGGGTTCACCGCGTGCAGGTCGATGCCGCGGATCAGCTCCGCCCACTTGCCCACGTCCCCGCCGTCCACCCCGTGCTTGTCGAAGAACTCCACCACCGTCCGCACGTTCTGCCGCGGCAGCAGGCCGACGTTCTGCGTACTGCCGAATACCCGCCGCAGCACGTCGTCGGTCAGCTGGTCCAGCCGGTTCGCCGCCCGCCCGCCGCCGGGCAGGAACTCGGTGATCATCCGGTACATCCGCTCGATCGCGTCGCGGATCGCCTGCGGCAGGCGGTGGACCGGGATCATCCGCAGGCCGGCCTGCAGCTTCTCCAGGATGGGGGTGAGCAGGCGGGCGAACCGGACGTCGTTGCGGGCGGCCGCGATGGCCCGCTCGATCGACCGCAGGTACTTCGGCGCCTTGCCCAGCTTGGCCAGGTCGCCGAGGTACGGGATGACGCCGAGGCCGCTGAGCACCGCCCCGCCGAGGTCCCCGCGGATGAGAGAGACGGCGGCGTTGGTCAGGTCGGCAAACGGGGTCGGCTCGAAGATGCCGATCACGTCCAGGGTGAACTGGGCCACGTCGAGCAGCAACTCCTGCTGCTCGGGGGGCAGGGAGCGGAGGTCTTGAAGGCTGATCACGGCGGGACTCGACCGGGACGGGCACCCACCAGTGTACCCCGGCCGGGCGGCGGCGGAAGTACCCAGGTCCGTCGCATCACCCGATCAGGTGCCGGGCTTCGATCAACTCCGCTTCGAGTTCGGCGTTGCGGAGTTGCAACTCGATCTTGTCGATCTGCGGCAGGCGAGCGTTCTCGATCAGCCCGGAGGCGTACCGGGCGAGGTTCTCGGCGGCGCTGACCAGTGGACGCGCCCGTTCATTGAGCCATGACCTGTTGGCTTTTGCCTTCAGCACAGCCGTCTTGGAAGTGAAAAATGTGGAAGTTGACTCACCCTGGTTCGATTTCTGTTCCGCGTATCGCTTCAACAGCCACCGCAACTTCTTCCGGTACTCCTCCTGGAGTCGGACGACGCGATCGACGCCCGCCTTCTCCCGCACCACCTCCGGCGAATCAACGGGTTCTGTGGTCGTCCGGTGCGTGTCCGGTGCGGTGGCGGTACTCATGCGGTGTTCTCCCACTCCCGCAACCCGGACAGGGCGCTCAGGAGGTTGGTCACGGATTCCGCCTGCTTCTCCATATCATACCCGGCCACTGTCTTGAACAGCACTTCCCCTTCTGGGTCTTCCAGGTTTGCCGGCAACAGGCACACGAACGCCGTCTCGTGCCGGAACGCCTTCTCGCCCCGCTTCATCCCAACTGCCCGGAGAGTTTCGGCCCAAAACCCGCTGTGGTACGCCGCGTCGGCCTCTTGGCGTCTATCCCACCACAGGTCTTGCTTGGTGACGATCGTGAGCAACCAGAGTTTACCCGGAGCCGCTTCCAGCGCTGGCCGTAGGAACTCGATCACTTTCCGCTCGTCCTCCAGCTTCGCAGCGCGGAACGCCTCCAGGAACCGCTCCTTGTCGCCCTGGTAAAGCGGGTGTGACTTGTACCCCTAGCCGGACAACGTGTGGCGCCCGAACGCAGCCACTACGATCACCCCGGAGTACCGCCCGGCCGTGATGTCCGCACGCACGTCCGCCCACGACTTGCGGCGTGAGTCCTGCCCCGGTGGTACCACGATCTCCACGCCGGGATCGTCCACCAGAGTGTAATGCTCCTCGGTGTAGCTCTCGGCGTACTTCCAGGCGTCGCCGAAGACCCACCCGCCCATCTGACCGGACAGCAGTTTCGCCAGGGTGGTCTTGCCGGTCCCGCCGGGACCGATGATGAGGATGCCGGGCGACGGCTCAGTTGGCTGGCCGGGTTCGGCCGGCTTGGCACCCGCGAACTTCTTGCGGAACCACTCGATCAGCCTCCACCCTTCCTTCAACCTTTTCAGGGCGTCGATTCCCTGATCCAGCCAGCCGGCGTCGTCGCTCACGGGTCGGCTCCTTCGAGGTCAACAGATGATCCGACGCAGCCCTTGAATGGTCAACCGGAATTGGCGAAAGCGTATCCTTAACATGGCAGGGTTCCTCCCTCGCGTCGGAGTTCGCCATGCGCCTTGCCCCGTTGCTCCTGCTGCTCATCGCTTCTACTACTGTCGCCGCCGACCCGACCCCGGTGCGGGTGATGAGCTTCAACATCCGGTACGGCACCGCCCGCGACGGCGACGACCACTGGGACAAGCGGAAGCAGTTCCTGGCCGACACGATCGCCGCGTTCGACCCGGACCTGCTCGGCACCCAGGAGACCCTCGCCTTCCAGCGGGACTACCTGGCCGAGAAGCTGACCGGGTACGAGGCGTTCGGCGTCGGGCGGGACGACGGCCAGGAGAAGGGCGAAATGGCCGCCCTGCTCTTCCGCAAGGAGCGGTTCGAGAAGACCGGCGGCGGGCACTTCTGGCTGAGCGACAAACCGGACACCGTCGGCAGCAAGGGGTGGGACGCCGCCCTGCCCCGCATCGCCACCTGGGTGAAGCTGACCGACCGCACCGACCCGAAGGGCAAGCCGGTGCTGTTCCTGAACACCCACTTCGACCACCTGGGGAAGAAGGCGCGGGCCGAGTCCGCGAAGTTCATTCGCGCGTGGCTGGGTGAACGCGAGGCGAGCTGCCGGGTGGTCGTCACCGGCGACTTCAACGCCGGCGAGGGGAGCGACCCGTACACCGCCCTGTTCGCCGACGCCGACGGCAAGCCGTCGCCGGTGATCGACACCTTCCGCACCCTCCATCCCACCCGCGGCAAGGAGGAGGGCACGTTCAACGGGTTCAAAGCCACCGCCATCACCGGCGAGCGGATCGACTGGATCGCCGCCTCCCGCGACTGGAACGTGCGGCTGGCCGGCATCGACCGCACGGTGAAGGACGGTCGCGTGCCGTCGGATCACTTCCCCGTCACAGCGGTGCTGCGGGCGCAGGCGGACGGGGCGAAGCCGACGGTGCGGGTGCTGAGTTACAACATCCACCACGGCGAGGGCACCGACGGCAAGCTGGACCTGCCGCGGCTGGCGAGGGTGATCCGCGCCGCCGACCCGGACGTGGTGGCGCTACAAGAGGTGGACGACAAGACGAAGCGGACGAAGGGGGTGGACCAGACGGCCGAACTCGCCCGGCTGACCGGCCTGCACGCGGCGTTCGGCAAGGCGATCGACTTCGAGGGCGGCGGGTACGGGCAGGCGGTGCTGGCCCGCGTGCCGCTGGGCAAGGGCACCGTCCACACCCTGCCGAACGAACCGGACCGCGAGCAGCGGATCGCGTTCGCCGTCCCGCTGACGCTGGACGAAAAGGAGTTCACGCTCGCCACCACCCACCTGGACCACCAGAGCGACGAGCTGCGGCAGAAGCAGGCGGCGAAATTGAACGAGGTGTTCGCCGACGCGAAGATGCCGGTGATCCTGGCCGGCGACCTGAACGCCACCCCGGACAGCAAGCCGCTCGCCCTGCTCACAGCGCAGTGGACCGTCGCCACCGCGGACGAGCTGTTCACCTTCCCGGCGGGCAAGCCGACGAAGCAGATCGACTATGTGTTGTTCCGGCCCGCGGGGGCGTTCAAGATCGTGGAGACGAAAGTGATCGACGAGCCGGTGGCGTCCGACCACCGCCCGCTGCTGGCGGTGCTGGAGTGGCAGAAGTAGGCGCCGCACGGGTGGCCGACCATCTCCGACGGTCGGCGCCGACTCCCGGAGGGAGTCGGCCACCCGGAAGGCCACCCGACTCGCGGCACCCACCCCGCTCCTTCACCTGTTCTTCGCACCCGCCCGCTACCCTGTCTCCGTTCCGCCCCGGAGACCCCCATGCGACACGCCGCCGTTCTGCTCCTGCTCACCGTTGCCGCCACCGCCGCCGAGAAGCCCGCCGTGTTCGCCCCGTACACCAAGCCGACGAACATCGCCCACCGCGGGGCGAGCGGGGATGCGCCGGAACACACCCTCGCGGCGTATGAACTGGCCCTGAAGTACGGGGCCGACTTCGTCGAGCCGGATTTGCAACTGACGAAAGACGGCGTGCTGGTGTGCCTGCACGACACCACCCTGGAACGCACCACCAACGTGGAGGAGGTGTTCCCGGACCGGGCGACGGAGCGGAACGGCAAGAAGACGTGGCCGGTGGCCGAGTTCACCCTGGCGGAAATCCAGAAGCTCGACGCCGGGGTGTGGAAGGGCAAGCAATTCGCCGGGCAGAAGGTGCCGACGTTCCAGCAGATGATCGACGCGGTGAGGGGCAAGGCCGGCATCATCCCCGAAACGAAGTCGCCGGAGGTGTACGGCAAGCTCGGGCTGAACATGGAGAAGGCGGTGGCGGAGATCCTGAAGGCGAACAAGCTGGACACGCCGGGGGCGGACCCGAAGACGCCGGTGGTCATCCAGTCGTTCAGCGCGGCCAGCCTGAAGGCGCTGCGGACGGACCACGGGTGCAAGCTGCCGCTCGTGTTCCTGTTCACCGCCGACCAGTCGGCCGACCAACTGAAGGCGATGAAGGAGTACGCCGACGGCATCGCCCCGAGCAAGGCGGTGGTGCTGGCCCGGCCGGGGATCGTGGCGGACGCCCACGAGTTGGGGATGAGCGTGACCGTATGGACGTGCCGCCGCGGCTCCACCGGGAAGTTCACCGACGTGAAAGCGGAGATGACGCACCTCGTGAAGGAGTTGAAGGTGGATGCGGTGTTCACCGACAACCCGGACCAGTTCCCGCGGGAGTGATCCGCCATCCGGCCGGGGCGGTTTGACCCGGCCTGAATCCCGTCCCATAGTTCGGCGGAAGTTCCCCCTCGCCCCCGCCGAGACCCCGTGGCCAACTCCTCGCTGCTCACCGCCGTCCCGCCGGTCCGCCCCGGCCGCCCGCCGGACGAGTCGGCGCGGGTGGTGGAGAAGGTGCTCGCGTCCGCCCGCCTGCCCACCCCGCCGGCGGTGGCCATGAAGATCGTGCAGGCCACCGCCGACCCGGACTGCCCGACGGCCAAGCTGGTCGAACTGCTCCAGCAGGACCCGTCGCTGTGCGCGGCCGTGCTGAAGGCGGTGAACTCGTGCGTGTACGCCCTCCGCTCGCCGGTGACGGCGCTCGACCGGGCGGTGCTGCTGCTCGGCATGCGGGCGGTGCGGTCGCTGGTGCTCACCCTCAGCCTGCCGGCCATGCAGTACCCGGGGGTGCCGGACCAGGAGTTCCGCCACCACTGGCTGGCGTCCGTCAGCGGGGGGATCATCGCCCGCGAGCTGTGCGTGCGGCTGCGGGTGCCGCACGCCGACGAGGAGCTGGTGTGCGGGCTGCTGCGGGACATCGGCGCGCTCGCCCTGCGGCAGGTGTTCCCGGACGAGTCCGGGCGGTACCGGGCGGGGGTGGCCACCCGCCCGTTCGCGGCGCACCTGGGGTTCGAGCGGGAGGTGTACGGGGTCGGGCACCCGGAGCTGTCGGCCGAACTGCTGCGGCAGTGGCGGCTGCCCGAGCCGGTGTGCCAGCCGGTGCGGTACCACCACGAGCCGGGCGACGCCCCGGCCGCCGACGCCGACCTGGCCGCCCGCACCCGCCGACTGTCCCTGGTCGAGCGGCTGGTGAACATCGACGTGGTGACCCAATCCCCGACCGAACTGGACGCCCTGCTGAACGACGCCTCCACCCAGTACGACATGTCGGTGGCGGACGTGATCGCGTTCCTGCAACAGGTGGTGCCGAAGGTGGAGGCGTTCACCGCCCTGCTGGATGTCCACGTCGGCCGCTGCCCGGACTTCGCCGCCACCCTCACTCAGGGGCACGAGGCGCTGGTGAAGCTGGCGCTCGAAGGGAACCGGCCGGAGGCGGAAGGGTAGCACCGCTTCCAGGCTCAACTGGTGTGTCGCCCCACCCCTCCCCGCTGGGGAGGGGTCGGCGAGTGCGGAGCACGAGCCGGGGGTGGGGTCGAAAAAAAAGCCCCACCCCCGCCGTCCTCGCTCCGCTCGGAGCCGCGGCCCCCCCCCCCACGG
>JALHQU010000014.1 GCA_022841795.1 Fimbriiglobus sp.
CCCGTGGGGGCGGCCCGCCGACCGCGGGACGCGGTCGGCTCTCTCCTGCATTCCGCTCCCCGCGGCCAAGATCGCACGCCCGGCGGCGAATGGCTTCCCATCGTCGGGGCATCCCCGAATCCCCAGAGGAAACCTTCCGTGCTGACACTCCGGTGTGTGCTGGCGGCGGTCGTGTGCGGTCTCGTGTCCCGGCCGGCCCCCGCGGCCGACGACGTGTTCGACTCGAACGGGGTGAAGATCCGGTACGTCACGGAGGGCAAGGGCGAGGCCGTCGTCCTCATCCACGGGTGGATGGGCGACTCCACCATGTGGGGGAGGGACAAGTCCGGCAACACCAAGCTGAACATGAAGAACGCCGACGGGTTCCAGGTGATCGCCCTGGACTGCCGCGGGCACGGCAAGAGCGACAAGCCGCACGACCCGGCGAAGTACGGCGCCGAGATGGCCGCCGACGTGGTGCGGCTGCTCGACCACCTGAAGGTGGAGAAGGCCCACCTGGTCGGGTACTCGATGGGGGCGTTCGTCGCCGGCGAGGTGGCCGCCACCCACCCGCACCGCGTCCGCAGCGTCATCTACGGCGGGCAGGCCCCGCTCGTCGTGGGGGCGAAGGCGGAGGTGAAGGCGGCCGGCCCGTCCGAGGTGGAGGTGTTCGCCAAGCTGGTGGACGAGGGGAAAGACCTGGGCGAGTACCTGCTGGCGGTGATGCCGGCCGGCCGCCAGAAGCCGACCGCCGGGCAGGCGACGGCGCTCGCCAAGTTGATGTTCGACGGCAAGGACGTGAAGGCGTTGGCGGCGGCCGGCCGCAGCTTCGACGAGCTGGAGGTGACGGCCGAGCAGTTGAAGAAGTGTCCGGCCCCGGTGCTGTTCCTGCACGGCGGGAACGAGTCCGAGGCGGTGAAGGGGCGGGTGGCGGCGGTCCGCAAGCTGCTCGACCGCGGCGAGGTGAAGGTGGTCGAGGGCGGGGACCACATGACCACCCTCGCCAAGCCGGAGTTCGCCACCGCCATCGACCAGTTCCTGCGGACCGGCAAGGTGAAGTGAGCCGGCGTTCGTTCGCCCGACGCGCGAGCGAGGGCCGCGGGCAGAATCGCTTGATCAGCGCAAAAGGCCCGAGCCACGCCACATCGGTTCTTGCGTAACGTTTTGGCCGTCGCTACGCTGGGGCAGAAGGCCCCAGCGTAGCGGGGCCGCCCCGACCCGGATTTATGACATCCGTGGATTGGGATAAGTATCTGTTCGGCGGCGGAGGGCTTCGGCGGTGGAAGCGCTCGACCGGGGCAGCGTGCTCGACTGGCTCCGGTCGCTGCCGGAGGAGAAGTTCGCGCACCTACTCGCCGAGGCGTGCCAGGGCCGGGCGTACCAGCAGCACGGCACCGACCTCCGGTATGTCGCCGCCCAGGTGTGGCGGGACGGCGACGAGCCGTGGATGGTCGAGTTGGTCGCGGCCGAGGACGCGGCCCGCTACCGGGACACGCCGTTCGCGGCCGGGTTCCCCACCGACGACCCGATCGTCCGGTCGGCCGAGTGCCAGGGCTGTGGGCTGCGAGTGTGTTCGTGGGCGCGGTGGGTGCGGTGCCCGGTTTGCGGCGCGGAGCTATCCTGCTCGTAAGTCGCAGACGCCGAACCAGGCGCTGCAACTGGTTGATGCACATTTCGGCTGAGTCGCAGATGGGTCGAGGTTGCGTTGAAGTTCCTGGAAAGCAAGGCATTTGCGGCGAATCGACATTGGCATTGTACACTGGACACATTGGGGGTGAAGGGCCAACTCTGCCCTCTATTTGCCCCTCGTCGCCGGTGTTTCGGATCGAGGTTGTCAAGGTTCTCGGACACTCCATGGCAATCGCAATCGAGCACTCGAAGAAGCTGCACTCATGGGTTCACTGTCTCTCGTGAACGCCAGGCGTGGGCGGTCTCTGTGTCGATCCACTCACCGGAAGAGACCTCGATCCTGACTTCCCTTTCCCCGTCTGGGACCAGGACAGACTCAAGCTGTTCCGGAATCGGGAAGTACAGCCCTTCGTTCATCTCCTGTACTGGCCTCTTGATCTCCCTTGCCCCCTCAACCGTGCTTTGCCCGCCATCGCCTTGCGTCACGATTAGGTGGTCGAGACGGACCTCGAACTGGAAGGAGCTGCTGATATTGTCCGACGCGATAAAGAGTATCTTGTTCCCTCCCCAGAGAACACCCCTGCCGTCGCACTCCTTGATTACGTCGCCGAAAGCAACGGCGGCGCTGTCCGGAATGCGGATGTAGTAGCCGAGGATCTCCGAGAATGAGTCATCGCCCACAATCCGGAGCAGCTTTGCCTTCTTTTGATCGGCTGCACGTTCGGGGCCTTGCGTCGCTCCGCCTCCCCCGGCATGCACCGTCTGAACGTCGGACCCCCGAACCACCTGCCGCTGAGAGTGGCGGGCCACCGTCTGGATGTCGTCCTTGAGCAGAATCCACATCTCCGACCGCTTCTTGGCGAGCATGTCCAAGTTGATAGCCCCACTGCCGAAGAACTTCGGGCTCATCTTCCGGAGAGTCGTGCCGAGGTACTCGCGGCAAAAGGCCGAAATCAGTGAATTCACGAGTGGTGAGAACCCGAGCGACCGGAGTTTTGAGATCTCCTGGTGCCTGACATCGACGTAGACTTCTAGCGGCAGCCTCGTCCCCTCTCGGATGAGTACCGGGATGTCTTCGGTGAGGCGTCCCGGAAGGAGGCGGAGCGAATCCACCTCGTAGGAGTCGTAGATCGTCGTCTCCATCTGACTCAGAAACATCTTCTCGAAGCGGTCCAACTCCTTGTAGGCCTCGCTGAGTTCGACCACCCCGCTGAACGATTTCGCGTTGCACTCCGACTGGAGGAAGGCCGTCACCGCCCGCTGCTTCGAAGCATCGGCAGGAAGCAGTACCACCACGTTTCCGCGGGCTTGCATGACCGCACTCAACGCCTGCTTCTGGTGCGACCCGAAGTAGACGCCGACCCCACCATTCGCCTTCAGCCGAATCGCCCCCAACGTCGTCTCCGCCCCGTCGGCCAGTGTTATTTCCACCTTGTCCAGACGGTTGGTCAGGTTATTCCGGACGTAGTAGGGGAACAGTCTCGTGTGCTGATTCAGCAGCGGGGTCGATTGCAGGATCGCTTCCGCTGCGGCCCTCTCCAGTCTGTGGGCGATGCGGGAGACGAGTGAGTTGGATTCCGCGTCGAGCGAATCTCGCCCGGCGGTAGGAGACAAGACGTCACAATCGATCCGGCCCGACACACCGATGTGTGTCTGCACCTTGGTCGCGCAGAGCTTGAACCCTCGCTTAAAGACGTCGAGTACGCCGTTCTCGAATCGCAACAGCCCTGCGAATCGCACTGGTTTGCCGTCCACAAGGAGGCCGGTCAGTTGGGCGAGGACGCCCAGGCCTTCTTCCAGGAGCGTTCCCGTGATGGTGATGTTTCCGTCCTGCCAGTCCGTGCTAACTGGGCTCAGATGGTGAAGAGCTTCCAAGCGGGCGGTTCGCATCAGCTCGCCCCGTGAGACGAGTTTCCCGTTGAAGTAGATGTGTTCCTCTGCGTACCGGACGAAGTCGGTGAGGTATTGCAGCAGTTCGTCGGTGTTCGGGGTGGCACGCAGTTGACCGATGACCAGCGTCCCACGAGGCGCTGCCTCATCGGACTCCGAGCTTTGCACCTGCGGGATGCCCCCGCCGGAAGCTTTGATGAGTTCCTCCGATAGCCACGTTGCATATCCTGTATCGGTTTCCGTCTGGGAGATGACTGTCAGCTTGTCGCACACGCCGAGGTTGGCGAATCCGCCGATGCCGAACATCCCGACGCACCCAGCCCGACGCGCTTCGTCGTTCCGCTTCCCGCTCGCGCCTATCTTCCAAAACAGATTGCGAAGGTCCTGAAACGTCATGCCGAGCCCGTTGTCACGAATGCGGCACTCCTTGCCAGCCACGGCAACGTCCACCTTGTATCGTAAGTCGCTGGCCCGGATACCGTCCCGCAAGGATTGGATCCGGATCGCGTCAACCGCGTTCTGGACGTTCTCCCGCAGAAACGCGAGCGGCGTCTCGTAGATCTGCTTCGAGATCGCGGCCAAGACGTGCTCGAAATCGATCCCGACATCGAAAGCCGTGCTGGGGGGCATCACTTTTTCCCCTTCTTGATCCCCAACGCGGCACCCAAGGCGGCGTCTTTGGTTTCCTGATAGATCTGCACGGCGACGTCCCGGACGAGATGAAGCTTCGCGGTGTACAGGCCAGCGAACTCAACGATCAGCCGGCCGGAATCCGCGTACCTCTTCTCATTGTACAGCAGGGTCGCCGCCTGCACGAAATCCATGGCCTCACACCCAGCCGCACTAACGATCTCGTACGCCAGATTGCAAGCCTCGGCAGACTTCGCTGCGTCGCCTTGCCTCGCCAAGCTATGGATGAGGAACCGTCGAGCCAGCAACCCCAACTCGCGTGAGTTGCTACCGACATGCTTACGCGAGGTCTCTTCCAGAGTTGACCACTCTTCGGCATCCGCCAGATCCCTCAGATAACTGGCGGTCCTGTCGAACGGCGTCGCGGATGCTGTGGTCATCAAGGTCCGGCAAGTCTGCTCGCGGCGACCCAACTCGGCAGCAAATTCACTATCTGCGGCTTCACGGCCGAGCATCTCCCCGAACCGCTTGATCCGCTCACTCACCTGTTGGACCCGCTCCTTGAGCGAGACCGTCTCCCTGAAAGTCAGTAACAGATTCGCCACCTCAAAGATGCCTTGTACCCCGGCGACCATGGCGGCATCTGTTGAGTCCGCGAGGAGCGTCCGTGCCCCAAAGACCATTTCCCCTCCCAGCCTGATCGGCACTTCGCTGACCACGCCCGAAATCAGCGCCGAAACATAATTCGCAATCAACTTAGCTTCCACAATTGTGGAGATCTCGGCAACCAAATCCGCCCCCGTCCCTGGCAACTTTCCCCTGAGCCTGAGCGGGTGCCTGATGTCGTCGCGGGGATTGAAGCGATTCGTCGTCGGGTCGTAAACGTAAGTCTCGACGCGGAGCGTGCCGCGCGCGATCTCTGCCGTGACGTACGAGTACGAGTTCTTCCACAAGCGTCCCGCGTACCCGGCCCCGGCAGCCACGACGACACACGACTGGCCGGGGACGTTCGACACCAACTTGGTATTCGGCTCGTGAAGGTGCCCGCGGTGGATCACGTCGCAAGCGGGGAAAAACCGCTCCTCGATCGATTGCTGGTCGAAGTCCCGCAACCAGAAGCTCGGATGGTGCATCACGCCGAGCACGAGGCGGGGATCGTGCTTCGGGATCAGCCCCAACGCGTTGATTACGGGCCGGTCGCCGACCAACAGGTTGTTTTGGTCGTCGTCGCCTCCGCACATCCAGGATGACTGGAGTCCGAGCACGCAGATCGGCATCCCATCGATGTTCAACGGGGCCACATAGGCGAGACCGTCGGCGGTCGTCTCCCGCGGCTGGCCCGCGCTGTACACCGCCTCGAATGCTTGGTAGCCCGATAGCCGCTTGAGAAGCGTCGTCCTCTCCTCTTCGACGCCGAGGAACTCGTCCACCTTTTGCGGTGAGGTGAGGATATGTCTTGCGCCGGCGAAGCAGGTCGTCTGCGCCTTGCGGTTGGCGTCGTGATTGCCCGAAACCGGAAAGACCAGTCGCCGGTTCAGTTTGAGCGGGGCCGCCAGAGCGTCGAGGAAAGGCACGACAAGCTGATACTCGTCGGGCTGACCGGAGAAGGCCAGATCGCCGCTGACGAGAAGGAAGTGCGGCCCGTTTCCACCACCGAATCGTTCTGTAACCGAACTCACGAGATCTTTGAGGACGACGGACTGCGCCCATGTGTCCTGCGTCTTTCGCAGGTGGATGTCGGACACAAGGAGCCAACTGAACTGTTCAACCATGGTGGGTGTGTAGTCAAGACCACAGGTACTCGTGAAACGAAATTGTATTTCCCATTTTCCCAGGAGCACTCTCGCCCGAGGTGTTTTTGTTTCGTGACGACCAACAGAAACACCGAGATGCATTTCGTCGCTTCTGACGCACGCAGTCATCCCCCATGGCGGTACGGTCGCGGGTCGACTAACAACCCCTCGTTACGAATCCGGGTGAGTTCCGCGTGGCTGACGATCCACTCACTCGCCACACCGCGGCCGGACTTTTTCTTCTCGGCGTTGACCCGGCCGAGTCGGCACCACTCGCGGACGGTGAACTCGGCCTTGCCGAGAATGGTCGCCACTTCGGCGGTCGAGTACCACTCCTTAATGGTACGCTGTTCGACGAGGCTCGCCAGTAGCGTCTCGATCTTGGCCAGCCGCGTGAGGAGTTCGTCATTCGAGGTCGTCATGGCGTTCTCCTTCGGCAGGCTGATCAACGATGAGCGGGAACAGGACATCTTGTGCAAGCCGTGAGGCGGCCCGCCGGCAATAGCGTTCATCGACTTCGATGCCGACGGCCCGGAGGCCCATGTCCTTCGCAGCCCGGAGTGTGCTCCCGCTTCCCATGAACGGGTCGAGGACGATGCCGCCTGCCGGGGCGAATGAGGCGAGCAGCGGGTAGAGGGCGTGGACGGGTTTCTGGTTGGGGTGGAAGGCGTCGGGTTCCCGCTCCCACTCGATCACGTCGGCGACGCCTTTCGACGGTCGCGGCGGGCGGCCCTTGGCGAGCAGGAACGCGGTCTCGTGCTTGCCGCGGGTGAACCGGCCGAGGCCCCAGACGTTCTTGACGAACGCCAGGTGGCTGACGAGTCGGAAGCCGAGGTGCTTCCAGACGCCGACGAACCGGTCGCACTGGGGCCAGCCGTAGAATGAAATGCAGAAAGTGTCGGGCTTGAGCAGCCGCCAGAGTTCGGCGTAGCTCGGGTTGAGCCAGTCGTCGGTGTCGTCGTCGACGATGGGTTCGTGGTCCCCGTCCCACCGCCCCTGGTAGTTCACCAGGTACGGCGGGTCGGTGAGGACGAAGTCGAACGACTCGTCACGGAAGGTCGGCAGCACGGCCCGGCAGTCGGCGTGGTAGATGGTGAGGCCGCCGCGGGAGTAATATTGCGGCGTCCGGGTGGTCGGGTTCACGCCGGACCTCCGTTGTCGGTCGTCTGGTGGCGGCGGAGTGCGGCTGCCAGTTCGCGTTCGACGATGACCCGCAGCCCGCGGAGGAACTCGGAGTCCTCGGTGGCGCACGGGCAGTAGAGTCGGACCCACTCGGCCAGTTGGTGGCGACACTCGTAGCTGAGTTTCGGTTGCTCGGGCATGACGATCCTCCCGTTCGGTGCGTCGGTGAAGCGTCTCCGGCGAACACCGGCCGAACCGAGTGGTCACATTGAACCCGAGTGGCCAACGCATCCTCAGCGGGTCGTGGGGCGGTTCTGGGGCGAATCCATTCGGGGGGTGGGCGGTGGAGCGAGAGAAGCGGGAGTACCGGGCGGACGAACTCAAGTTGAGGCGACTCCGCGCGCAGTTCGCCCTCACCGTCGAGCAGTTCTGCGGCAAGTCCCACCTCGACAAGGCGACGGCCCGGAAACTATTCAAGGGGATGCCGGTCACGCTCACCACGCTGTCGATCGCGGCAAAGGTGTTTGGGATCACGGACCACCTGGAACTACTCCACCCGGACGAACTGGTCGCGTTGGGCGTCGATCCGGCGGTGACGGTCTCGGGCGAGACGGTGCAGGAGTGGCAGGTCGAGGCCCATCTGACGGCGTGGGAGAAGACGGCGAACGGCCTCCAGTATCACGTCGCCCGGCTGCGGCACCGCTTCCTGCCGTCCCGGCTCGCGCGGGGCAAGTGTTACGAGTTGCGTCACCTGGCCGTGGCCGAACGGCAGCGGCTCGAAGGGCAGTTGCGGCGGCACGCGGAGGTGTGCGAGAGGGTCGGCCGGCACCCGAACGTGGCGGAGAACATCACCGCCACGTTCGTCGAGAACGGCGGCCTGTGGTGGGTGCTGGATCGGTTCGAAGACGGGATCACGCTCGCGGAACGGCTAACCGAAGGGCCGCTCGAAGGAACCTCGCTCAAGACGGGAATGACCGGCATCGCGGCCGGTCTTGACGCAATGCACCGGGAGCAGGTCGTCCGCCGGGAACTCTCCCCGCGGTTCGTGTTACTCCGCAAGAAAGACCGGACGCCGGTGCTGACCGATTTCGAGTTGGCGAAGTTGCTCGACGGGGTGCCGACGGTGTCGCCGGCGAGCGGGTGGCCGGATGACCCGTACCTGGCCGAAGAGGTCGTCAGTCGCGGGACGGTGGACGGGCGGGCCGACCTGTACAGTTGGGGCCGGGTGTTCGTTCACTGCCTGACGGGTCGTCTCCCCGAACCGGGTGCCGATGTGGACGCGGTTCGCAACTCGACGCTGCCTGCGGCCGTGCGAGCCGTTCTGGTCTCCTGTCTCGCGTTGCCGAAGAGCGACCGCCCGGCGTCGGTCGCCGACATACTCAAGGCGCTCAAGAAGTGGTGACGAGTCTGCTTTCGGCGGAGGGTCTGTCGTGGCGGTGTCGAGAGTGCGCGTGCGGACGCTCGGCGAGTTCGTCTTCTGCCCGAGGGCGGGGTTGCTGTCGCACGCCTCGGCGGACGAGGACGACGAGCCGACCGACGAGCGGATGAACCTGAACTTCCTGCCCGAATACAGCCTCACGCTGATCGAGGAGCAACTCGCCGTCCAAATCCGTCGGCTCGCCCGCTGGTCCGCGTGGGCGACCGGCGGGTTGTTCCTGGTCGTCGTGGCCGCGTGGAACGAACTGCCGCCGCTGGTTCCGCTCGCCCTGGCCGTGCCGACGGTCCTCTGCGTCTGGAAATCGTTGCAAACACTCTCGGCGGTGGTCACACTCGGCGACCGTCGGCGGGCAGCGCTGTCGGCGACGCCGACCGAACCGCCGGCGGACCTGACGGACGACACGCCGGTGCAGTGGTGGGAGTTGCTCAAAGCCGGGTTCGAGTCGGTGCCATATCTGGAACCGCTTTTTGACGGCGAGTTGGCCCTCGCCGGCAAACCGTGGCGGGTTCTCAAGAAGGCGTCGCTGCGGATCCCGGTCATTCGCCTGCCGGCCGACAATTACCACGCGGGGCGGTACTGGGTGTACGAGCAGCACCGGGTCCGGCTCGCGGCCTACGCCCTGTTGCTCGCGGCGTGCGAAGGCGGACAGACGCCGTACGCCGTCGTGCTGTTCGGCGGGAGTTACGACGGGGTCGCGGTGCCGATCCTTCCAGCGATGGCGGTGATCGCCAAGGTGGACGAACTCCGACGCGGTCTCGATTTGGAACGGATGGGCATCCCGACTCCCCTCCCGACCGACCCAAACGTTTGTTCCGGCTGTCCACTCGGGCGGCCCCGCGTCGTGACCGTTGCGGACCGGAACGACGAGTCGCTCGGGCGAAAGCTGCACGTCGTCACCGGCCCGGACGGGCGGGCGTACCACAGCGAGTGCGGGGATCGGTTCGGTTGGACGCCGCCGCACAACGACGCGGTCCGGAAGCGGCTCCTCCCGTTGGTGTGACCGCTCACGGCTTCGGGACGCGGACGGTCCCGGTGCCGCGACAGACAAAGCAGGTCTCCGGTACCTCGTTGCCGTCGCACCGGCCGCACACGCGACTGCCGTCGCACTTTGGGCACGCCGTCCGACCGGTGCCGTTGCAGTAGGAACAGTCGGGGTTGAGCCGACGGCCGGGGATCTGGCCTTTCCCGTCGCACGACTTGCAGGTCTGACCGCCGGTGCCGGAACACGACTGGCACCGGCCGGAGCCGTTGCACGCGGGGCACCGACCGGGCACCTTCCCGCCGACACAGGCACCGCATTTCTGTTCGACGGTCTCCACGGCCGACGGGGACTCGTCCGATGCGGGTGTCGGGGCCGATTTGGAGCAGCCGACGACGGCGGGAAAAAGGCCGGCGAACAAGCCGGCCAAGAAGTCACGGCGGAACATATCCGTTCTCCGACAAAAGGCGGCCGACCGCACGGTTGCGATTTCAACCGTTAATCCGGCGGGCGTCGGCCGCGGACGCGGTCGAGCAGAGTCAAGAATACCCGTGCGAACGACCCGAGCCGAGACCCCGGTCGAAATTCCCCGGCGAGTTCGTCCACGGCCGCCAGACACGCGGTCCGATTGTCGAACCTTCCGTTCGGGTCGAGCGCGAGACAGTGGACGAAAAATCGGTCGAGGGCGGCGACGGCGGACCGGGGATTTCGGTCGCGGTCGGGGATAAGGGCCGACGGCGGCCGGTATTTCCCGGCGAAGGCGTCCCGCAATTTCGGCAGGCCGGCCCGGCCGCCGATTCCGTCGAAGGGAATTTCCAGGGTGAGCAGTTCGTAGCCGAGGACGCCGAGCGAAAAATAGTCCGCTCGGAAATCGACCGGGGCCTTTTCCAGGTATTGTTCCGGTGCGGCGTAGGGTGCGGAAATGCCGTCGCCGGGTTCCCGCCGCGTCGTCCGTTCGACCGGCCACGCGGAGCCGAAATCGATCAGGGTGAATTTCGTCGGCCGCGGTTCGAGGACGACGTTCGCCGGTTTAATGTCGCCGTGGACGGAATGGGCGTCGTGGTGGAAGTGACCGACGCCGTGGAATAATCCCCTCAAGAGCCGGACAATTTCCCGGCTGCTCGGCCGCGGCTGCTTTTTCGCCCGCACGTCTTCCAGGTATCGATCGAGTGGAATTCCCCACACCCACCCCGTCAGCACATAAATCCGATCTCGCTCCGGGAAGGACTCGTAGATTTTCGGCAGGTTGAGATTTCTCTCCGCCGCCCGGCGGAGCGTCTCCAGTCGCTGGCTCGCGGCCGGGGAGCGCGGCAGGGTGTGCAGCACGCGAAAATCGCCGCCGATGCCGGCCCGCGGGTCGAACACTTTTCGCGCCGTCCCCCGCCCCAGCATTTCGACGACGAAATACGTCCGCCCCCCGATCGTGACCGCGTCGGTCACCGGGTAGCGCCGACCGCGGCAGCGAATTTCGTCGGGCCGTCCCACCGAATTTCCCTTCCCCGATTTTCGACGCCGCGGATTTCCTGCGGCGGAAACTCCCTCGGCATTTTTTAGTCCCGGAGTGGGCCGGCTTACCGCGGGACCACCGGTCGCCGCAACTCCTTGTCGGAAATCGGCCTGGGGAACCGGGAGTGGACCGGGACACCGCAACGCACCGGTCCGCGCAATCGGGCAAGAATCGGGCAACAATCGGCCAACCGAAATACCCGAAACCCGCCCGAGATTCCCCCCAGGCTCGGCTGAGGAACCGGTGCGGACGGATTTATCTTGGCCCGTGTGACCCGGTGCCACAAGGGGCACCGGGCACGCGGAGGACAAATCATGTTCTCGTTTTTCGACCACCTGCGGCGGCGGACCTGCGACTCGGTCCTCGCCGGCATGTACGACGCATTCGAGTTGATCGAGACCCGGAACGCGGAGGAGCAGACGCGGACGGCGGATTTATTGCTCGCCAAATTCGACGGCGAAGCCGAGCCGAAACCGCCGGCCCCGGTGCCGACGCCCCGTCCGGTCCCGACCCCAGCAACTCCACCCCGGCCGTCGCTGCCGTCTCCCACCCCGCCGACGCTTCCGGCTCCTCCCACCGGCGGGGAATCTCTCCAGCCGCGGAAGCGCGGGCGGCCGCCGAAAGGCCCGGAGGGTTCCCCATGACCGGCCGGGAAAAAGAACTCTGCGTCGTCCTCTGCCACCACCTGCGAATTCTGTCCATTAACCAAATCGCCCGGGGGTGGTGGCCGCCCAACCAAGACGCTCGCTGGCGGGCCAGAGCCGATGTGAACCGGCTCGCCCAGGCCAAGTGGCTGACCCCGGTCACGGTCCTCGCCCGCCCGCTGCGCGATTTATCGGGGCCGATTTTCGCGTGGGCACCGGGCGACGCCGAGCCGGATTATTCGCTCCTCGAAGACGGGTGCCGGGAGCGATGGGACTGCCCGGCGGTGCAAACCGAGGTCGCGGTCGCCGGGCGGCGGGCGCTCGACGTGTTCGGCGGCTCGACGACGGGCGGCGTGAAGAACGCCTGCCAGACGACGCACGACCTGCACGTCGGCGAAATCTTCCTCCGCTACCGCGACTGCGGGCTGAACTGGCGGAAGCAGTGGGTCGGCGAGGATGCCATCGCCGCCCGCTGGGGGTGGAAGAAAATCCCCGACGCCGTGCTCTGCGACGCCGACGGCTCTCCGGTCCGGGCGGTCGATTTCGGCGGGGCTTACGGGGACGAACGGCTACGGGATTTCCACGCGGCCTGTGCCGCGAAATCCCTCCCCTACGAACTGTGGTGACCGCGATGGCGAAGCGAACGCACGACATTTCCGAGCGCGACCGCAAACTCCTGGAGTTCGTCGGCCAGTATCGGCTCGGCACGGACGACCTGTTCCGGCGGGCCTTTTTCCCGGACGTGACGGACCTGCGGGCCGTCCGCAAAGTCACGTTCCGGCTCGTCCAACAAAACTACCTGCGGAAGTTCCAACTCAACCCGAAGGCGGCCTACTACGTCCTCGCCCCGCGGGCGTGCCGGCTGGTCGGGGCGAAGGTGCGGGAGCCGGTGCCGTTCACCGAGCAGTCGTTTCCGGGGGCACTCGGGGCCGCCGGCTTCTGCGTCGCCACCGGGGTGAAGCGGTACACGGCGGCGAAGTTCCAGGCGGGCCACCCGGACCTGTGCAAGCCGGGCCAGTGCCGGTCGAACTATTTCAAGGAGGAGGTCGAGGGGAAATTTACGCTCGGCATGTTCCTGTTCGACCGGGCGACCTCGCCGAAGCGGATGGCGGCGAAGGTCCGCAAGGTGATTTCGCAGCGGTATCGGCTGCCGGCGTTCCGCGACCTGATCCTGGCCGGCCGCTTCCAACTCGTCATTCTGACCGGGTATACTGAGAAGGGTCTCGAACTGGAAAAGGCCGTTCGGGTCGGCCACCGCGGGCCGGTGCGGGTGCGCGTCGCCGTGGTGCCGGAACTGGGAGACTTGCTCACGGGCGGTTGACGCATGCGGATTCCCACCTCGGAGACGAACGACACGCTCGACGCCGCGTCGCTGCCGCCGACCGAGGGCACCGAACTCAACTACCGCACCCGCCCGGACGCCGAGACCGAAATCCCGTTCACGACGGACGCCCTGAAGTTCGCCGTCGGCGTCTCCGTCGTGGCCGCCATCGCCGTCCGGTTCTTGGTTCCCGATTATCTGGGCTACGCGGCCGTCGCCCTCTTCGGGACGGTCTGGTGGTTCGTGCCCGACGCCACCCGGCCCGATCTGGACACCCCGAGTCGGACGGGGGAATTCCGCCTCTGGCTCTTCGCGGTGCTGGTCGGGTGCGTCGCGCTGCACGCCGCCGTCCCGCCCCTCCTCGCCGGCTACCTCGTCGCCTTCCCGTGCGCCGTCGCCGCCCTCGCCGGGCTGGCCCTCGTCTACGCCCGGCAGGTCGTCGCCTGGATGGCGGCGAACCCGAAGGTCTACGGCGACGTGGGCCGGGAGTGGCAGGGATACTTCCCGCACCCGGGCCGGTGGGCCGTGTGCGAACGACTGCCGGCGGCGCGGGCGACGGTGCTCGCCCCGTTCTTCCTGCTCGCGGCGTATCTGTTCGGCGTCCTCGTCTTCTGGGAACTCGGATTCGAGGGCCGCAATTCACTCGCCCCGGCCCTGGCGGTCGTCGGCTTCATCCTCTTCCTCGGGCTGATCCTGGTCGTGCGCAGACTGTTCGCCCGCGACGAGGGGTTCTCGCTCGGACTGACGGCCCGGGTGTTCCGGGACCTGCTCGTCGTCTTCGCCAGCTACAACCGCCACCGCACCCCGGCCGCCGGGGTGTTCCGCTTCCCCCTCCGCCGCCTCGTCGATGTGGACGGTCGGAAGCAATTCCTCCTGATCGCGTTGTTGACGGCCGGGCTGGCGACGGCCGTCGTCCTGCCGCCGGTCTGGCCGCCGTCCGTGTCGGCCCGGCCCGTGCAGGGTCAACTCCTCCCGCACGAACGCGAATACCTCTCGCAACTCCCGCCGGGCGAGGGGCGGCAACAGGCCGCCGAGTTGATCCGGAGTCGGACGGTGACGGAGGACGACATCGACCGGTTGGAACAAGAGCGGTGGGAGACGATCCCGCGGCGGGTCGTCACGGTCCTGGTGGCGGTGCCGCTCGGCGTCGTGTTCCTGACCGCGGTCGTCGTCTGGGCGGCCGTCGGCGAACTGCTCGCCGGGTTCTACCTGGCCCTGGAAGCGCCGGGCGGTCGCGCCCGCACGACGGACAGCGAGTGGGACGTGTACGTCAGCCGGCTGATCAGTTCCCGGCACGCCCTCGAACGGGAGCACCTGCTCGTCGGGTTCAGCCTGTTCGGCGACTACCCGGTGCTGCTGCACAAAACGATCCTCGACCAGCACTACCACCTGACGGGCGACACCGGGTCGATGAAGACGTCGCTCGTCGCCGGCCCGCTCGCCACCCAACTCATGGCCCGCAACGACTGCTCGGTGGTGGTGCTCGACCTCAAGGGGGACATGGCCCTGTTCGAGTCGTGCCGGGTCGAGGCGGCCAAGGCCGGGCTGCCGTTCGCCTGGTTCACCTCGGAGCGGGGGCGGTCGAGCCACGTTTTCAACCCGTTCGTGCAGTCCTACCACCGGGACGTGACGACGGACCAGCGGGCGGAGACGCTCATCCAGGGGCTGTCGCTCGATTACGGCATGGGCTACGGGCGGGCTTACTTCACCGCGATCAACGAGAAGGTGCTGAAGTCCATCCTGCGGAAGATGGACCTGAAGTCGTTCGTCGAACTCGACGCCCTGCTGAACGGCCCGCACGCGCTCGACTTCCTGACCGCGAAGGACGTCCGCGACGCCGGGCACCTGACGGCCATCGTCAACCGGCTGGCGGCGGTGACGCCGCTGAACGAGGTGCGGCCGGAGGGGTCGCCGCGGCGGATCGAAGTGGCCGACATCCTGAAGACGAAGCAGGTCGTCTACCTCAACCTGAAGTCGGCCCAGGAGCCGCTCGCGGCGGCGAGCATCGCCCGCCTGTTCCTCTGGTCGCTGTTCTCGTGCGCCGCCCACAGCCCGGCGCGGGACAACCGGGTCTACCTGGTGATCGACGAGTTTCAGCAGATCATCGCCGACGCCATCAAGCTGGTGTTCGAGCAGATCCGCGGCCTCGGGGTGACTATCGTGCCGGTCCACCAGACGGGCGGGCAACTGCTCCGGCAGGGCACCGACCTCGCCGACACGATCGACTCCTGCACGGCCGTGAAACACATCCTGCGGGCGTCGGACCCGCGGACGATCAAGCGGATCGAGGAGATGTCCGGGGTGCAGACGTATCACACGTTCGCGTGGACCCAGGACATGACCGAGGGGGATGGGGAGATCGACCCGTCGCAGGCGGTCGAGGGGATGATGCAGGTGAGCGAGTCGCACGGCCCGGTGCTGGACAAGAACACCATCATGGCGGCGAGCGCCGACCAGCAGGCGAGTTTCATTCGCTTCACGTTCGGTAGCGGTTATACTCAATTCGGGGCGAAGACGACGATTGTCCGGTCCCTCTTCCCGGTGGACCGGGACACGCACGCGCGGCGGGAGAAGGCCCCGTGGCCGATCCTGCCCGACGACTCGACGGCGGCATCGCTACCGGCCAAGCCGACCGACCCGAAATCGCTACCGCCCGCGCCGCCCGACGGCAAGGCAACGGACTGGGACGAGCGGTTCCGGAACGATAACCTGTAACTGCGCAGTGATCCGGCGAATACCTTCATCCGCGATTCGGAGGACGAACCCATGTTGAATGCATTTGGCGGGCGGGGGCATTCCGCCCTCCCGCCCGGCCGGAAGACCATGCTCGACACCCTGTCGACTTGGGGCACGCTCTTCACCATCCTGGTCGCCGGTTACTTCTTGTTGCAGTTCCTCGGCAAGACCGGCGGGCCGTCGAGGTCTTCGACGGTGCCCCCGGCCGCCGACCCGCTGGACTTCGGGTCGGCGAAGACCGGCCCGCCCCCGGCCCCGTCCGTCCCGTCGGACGTGCGGCTGGCGTCCGACCGCGGCGTCGAACAGCAGTCGTTGGCGTTCGCCAAGACGCGACAGGCTCTCGCCGTCGCCCGCGCGGACGACGTGACCCGGCTCGCCGACGAGTGCCTGGCCGAGATCGCGGCGTTCGACGCGACGGTGCAGCCGCTCCTGGCCGGCGACGACGGCAAGAAGGTGGCCGGCGACCCGATCCAACTCGCCCGGTTCCGGGCGGTCTACGAGAAGGACCGCCCGGGCAAGGACGTGGCCGAGCGGATGCGGCGGGCCGCCACCGACCTCATCGCCCCGGTGCGGGCGTCGCAGACGATCGCCAAAGATGCGTCGAACCCGAGCGACCAGGTGTCGGGCGAACTCGACCGACTGGCGACGCAACTGGCCGGGTTGAAGCGGGTCTGGGAGCAGGACCGGCGGACGGTCGATGCCGTCGTGGCGGACGCCAAGCGGGGCAAGCAACCGGCCGCGGCGCAGACGCTCGACCAGGCGGTTCGGGCCGACGCTGAGGCGGAGGCTCTCGCGTTGGCGACGGCCACCGAGAAGGAGCGGGCCAAGGTGCGGGCGGAGATGAAGGAGAAGCAGGTCCGGGAGGCCGGCGAACTCGAACGCAAGATCGAGGAGGCCAAGATCGAGAAACTGCGTTCGACCAAGCTGGCCGAGGCCGACCGCATCCAGACCGATGCCGGCATCACGGCCCAGAAGGGGAAGGACGTGGTGGCCGACGAGAAGGCGAAGGTCGAGCGGGAGCGGCTGCGGAAGAAGGCGCAGACGCCGGAGGTCAAGCAGGCCCTGGCCCCGCTCCTGACCCCCGGCTACCACCAGCCGTTCCGCTATAAGGCCGGGGCGCTCGGGATCGAGCGGACGGCCAAGAAGCAGCCGGTGTCGTTCAGCCGCCTCCAGGAGGTCGGGGCGCTGGAACAAACGATCCAGGGGTTGGGCGAGTTGGCGGACATCACCGGCAGCCGGGACGACGACGTCCGGCCGCGTCTGAAACTGCCCGACTACACTTCGTGGTGGTCGACTTCGCAGCAGGAGAAGATTCAGAAGGTGCAAGACCTGCTCATCGAACTCGGCCCGACCCTGGTCGAGGAAGGGTTGCTCAGCAAGTAACCGCACCCGCCCGAGAATCACCCCAACTTCGACCCCGCCGCGAGGCGGGGTCGCGGTATTCTGGGACGTGTCGGGGCCGAATCCCCGATGCTCCCGAACCGACCGACGAACACGCCCGCGGGTCGAACGAGAAACGAGGTGCGTCCGACTCCCGGCACCGCCTTCTAATTTCCCCCCACCCGGAAATTTCAAAAAACAATCGGTGGCTGAGGCTTAACACCCCCTGACCCTTCCCGCCGCCTGGAAGTGTAACCCAAGGCGACAGACGCGAGCGCACCCCGAACCGGAACGTGTTTCTCGGTAACCGGGGTGGCAAGAACGAGTCCGTTGAAAACGTCGTTCGTGCTCACTGCGTCGCAAGAGACCCCGTGCGGGTCTCTTGTTTTTCCCGTGGTGCCGCCATCGCGTGGTCCCGACTTGAACGGTCCGTGCGACCGTTGAAATCGGGTTCGGCAGGACGCCGGATTCGGAAACCACGCCGGCTGCAAGCCGGTTTTTGAAGGAGACAGACGATGGCCCTACAAGCCGACAACAAATGGCATTGCAAGGTGACGCACTACGAGAACGGGCGGGTCGTAACCCGGCGGATTCATTCCATCGCCATCCAGGCGACGGACGGCAGGCTTTACACCCTGACGGAAAAGAAGCTGCCGGACGCGATCGCGCTCTTCACGGGGGAGGCCCACAGCGGTGAGCACATGGCCGAGGTGCTCATGAACCCGAAGCCCCCGTTCCGCCTGAGGGACATTCCGCGAGGGTGGCCCGAAGGCCGGGATCTGCTGCACGTGATGATCGGCTTCTTGCTGCTCTGCGGCATCGAGTTGCTGTTCGACGGGTTGAGGAGTTTCCTCGACCTGTTCCGCGTGTAACAGACCCCAAACGACAGGCGGAACCGGATCGGTCTCCGGTTCCGCCTGTCCCTTTCTGGCACACCCGCCGTTCACCGGCAACCCGGCCGCGGCCGTCGTCCACCGATACCCGTGCAGCCTGGGCAGCCCCCTCCGGGAAGCGAACCGAACCGCGGCCGTCAGGCCGCGTCGGCATTTATGTCCACCGGGTCGGGGCGAGCCGGACGGCAACCGCCGTCCGACCCCGGCCCTCCGCTACGTCCGACCCGCGGCCACGTCCTGGCCGCACACCACGCACGGGCAGGCCGGGCGGGGCGTCGGCACCGTTTCGACACACACGCCTTCCGCCTCGTCCCCGAGTGGCGACTCCCCTCTCTGAAACGCGGCATACAGTTCGTCGCCGATGCGGTCCCGCACGCGGGCCTCGGCCTCGCGGACGGCCTCGGTCATCGCCTCGTCGCCCAGGATCGGTTTCATCAGGCGGTAGCGGGCCGCGACGTATTCGAACAGCCGCAGGTCGGTGCTGCCGATCGAGTTCAACAGGGTGGCTGCGGCACTGGCGTCGATGTAGACGGTCGCCCAGTGGGCGGCCAGGATGCGGAGTTCCTCGCGGGTCAGCGGGTAGCCGGTGACGAGGACGGCGGACTCTTTCGAGAGCGGGTTGAGTGTTGTTTCCATGAGTAGGGTCTCCAAAAATGCGGCCCGGTCCGCGCCTCGCGGTCGCCGGGCCGGGGTCGTTAGTATTCGCTCGGCAAGAGGATCGCGGTGCTGCTGCGGTCGGCCTCGGTGATGATCCAGAAGGTGACGCCGGCGGGCGTTCGGTAGACGGACATCAGCCGGAACCCCTCCTTCAGTGAGAGTTCGTTCTCCGCCCAGTCCTCGGGGCCGGTGTCGCCCCAGTCGCCGCGGGCGTGCCGGGCGAGAGCGCCCCGGCGGTCCTCGTCCGACAGTTCGGCGAGCGCCCCCGGCGTGGCGACGAGTACGCCGAGCGGGAAGAGCGGCGTGAGTTTCGGGGCCGGCGGGGTTTCGTCGTCGATCATCGAGCGGGCGATTTCATACCAATCGACTTCGCCGAGTGCGGCGTTCATGAGGTCGGCGGCCAGGCTCGCCTTCTCGATGGCGCACGCCTCGTGAATCGACTCCTTGAGTTCCTCGGCGAGCCGCGACAGCGCCGAGCTGTCGTCATCGTCGTCCGCGGTCTCGGCGATGACTTCGCGGGTGCGGTCCGTCCAGTAGCGGTAGCTCCCTTCCTCGTTGGTGAGCCACAAATTGACGGCCCAGGTTTCGTAGTTGGACCATCCGTTGTAGGTGGGTTTTTCGTCGTGTTTCATGTGCCTCTGCGTGTCGTGGCCCCGAGCGTCGGCCCGGGACCGGGTTAATGACCCCTGCCCCCAGACATCGTTTCGGGAGGAGGGGCGGTTCATGAGTCCCAACGGGGCGAACCGCTCCTCCGCCCGGAACGAGTCGTCGCCGAGGACCGCCGGAGCCGACCGGAGGCCGGTGGAGTTGGGGCGGGCGGAGCGGAGGCCGGTCCAGGTGGAGAAGGAGCGGAGCGACTGGACCTTGACGGGCCTTCGCGGAGCGAACAGGCGGGGCCGCAGGGCGGTGGAGGCGGGCCGAGTCCGCCAGCGGGTCCGGCGCGAGCCGGACGGGGTGGGGTGGATTCTCCCCGCGGGGCGGGGAAAACGGGGCGACCTCCGGGCGGGGCGGCCGGAGGCGGGTGACGCCGACCCGCAGGGTTGGCGTGGGGGCGGGCGGAGCGGAGGCGGGTCAAGCTGGAAAAGGAGCGGAGCGACTGGAGCTTGAGGCGACTCGGCGGAGCGAACAGGTGGGGACGCCGCAGGACGGCCCGGCCGGAGGGCGTCACTCGGCTGGGAGGGGCGGAGGAACGCTCCCGCGGACGAGACGGTCTCGGCCGGTTGAATCGGCGGCCGGCGGCCGTCATCACTTGGGAACTGCCGGTGATTCGTCCTGCCGGGCCGTCTCTCGACGGGCGGAGTGGGCCGGTATGCGACGATCCGTTCGGACCGATGCACGGGAGGAAAGCACCCGAGAAAAACCCGTTCGGGGGCGAATGCGGAAATCTAGTCGGGGTCGGGCGGGCTTCCCGCGGCCGCCGGCGTCATCCGGGTGCGAACCGACTCGGCCGCGTGTACGAGCGCGGCCTCGACCTCGGCTTCCGAAAGCGGTCGTGCGGCCGACACGGTGACGCGAATGCCGCCGGCCACGGACAGCCGTTGCCGGGTCCCCCGCGATTTCGCCGCCGCCCGTCCGCGACGGTGCCGGACCGCGTCGCGGGTGTCTTCGACCGTCAGCCCTCGGTCTTGGACCGCGTCCGCCAGGGTGCGGCGCTCGGCGTCGTCCGCCAGTTTGGAAATCTCGTAGGCCGCCCGGGCCGGTAGGTCGCCGGCTTCGACCCGCCTCTGCAAGTCGTTCGGCAGGTCCAACAGGGCGAGCGTGCGGGACACTTTCGACGGCGGTACGCGAAGCGCGTCGGCGAGTTGCTTGCCGGTCCAGCCGTTCAAGTCGATCAACTCGCGGAACGCCTTCGCCTCCTCGACCGGCCGCAAGTCCTCGCGGAGCAGGTTCTCGATCAACTGCTGGGAGAGGAGTTCCCCGCGGGAGAGGTCGCCGTCCACGAACACGCAGTCGATGGCCGCCAGCCCCGCCCGGCGGGTCGCCCGCCAGCGGCGCTCGCCGACGATGATCACCCATTTGCCGAGCGCGGCGGCCCAGCGGACCCGGATCGGGGCGAGTTGCCCGTGGTCGCGGATGCTCGCGGCCAGCCGGTCGAGGGCCTCGTCCGAGAACTCGGCCCGCGGCTGGTCGGGGTCGGGCACCACCTGGCCCACGTCCACCCGGCCGACGCTGCGGAGCGGCCGGCGGCCGACGTCCTTCGTGTCGGGCACCGGGGCGAGTGTCGGGCGGAGGTCGGTGTCGCGGACCCCCATCGACTCGTCGAGGTTGCCGCCGACCCGGTCGAGCATGTCTCCGATACTGGCCATCGCTACCCCACACTCGTCTGCTTCATTCCGTCCGTCTCAACCCCGCCGCCCGCCGTCCGGGCCAGCAGCTCCTCGCCGACCGCGGCCATGACCCGCGCCGCCTTCGACCCCGGCGCGTGGTGCGACACCGGGGTGCGGCAGGCGAGCGCCACCTTGAACGCCGACGCCTCGGGCACGACCGCCTCGAACACCGTGTCGCGGTAGAGCGCCCTCAGTTTCTGTTCGTACGCGCGGTGGACGAGCAGCCGGCCGTCGTAGCGGGTCACCAAGTGGCCGGCGAGGCGGAGCCGCGGGTTCAGCCGAGAGGCGTGGGCCAGCGCCTGGTGGACGACCCGCAAGCCCTGCGCCCCGAAGTCCTCGGGCGGCACCGGGATGACGACATGGTCGGACGCCAGCATGGCGTTCCAACTGGCTAGGTACAGGTTCGGTGGGCAGTCGATCAGGACGAGGTCGTAGCCGGTGACATCGGCGAGGGCGTCGCGGAGCAAGAACTGGTTCAGCCCCTCGCGGTCCGGCTCAGGGCGGTTGTACGGGGCCAACGACTGGTTCGCACGGACGATGCTCAACCGCTCGAACCCGGTCGGCACGGCCAGCCTCGCCGGGCTGTCCAGCACGGCAGCGGGGTCGAACACGGCCGCCAGCGTGTCCCGCGCCGGCAGGGTCTCGACCGCGGCCGACCCGAAGAACGCCTGGCTGAGCGACCCCTGCGGGTCGCAATCGACGAGCAGGGTGCGGCGGCCGGCCGCGGCGAGCGCCCCGCCGACGTGGTAGGTCGAGCTGGATTTCCCGCACCCCCCCTTCTGGTTGATGAAGCAGACCGTCGTCGTGGGCATGTTCCTCCGATGACTTCGTGGGGGCCGGATTGCCCGTGGCAATTCCCGGCCAACCCGCGGATACGACTGGGGGAACGTTCCCACGCGGGGGGGCGGGCCGTCAAGGAAAACGTTTGCGAACCGCGACTCCGCGGGTGTCGGAATCCGCGGGGGTGTGCTACCTCGATCTCACGAGGAAACACGAACCGGACCCGGCAACGCATGGCCCCGACACCGCCACCCCACGCGAACACGACGGACCGAGCGGAACGGGCCGGGCCGTTTACCGTCGGCCTCGGGCAGTTGACTCTGGTCGAACACGCCCTCTGCCCGCTCGACACCGGCCGGTCGCTGCGGAACAACCTCGTGTTCGAGACCGGCTACTTCTACTCCGACCGAAACCGGCACCGGCGAAAAGCGAGCGTCCGGGTCACCTGCCCCGGTGGCCTGTCGCCGGCCGACGAGTTCTACCTCTGGGGGCTGCTGGCCCTCACCTTCGCGGACTTGGCCGCCGCCAGCGGGGACGGCCCGGCCGACACCGAGTTCCACGCGACCCCGCACTTCTGCCTGCGACGACTGGGACTCATCGACCCGCTCGCCAACCGCGGCGGCAGGCAGTATCAGCAGTTCGCCGCCGCCCTCGACCGCCTCGCCCAGGTGAGTTACGCGAGCGACGCCTTCTACGACCCGGTCCGCGCCGAACACCGGCGGGTGCGGTTCGGCTTCCTGAGCTACAGCCTGCCGCTCGATCCGGGGAGTTCGCGGGCCTGGAGGATCGCCTGGGACCCGATCTTCTTCGACCTGGTGCGGCCGCTCGGCGGGCGGTTCCGGTTCGACCTGGACACCTACCGGGAACTCGACCCGGCCGCCCGGCGGCTGTTCCTGCTGGTGAGTAAAATCTTCGACCGGCGGGACACCACGCCCCGGTTCCCGGTCGATCACCTGGCCGTCGATGTGCTCGGCTTCTCCCCCACCCTGGCCCCCCGGCACCGGCGGCAGAAACTCCAACGGGTCATCGCCGCCCTCGTCGCCGCGGGCGTCCTGGCCGATGTCCCGGCGTTCGAGCCACGGACCGGTGACCGGGCCGCCGACGGGTCGGGGACGGTCGTGCTCACCCGCGGGCCGCAGTTCCTCCGCCCGGCCCCGCCGCCTAAGGCCCCCGCGGACTCGCCGCTTTCAGACGGGTTGGCGGCTTTGGGTTTCGATGCGGTCGCCGCCCGGCGGTTGCTGAAAAAGTACCCGCGGCCCCTGGTGCGGGAGTGGATCGACATCACCGCGGCCGCCCGCGAGCGGTTCGGCCGGTCGTTCTTCACCCGCAGCCCGCAAGCGTTCCTGGTGGACAACCTCCGCCACGCCGCGACCGCGGGCCGTACTCCGCCCGACTGGTGGCACGAGTTGCGGCGACGGGAGCGGGACGGCACTCCGCCGCGGGCCGGCGGGCCGGCCGCCGGAGCGGGGAGTCCGGTTCGGCCCGACGAGTCGGCGGCCGTCCTCCGCCTTATCGCGGACGCCGCGTTCGCGCGGCCCGCGGACGAACCCGCGGTCGCGGCTCATCCCATCCCCACGCTCGCCGACATCCTCCGGCCCCGGAAGACGTAACTCTCACTCGAAAGCAGTTCCTTCCCCTTTGTTTCCAGTGATCTTTGATCCGGATTTCTTTGCCGCCCGGACCGCGAGGGGACGGCATGTTCAGAAGGGGAGTGTTTCCAAACACTTATCCGGAACTTGCCACGGGCAATTCGTTCCCGGGCGGAACGCAAGCGACACGCCGCCGAGCCTCGAACGGAACGGCACCGACACGCCCGTGGTCGGGCGGGCGGAACGCGAGCGACACGCCCGACGGGTGTCGCCTTACCTCGATACCCGTATCGCACCCGATCACACTCATATTTTTTGGTTGGCGGGCGGGCGGGTGATTTCGCAGGGCGGCCGTGCTACTCCTCGCCCCGCTGTGTCTTGTGCACGGCGGTCGTCAGGAACGACAAACGTTGTTCATGGCGCTCATCGGATCGGCGGTGACACCCGGTAAACTCGGCTACCACCGAGCTAAGGGGATGGGGGTCGCACCCCGTCGCGTCACGCCCGTAGAGCCGGATGCGTCGATAGGCGCTCGTCCGGTTCGACGGAGGCTGATCGAAGTAATCCCGTCTCAAGGCCCAGGCTTCCCTCGTAAGGAAGACGGCCACGCGAGACGGAGTAATCTCGATCTTCTATCCGATTGCGATTCTTTTCAGTGTGAGTGCGGGCGACAGGGGAACACCCCGAAGGACAATTCTTCGGGGCCGTTGTGGTTCAAAGCGGGTGGGCACGAATCTTTCGTGCGAATCCCGTCGAGGGGGTCCGGGCTACCGCGGCGAAAGCCGTTACGCCCGTTCAACCTCGCTGGCGTGGGGAGTTCCCGACCTGGCAACAGGCGGGACCGGCTTGCAACCGAAGCCGGCGTCCGGGCGAAACACCCGGCGGCGAAAAGCTCAACCACGAGAGGGGCGAAAGCCCTTGCCAGTGAGTCCGACCCGGGACGGTGCCGAACCGGGAATAAGTCGATCATCGGCGGGTAGGGGGACGCTTCTGTATTCGGTCCCCCGAAATCGTCCGGGCTGAAGAGGCCCGGCGGAAACTGCGCCGCCCCGGGAGGGGCGAACGTGCGATGGTCGGCCCGTGGGGCAACCCACTACCGACGTGACGGGTCGGACGAAGTCCACGGCGAACCTGGGAAGCCCGATCGCGGCCGGAGTCGCGCTCCGGTGCCCGCGCGTGGTGCGCGGGTGATCGAAATGCGGTCGGGTGGGAGAGTGGCCTGAGTAGGAGCCGGCGGGAGCCGGGCCGACCCACTGCAAGGCAGTGGTGGGGCGGTTTGTTCGTTCCGGGTGGTGCCGAACGAAGTCTTCGACGAAAGGGCTGACGGGCTGTGAAGCCGGTGATGTGCGTTACGCGGGCAAGTCCTCGGACTCGCTCGCGGTTTCCCTGGGGGGAGGAACGGCGGTCTGGGCGAACGCTCTTGGGTGAGCGGTCGCCCAGGCGACGAATCGACGACGTACGCCCGAGCTTTGCCTCGGGCGTCGTTCAGGTTCGTGCGCCGCTACTCCTACGAATTGGGACGTTGCAACTCCCTGAATACAGCACGGCGGAGCCGTGCTGGCGGCGGGGAGCAGCGTCTCGGGCGAAGCAGGAAGCGTCGCTGCCAGGGTTACGAACGGCTTGTGGGGTGTGTGCCGTGAACACACCCCGTCTTTCAGGGCGAGAGTATCCGCCGGGGGAACATGCAGTATCGGTGCGAAGCTGTGTCGGTCGAGGGGTTCATTCAACAGCTTGCGGTGGCCTACGTCAGCCGCGGGTACCTGTTCTACGTCAGCGGGGAAATTCCCGAGTCGAAAGACCCGAAACGGGTCGATGAGAAACTGATCGAGCGGTACGGGATCGGCATCTCGCAGTGGGCGCGTGCCAGACGTAAGCAAGCCGGCCGCGCCAACATGCAGTACCTGCGAAACGGGCGGTTCTTCGTGCTGCTCGCCACACACGGGGAACACCCCTTCTTTGAAGCGGAGGGGGCGAACGTCCGAGACGTGCGGCGGCGGTCGATCAAGCACGCCGGCTACGCGGTCGGGTTCCGCGGGGGGCACGTCCAGGTGCGGATCGACCTGCCCAGGTATCGGGAACTCAAGGCGTGGTTCGAGGACCACGCCACCCGGAGGGGGGTCGAGGCGTTGGCGAAGGCGTTCTACGATATGCCCTACGAGCCGTACTACCTCGTCCGGCAGCAGGAATTCCACATCCTCCGGGCGGTCAACCGACGCCGCAAGGCTGCCGGCCTCCCCCTGGTGCCGAAGGAGTGCGTCTGGCTCAAGCGGCGGCCGGTAAAGCCGTTCGGGGAAGGTGCAATCGAACCTCGCGTGGTCGAAGAGAGTGCCCGTTCGCGATGACCGCATCCATTCGGAATGTCTCTTTCGTACGAGACGGGTTCAGGCATTGCTTCGGAAGGCGGCTTCCAAGCGGACCAATTCGTCTTCGGCCCAGAGTCGGTCGGGCATCGACACCCGAACATACCCGCCGGGGTAGGCGGTGAGAGCCACATGCGCGTCCTGGAACGCGCTCCGGAGGGTGTCGGGGGGCAACCCCCGAACGACCGGCCGTTCGGCCCGCAGGAGGAGAATTCCGGAGCGCAGAGCCGGGTCGGGCAACAACGGTTCCCACCCGGTCGAACGGACCCGATCGACGGTGGCACGGAGGTTGTCGAGACGATGATTCTGACGCCCTGGGCGGTCGGCCCTGGCTCGGGTCTCGTCCTCGACCGCCCCCCGGCAGGTGATGAGGGGGACGACGGAGACCGTTTCGGCCGGCGGCTCGAAACGGGCGGACTCCAGGTGGGCCGAGAACCGCAAAAGGGGGTCGTCGATCTCGCCCGTCGCGGCGAGGTGACCGAGGGTCGTCTCGATGACGCCGACGCTCCGCCGCCGGCCGTAACAGGCGAGGCCGAGGGGGTGGTACGCCCCGAGCCACTTGTGGCAGCCCGACAGGTAGAGGTCGCAGAACCCGGCCCCCAGGTCGGCCCCGGCGTGACAAAAATCCTGTGCCCCGTCGACGACCACGAACCGCACTTCGTGGTCCGCCTCGACGGAACGAACGATCGCCTCCAGCGGCAACCGCACCCCCAGGTTGCTGACCGCCGGTAAGAAGAGACCGTCACACTTGGCGGCCGAGTACCTCCGCCGGACCTCCTCGACGACTTCATGGGCACCGGCTCGTCCCCCGAGGGTGCGGTCCCGCAACGGCACGACGGTTACGGTGCGACCGGTCCGTCGGGCTACGTCGGAGAGGATGTCGTGATACCCCGGCCAGCCGAGGTCGGTGACGAGCACGTTCCGGCAGGGGTGAAACAGCAGCCGGGCGGCCAGCCGCATGAGGACGGCGGACCGGTGGGCGAGGAGCACCGGAAGTTCGGAGGGGGTGCCGACGAGACCCCGCAGGGCGGATTTCAGTTCGCCGACACCCGCCCAACTCGTCAGTCCGGGATACCGGTCTCGAAAGGGGGTGGGGCAGGCGGCCAGCCCGTGACGCAAGAACCGTTCGGAGTACAGCGACCCACCTTCTTCCCCGATCAGGTCGGTGAAGGCGTGAACGGCCCGCCGGGCATCCGAGGACATCCGGCCGAGGCGGGCCGTGTCGAGGTAGAGGCCCTCGGACACGCGCGGCTCCGGTTGACAACCGTACAGATCCTATCGCCCGCCCTCGCTGCGGTCCAGTAGCGTCCGGTAGGGGGTCGCAAATAAATAGAGCCGGTCCCACCGGTCGCGGGCGAGCCGGACGGTTTGTCGGTCGAAGGACAGGGTGAACCGGACGGTGCGCGCCCGCTCGTCGAGGTCTTGGATGCCGACCGCCCGGTCGCCGTAGAGGCCGACGTCGGCCAGCACCCCCGATTCCGATTCGAGGTCGGACTCCCGGACCAGGGCGACCCACAGACCGTGGTTGTGCTGCTCCTCGATCCACGGGCGGATCTCGTCGGTCGGCAGAAGATCATTCTTCGGCCACAGGTCGTCGCGGAGGATGACTACCCGCTCGATCAGCACCCCGCGGTGGGCGGCCTCGAAGTTGGCGGCCATGCTCTGCCGCCCGGGCTGGTCCTGCCAATATCCCTTGGCCCGCACCCAGGCGACGGAACGGTATTCGCGGAGGTCCGCACTCTTCAGCAACTTCTCGTAGACCGTCCGCCACGTCTCGGTCGCGGAGAACTCGATCACCCCGCCGGCCAACCCCCGGACCTGTTCGGCGAGGGAGGCGAGCTTCAGGCCGGCGAACTCTTTCAGGATCGGGTCGTCTTGCGACGCGAGTTCGGTCAGTGCCTGGCACACGGCCAGATACTGCTCGAACAGGTCGTGTTCCGGGGCGAGAGTGAGCGGGACCGTCAGCCGTTCGAGTTGCTCGACCCGCCGCCGCTCCCGCTCGGCCTCCTGGCCCATGTAGGCCAGGAACAGCCCGCCGAGGATGCTGACGAACGCACCGAGGACTGCGACCTGGGCCTCCGGCGGGGCGAACACCCCGACCAGGGCCATGACGAGGGAGCCGACGAGAGAAGTGCCGAGAAACTGGAAGGTCAGTAGGGGGGAGCGACGGGATTCCATGCGGAGCAGACTACGTCAGCCCTGGCCGAGTTGCAATCCGGTCGATTCATGACCGGAAAATGGTGCGCATGGGAATACGTAGTATCGCTTTCGGCAGTATCCCCGGCGAGAATCAGTTCGATCGAATGCTCGCGAACCCTCGCCGCTGATGATTCAGGACGGCGGTCAGCGCCGACGCGGCGACGGCGACATCGGGTCGGACGGAGTCGGCCTCCAGCCCCTTCTTTTTCAACGATTGCCCACAGACCATCACTTTGACGCCGGCCCTTTTCAACCGCTCGATGAGTTCGGCGTTGTCATTCGCCCGTCCGACCTTTGCCCGGTGCGTCTTGTCGTCGAGGGCGGCCAGGGTCGCGTCTCCGTGCAGGACGACCGCGATTTCGAGGTCCGTGGCTTTGAGGCCGGATGCCCCTGCCAGGTTCAACAGTACGGCCACTCGTTCCAAAGCGGGCACCGGCTTGCCGGCTTCCGTCGCCACCGCGGTCACGTCGAACACCACCTTCGTTCCCTTCGTCGGTTGTTCCGCCGCGTCGGGTAGCGGGACGACCCCGCCGTAGCCCTCAATAATGGGGAACACGAACTTCGGTTTCTCCACCTTCTCGAACACGACGAGGTAATTCTCCTTGAGGGTGTCCTTCGCCTCCTTCACTTTCTTGAATCCGGCGTCCGCGATCTCCTGCTCGAACACCTCCTGGCCGGCGCGGACGTGGTTCATCACCCAGTCGGTACTCTGGCCCTTGACCCGGCGGAAGTCGATCAGCACGACCCGGCCGCCGGGGTTGAGCGCGGCGTGGATCGACGCCATCGTCCGGGACGGGAACTCGAAGTGGTGGTAGGTATCGCAGATGAACGCCACGTCGATGCTGCCGGCGGGAAGTTCGGCCGAATGGGGCTTGCACAACACGGTCGTGACGTTGGCGATCCCGGCGTCCTTGTTCGTCTTCGCGATGTGGTCCAGGAACTTCTGGGCGATGTCCACCGCGTAGACCTTCCCCTTCGGCCCGACCTCAGCGGCGAACGGCCGCGTGAACAGGCCGGTGCCGGCCCCGATGTCGGCGACAGACTCGCCGGGCTTCAGCCCGACGGCGGCCACGATCTCCTTACGCTTGGCGAAGACCTCCCGGCTCTCGCCCTCGAAGGTGCCCTCGAACTTCTTCACGTCGGGGTTCTGAAACGGGTCGTTGATGCCGGGTCGGACGCTCTTCTCCTGGGCAGTTGCGATACCGAGCGGCGTCACGAGTAGCAACGAGGCGAGAACGATTCGGTAGTCCATCATGGAACGACTCCTGCGGGTTCGGTGGGTACGGACAGTTGTTGGATCAGTTCTTCGACTGTGGGCCGGTCGGCGGGATCGTGACTTCGATAGGCGAAGAGCAATCGGCGCTCGGCCGAGAGCACGAAATCCCCGCCCAGTTGGTACACGTCTTCGCCGGCTTCGGGACGGCGCGGCCACAAGCCGGAAACGATCATTCGGATGTAGCGCCCGAGTACCCGCAGGCTGAAGAACATCGACACGCCGCCGCGTTCCAACCCGAAATACCGATACGCCACCCGATCCGGGTCGCAAAAGACCTCGAAGGGCAACTTGACGGCGCGGACCGATTCCGGTGTTGAGGGAGTGACGATCAACACGGTGGCCCCGAGTTGCCGAATTTCGTCGTGGCGTTTCTGCACCTCCACGAGGTGCCCCAGGCAGGAGATTCAGCGAAGGTGCCGGAGGAACAGCAACAGCAATCGACCCGGTCGATCCGATAGGCGAACCGTTCCGTTATCCGAACTGAGGAAACCGAGGTCTTCCACCATGTCGCCGATACGAGGGATCGAACTCATGTCTGTCTCGCAGTAGAAGGCTCGGCATTCGACACCCGTTCGCCGTGGGGCGAAGCCTGGACTTTCGTCGTTGCGCGTGCGACGCGACCGTCTTCCATTTCGTAAATCGTATCGAACACGTCCAACGACCGCTGGTCGTGCGTCACGACGATGACGCCGCCGCCTTGTTCGTGGGCCACTTTGCGAAACAGTTCCATCACCTGCCGGCCGCGTTGGCTGTCGAGGGCTGCCGTCGGTTCGTCCGCCAAGATCACCTGGGGGCGATTCGCCAGCGCGCGCGCGACGGCCACGCGCTGCTGCTGGCCGCCGGAAAGCATCGCCGGATAGTGGTCGGCACGGTCGGCCACGCCGAGGTAATCCAGCAACTCAAGGGCCCGCTTTCGACCCGCTCGGGAGGTCTCTCCGTTCAACTCCAGCGCAATTTGCACGTTCTCCCTAGCCGTGAGGAACGGGATGAGGTTCGACTTCTGAAAAATGAACCCGATGTGCTCGCGCCGGAACGTCCGCAAGTTGACGAGGTCGCGCGGGCCGTCCATTACCGGTTGCCCGCCGATGGCGATCTGCCCGGCGGTCGGCGGGTTGATCAGACCGACGGCCGTCAACAACGTGGACTTCCCCGATCCGCTCGGGCCGAGCAACGCGACCACCTCGCCGCGATTCACCGTGAGCGTCACGTCGCGCATGGCCACGACCTCGGTATTGCCGCTGCCGTAGATTTTGGTCAGCCCGCGGACCTCGATCGCCGGCGTGTCTGCCGCTGTGGTGCTTGTCACGATAGCGCCTCGTTCGGCTCCACTCGCATCGCTTTCCAGATTCCCAACACCGAGGAAAGGACCGAAATCACCAAAACGATGACGGCGAGTTGGATCAGGTCGTCTTGCATCAAGATGACCCGACGCGGGAAGCGGGGGAAGAGCCACTGTCCGAGCAGGTAGGCGATGCCGAACCCCATCGCGCCGAGTAACAGCGCCTGCTGCAAGATCATTCCCAGGATGACGCGGTTGGGTGCGCCGATCAACTTCAAGAGGGCGATGTCGTGGAGCTTGTCCAGCGTCAACGTGTAGAGGATCAAGGCCATGATGATGGCGGAAATGAGCGTGAGCAGGACGCGGAACAGGCCGATCTGGAGCTTCGCTTTCTCCACGGGGCCGCTCAGCATCAGTTGGCGTTCCTCGTCCTGCGTGTGGACCGAAACGTCCGCCCAGCCGGAGATCGCGGCCGCGACGGTTCGCGGATCGGTTCCGGGTTGAACGCGCACGAGTACCGCGCTGATGGCGGGCGGGGCGAGTGCGGGGATGGCCGCCGTCTCGCCCTCGGCGCGTTCGAGCAATGGCGGCTGCGTGCGGCCCAGGTCGATACGGTCCACCCGTCCGACGCGGGCCGCCCGCTCCAACCGCACGGCTTCGCCCGTCAGGTCGAACTGAATCGTCTGGGCGTCGGCCGCGGTGAAGAACCCGAGACCGTTCCCGCCCGAGTCGATCATGCCGCTCGTCAATCCGACGACGGTATAGGTCTCTTTCCCCAGGGGAACGCGGTCACCCAGGGCCAGACCCAACGTGCGGTCGGCGACCATCTCGAAGTGATTCTGGGCTAGCGGGCGACCGGCCACGAGCGGCAACCATTCGCCCCGGTCGGTCGGCCAGTCCAGTCCCAGAACGGCGACGCGGAGCGGCTTGCCGTTGTGCTGACGTTGAACCGTGTGAAAGACGAATCGCCGAGTTTGGGTCACGCCTGGGACCGTCGCTACGCGGTCCGCCAGGTTCGTCGGCAAACGGGAAACTTCGGCGAAGGGACCACGGGTGCCGCGCTGGACCACCCACAGGTCCGCATCCAACTTGTCGATGAGAAGCGTGGCGTCCTCGGTGATCCCGCGGTAGATTCCGCCCATACCCATGACGATCATGAGCAGCATACCCACGCCGATCGTCGTCAGGACGAACCGGCCCAGGTTGTGACGAATGTCCTTGACGGCGAGGTTCATGGCACTGCCACCTTCCGCCCGTCGGTGAGCACGGTTTTGGGATCGGAGGGCCGGATGACGACTTCGCCGGGAGATACGCCGCTGATGACTTCCACGGTGTCTCGACCGCGAAGGCCGAGCTTCAACTCGCGCCAACCGGCCCGGGCTTCGGCCACCACGAAGACGCCGGGGGTGGCGTCCCGCCAGACGATCCAACTCGCGGGGAGAACCGTGACGTTCGTCCGTCGGGCCGTCTCGACGTAGACCTCGGCCCGTTGCCCCACCGTCCAGTGTTCTGGCAATTTGTCGGGGCGAACGTCGATCAAGAACTCGCGGGTCTCGCGGTCCGTCTCGCGGCCGAGCCGGACCACCTTGCCGGGGTAGGTTCGACTCGGCTCGGAACGGAAGACGACGCGGGCGGGCTGTCCTGGTTTCAACTCCGCCATGCTCGTCTCGCCGACCCAGGCGCGAACCCAGATCTCGTCGGGGCTGACCAGGGCCAGAATCGATCCACCGGGCACGACCACATCTCCCGGGTCGCGGTCGCGGCGGACGACGAGGCCGGCGAACGGCGCTCGGATGACGGTGTCCGCCAGTCGGGCTTTTCGGAACTCCAACGCCTTCTCCGCCGCCACCAGTTGCTTACGACCCTCGGCGTGTGCGGCCTCGGTGCGGGACAAACCGGCCCGAGCAACGGCGAGTGCCTCGATACTTTTGTCGATCTCCTCGCGCGAAACACTTCCCGCGTCAGAGAGTTTTCGCAGCCTCGCCTCCGACTTGGTTGCCAGGTCTAACGTCGCCTTGGCGTGGACGATATCGGCTTGCAGTCGGTCCAATCCGGCGACTCGCGCGGTCACATTGGCCTCTTCGATTTCGACCTCGTGCGTCAGGTCGTGTTCATCGAGTCGAGCTACTTCTTGGTTCAGTCGAACCGAGTCGCCTTCGTCCACAAACACTTTGAGCAGCCGTCCCGAAATCTTGGTACTGATGGTTGTTTTGAGATGAGCGTCCACCGTTCCCGTGCCCAGGACTTCGGCGACGACCTCGCCGGATGAGACCGGGTGCTGTTCGACGGCGACCGGGGCGAACTTGAACCACCAGACCGCCGCACCGACGGCCGCCATCACGAGCGCGACCTTGCCGGCTTGCCACACGGATCGGGGGAGTCGCTTCCGTCTCTCGGCGGTCATGGGGCCGGTTCCTTCTTGGCTCGGTCATCAATCGATAGTCGTCTGAAACGAGGTGCCCGCCGTCCAGGTCTTGTACGACCCGGACAGGTTGCGGCACCGAAACCCGTGCTGGGCCAGCAATCGGCAGGCGTTGTAGGATCGCTGGCCGCTCGCGCAGTGGGCGAGGATGAGCTTGTCCTTCGGCAGTTCGGCGAGCCGGTGGCGGAGTTCCCCGAGCGGGATGTGGACGCTGCCGGGGATGGCCCCGCCGTCGCGCTCTTTAGCGTCCCGCACGTCGAGGACGAGAGATTCGGTTGGGTCGAATCCGGTGAGTTCGTGCCAGTGAACGGATTCGACGAGTCCGGCCCGCGTGTTCTGGGCAGCCATGCCGGCGAGATTCACCGGGTCTTTCGCCGACCCGTAGGGCGGGGCGTAGCAGAGTTCCACATCGGCCACGTCGTCCACGGTCATTCCCGCCCGGATGGCGGTGGCGAACACGTCGATCCGCTTGTCCGCCCCGTCCGGGCCGACGGCTTGCGCCCCCAGCACCGCCCCAGATTCTGGCGAGTAGAGCAGCTTCAACGCGATCGGCTTCGCTCCGGGGAAGTACCCGGCGTGCTGGTTCGGGTGCAGGTGGACGGCCGCGAACGGGATGTCGGCCGCGCGAAGCAGTTCCTCGTTCGCCCCGGTGCAGGCGGCGGTCAGCCCGAACACCCGCACGATCGCTGTCCCGAGTGTACCGGGGTAGGCTTTTTTGGGGCCGATGATGTTGTCGGCGACGAGTCGCCCCTGGCGGTTGGCCGGGCCGGCGAGTGCGAGGAGGCTCGGCCGCTTCGTCACGCCGTGGGTGACTTCGATGGCGTCGCCGACCGCCCAGACGTGGGGGTCGGAAGTTCGCAGGTACTCGTCCACCTGGATGCCACGGGCCGGGCCGATCTCCAAGCCGCTTTCGGCGGCAAGTGTCGTCTCCGGTCGCACGCCGAGGGCGAGGATGACCACATCGGCCGGAACGCGGGTGCCGTTCTTGAGGGTGACAACGGAAGCCAGTGTCTGTTCGGATTCGCCCGCGGCCTCGAACCCGGCGACGGCGTGACCGAGTCGAAGTTCGACGCCGTGCGAGCGGAGTTCCTGATGAACCGGCTCGACCATTTCGGGGTCGAACGGGCGGAGGATTTGCCGCAAGGCTTCGACGAGCGTGACGGACAGCCCGAGGTGCTGGAGTTGTTCGGCGGCCTCGACGCCGATGTAACCGCCGCCGACCACGCATGCCGTTTTCGCGTCGCGGGACCGCACCCACGCGAGGATGCCGTCCATGTCCGGGATGGTGCGGAGGGTGAAGTGGCCCGGTCGGTCGATGCCGGGCAACGGCGGCACGACGGGGGCCGCGCCGGGCGAGAGGATCAGGTGTTCGTAGTCTTCCCGGTACACGCGTCCCGTATTCCGGTCGGTGACGACCACCTGACGGGCGGCCCGGTCGATGGCCGTTACCTCGGAGTTCGGCCGCACGTCCAGGTTGAACACGGCCCGGAGTCGTTCGGGGGATTGGACGATGAGCTTGCTCCGGTCGGCGATTTCACCCCCCAGGTGGTAGGGCAACCCGCAGTTGGCGAACGACACATAAGGGCCGCGGTCGAAGACCACGATCTCTGTCGATTCGCTCCGCCTTCGGAGCCGCGTGGCGGCCGACATGCCGCCGGCCACCCCGCCCACGATCACCACTTTCTTCACGGTCATCATTTCCTCCCTGTCTCGGTTGATTCCTTCGCCACTTCGACCCAGAACCACCCCCGGAGATCGCCCTCGGCGTAGCCGACCGCCCGATCCTGGAGGTACCGACTGGCCAGGGCCTCGCTCACCGGGATGGGGATCGATTCCGTCGGACCGTGGCAGGTCAAGCACTGGGCCTTGAGGCGGATCGGGAGGATGGCCCCGAACCGTCCGTCAGGGCCGGCGAGAAAGGCGGGTTCGCTCGGCCGGTTCGCCAGCGGGGAAACGGCCCAGTCCGGCGGCTGGTTCAGCGCGTTCCGCAGCTTGTCGGACGTGCGGCCGATCCGCACGCCCTTTTCACGACCGACCGATTCGGCGAGGGCCGCCGCTTCGGTCTGGCAGACGGCGATAGCCGCCGCCGGGCCGTCCGCTTGCACCACAGCCGTCAACCGAGCCATGAGCCGCTCGAACAGGGCATCCCGAGCGGCGAGGGCATTCGCCTTCTGTCCAATCTGAGGCTGCGTCAGGGCCGCTTCCGGAACGGGAGTCCACACGGTTGACGCCACCGGCTTCTCCGACGAGCATCCGGCTACGGCAGCAAATAAGAGAACCGTGGTGTAGGAACGACGCATGGGCTATCTCGGAGTGAGCAGGTACGTTGCAGACCCGCGACCGCGTCGAAGGTTACACCAGTGGACGCGGGTCGGCACCGTGTCATTTCTTCTTCGGCGTCGGCTTATCCTCGCCCGTCGCCGTCCACTGCCGGCCGATCACGTCCATCGACTTCGGCTGGGGGACCGCAGGCACATCGTAGCCGATGGCCTCGATCCGCTTCTTGCGGATGTCGGCGGTCGAGACGCCGAACTCCTTGTCGCGGGCGGCGATCACCTTCGGGTCGTCCTGGCCGTCGCCCGTCAGCGACCACATGAGCATCGGCTCACCCAGCGGCACCGGCGTCGTCGGGTCGGGCCAGGTGTGCCACGTCTTGCCCCAGGTGGTGAGCAGCGCCTTCATGAAGTCCATTTCGTCCTTCGGGGTCATGCTCGGGGCGATCAGCCCGCCGCCGAGCACCTCGTAGGTGTGGACATGCCAGTACTTCTTCTCCTCCTCCGGCAACTTCTGGAACATCTCGTTCGAGATGATGTACTCGACCCCGAGCAGCTTCGCACCTTTGCCGACCGAGTCGTAGAGCAGGCACTGGTGCATCTCGGACCCCGGCTCCCCACGCATCCCACAGTAGTGCTGGGTGATGACCTGGATTTTCGGGTCTTTCTTGGCGCAGTGGATGCCGCAGAAGTGCAGGTGGTGGTTGCCCACCGGGGCCATCAGCTTGTTGTCAGTCGGCTTGCCGTGGCCGTGGTCGTCCGCCCGCGCGGTTCCGAGGCCCAGCCCGCAGCCCATCGCACCGATCACACCGAACGCATCGCGTCGATTCATGACAGAGAACTCTCGTAGAGCCATTTCGGAAAGCGTTGGCCGGACTGACTCCCGATCCGGCAACGCAAGGAGGAAACTCAACCGTCGGTGGCGAGCAGCCGGACGGCCATGACGACACCGAGGGCGGCGATCACGAGGGCGACCCCGACCGCGAGTGACATCGCCGACGGCCGATACCGCTCACCGCGTTCGAGCCGACGAAGCAGTCGGACGTGGCTGATCGCGGCCAGGACGTTGACGACGACACCGGTGACGACCAGCCCGGCCCCGATCAGGACGGACCCGCCGAACCCCGATGGGGCTGGCGGGGCGGCGGGGTGTAATTCGCGGAGGAACAGCCCGAACCGGGCGACGACGAAGCCGAAGCCCATCATGGCCAGTCCGGTCCGCACCCACGCGAGCATCGTCCGCTCGGCGGCGAGCGCGATACGGGGGTCGTCCAAGATGTTGGGCGCGGGGTCGGGCATCGTTTCCAGTCTCGGGAGTGGAGATTTCAGAGGTATCGCATGTCGCGCGAACGTGGTGGGGTCGCAGTGACGAATACGAGCCTGATACACGGCCGTACGGGCCGTTCCTATTTATCAGCGACTGAGAAATGCCGCATCATGCCCATGTCCTCGTGTTCCAGGATGTGGCAGTGATAGATGAACAGGCCGCGCTCCGTCGGCCGAAGATGGACCTTCACCGTTTCTCCGGGGAAGACCAACACCGTGTCCTTCCAACCGTCGTCGATGACGCCCTTCGCAAGCTCACCGGCCCCGTTGCCCTTGCGCTCGATGACGCGGAATTGAACCCCGTGAATGTGCATGGGGTGCGGCAACTGCATCCCCATTTCACTGCCGTTGTCGAACGCCCAGATCACCGGCTCGTTGAGTTTCAACTTCTCGGCGTCGAGGAGGTCGTCGTCCTTGTACTCGCGACCGTTCAAGAAGCCGCGCATCATCCGGAACGCCAGCGTGGTTGTTACCTCGCGCTTCGCCTCGGCCAGCTTGGGCTTCGTGCCGGGCAGTTTCGGCAGGACTCCGGGTTTCGCCTCACCTTCCTGAATCTCCATCCGTGCGATCCGCAACTTTTCCCCGCCCATGTTCATCATCATGCCCATCCCCGGCCCTCGGCCGCGGCCACCCATGCCCGCGTTCATGGCGAACTTCTCGCTAATCAGGGAGAGGTCCGCACCGGGCTTGCGGGTCGAGAAATCTTCCCACAGTTCGACCCGCTCGAACGGACCGAGGACCACGAACGGCCGCTTCTGCGGTCCCTCGTCGCCGGCAAGCAACCCGCCGTCCGTGCCGATGACGTGCATCGGCGAACCATCCGACCACGCGAGTTTGTAGATGCGAGAGTTGGAAGCGTTGAAGAGCCGCACCCGATGCGGCCGGCGTTCGATGGGGAACGAGGCATCGGGCCGGCCATTCACCAGGATCGTGTCGCCGCGCATCCCGCTCACCATGTCCATCATGGCTTCCGAGTAGACGAATTTGTTGTCGGCATCCACGCGCCGATCCTGAATGACCACGCACAGGTCTTGCTTCCCGTTCGGCAGGCCGATTTTGTCCTCTGCCGGATCGTGGATGATGATGACACCGGCCAGACCGCGATACACCTGCGTCGCCGTGCGCATGTGAGGGTGGGGGTGATACGGATAGGTGCCGGCCGGATTGACGACCGTGAAGTCGTAGGTCTTTCGCTCTTTCGGCTTGATCGCCATGCTCGGCAGGCCGTCGGCGGCGTGGGGAACGATCAGGCCGTGCCAGTGGATGATGGATGCTTCGGGGAGGTTGTTCACGAAGTGAATGCGAACGCGTTCGCCACGGATCAAGTGCATGGTCGGGCCGAGATAGCTATCGCCCGGAATCAAGGACTCTTTGCGACCTTTGACGACTTTGCCCGTGTAGCGCCAGACCGGAGTCTTCTTCCCTTTGAAGACGGCCACCTCGTCGGGCGCGGCCGTGAGTTCGAGTTCCACATCCGGTTCGGCAGCCGCCCGAACCCGCGATGGGAGCCCGGCTAGACTGACCAATATCACGACGAACAGAATCGCTGCTCGCATCACAGGTCCCTCCGTTTTCAGTTTTTCTTCGGCACGGGATGGTTCTTCTTGGCTTCCGATTGGCCATTCTGAACGAAGAGACTTACGACAGCCGCGTGCATCTGGATCAGCTTGACCGTGTAAGCGTCGTCCGACGTTTCAAGTACTTTTACGCCTTTGGCCGTCTTCTCCACCTGCATCTCGATCTTGGTCGTATTGCGGAAGATCTCCGCGAAGAGTGGGTCGCGGGCATGGATCGGCCGTGCTTCCTCGACGCGTTTTTTCATGGACGCGACATGGGTTTGCAGCACGGCCACCACTTGGGGGTTAGTCGATTCCGTCACCGTGACAACGCCGTTGGGCAAATTCTTCACACTGCGCTTGATTTCCTTTCGGTGGTCGAGCAGGAAGCGGATAAGCTCCATGTCGCTCTTGGGTGCGGCATTCTGGCCGATTTCACCGCCTTTCCCTGACGTGCCTTTCTCTTGCGCGGCCTTTCCCTGCGAACCTTTCCCTTGCGCCGCTTTTCCCTGTGGGCCTTTTCCTTGTGGACCCGGCTGTGCCCAGAGTGGACCGGACACGCCAGCCACTATCAGGGTTCCGAGCAGCCACGTCATCACTCGTTTCTTGTTCACGGCAAACTCCTCCAGAAAATGGGACTCGCCAATGCGTTTACTCAGAGGGACTGATCCGCGGGAGGGGAATTGGTTACAGAAAAAGTGCGTTCGGTTGAGACGTGGGGAGAAGCGAGTGGTTACGTCGTCGCGTCGGGGAACTTCGCCTTCCATTTCGCCCGCAGGGCGTCGCGGAACCGGTCCTGAAACCCGTCCGGCATCAGGTACGGTTCCCCGGCCTTGTAAAGCTGGATGGTCTTGCGGATGTTGTCAATGACCAAATGACACGGGTTACAGCCGGCCAGGTGGTCGGCGAATTCGTGGTAGAGGGCCAGGGCCGACTGGTCGTCGATCACCTCGTTGAGCGCCCGGAGTAGTTCTTCGCATGTCATAGCTGGTTCACCCCCACGACTCCCTGTCTTCTGACCCGCCGACCGGGCGATTGGTTACACGAACCGTTGCGTTTTTTCGTCCCCGCGGCTCAATGGGTGTGGTCCGGCTGCACCCGCGTGGCCTCATCCCCCAACTCGCGGGTCAGCCGCTCTCGGAGTTGCATCCGGGCGCGGAGGAGGCGGACCTTGACGTTCGAGATGCTCAACCCCAAGGCGTCCGCCGTCTCCTCGGTGGACAACTCTTCGATGTCCCGGAGGACGAACACCACCCGGTACTTGTCGTCCAACTCGGCGATGGCCCGGTCGAGCAATTCACGGAGTTCCGCCCGTTCGACGAGACTGTCGGGAGCTTCTCGCCACTGGGCGATGTAATCAGGGTGGGGCAGGGTGTCGAACGACTCGTCTTGCTCGTCGAATGGGACGGTCGGCAGCCCCCGCTTCTTGCGAAGTATCTTGAGGGCGAAGTTCGTTGCAATCCGCAGCACCCACGTCGCCACGGCCGACTCGCCGCGGAACGTGTCGATGTGCTCGATGAGACTCAGGAACGTCTGCTGGACCACGTCCTCGGCGTCCTGAGCCTGCCCGAGAATCCGGTAGGCCACCCCGTACACCCGCCCTTGCAGCCGACCGACCAACCCCTCGAACGCGGCGAAGTCGCCCGTCTGGGCGAGACGGAGCAGCGCGAGGTCGTCCGCGGCCGTCGTGTCGCCAGGGGGTGATCGTGTCGTGGGGTCCATTCTCAAAGTTCTGTTTACCGCCAACCGCGTCGGAAGGCCAACGCGGTCACGTTTCGGGGGTTCCGTGCGGGTTGTGGCTCGGACCCGGTTTCGTCACCGAGTGGTGTCGCACCAGCCAGAAGACGAGCACGATCAGGGCCGCGTTAACTGCGAAGAAGCCCAGGAAGACGAACAGTCCGCCCTTGCCGAACGCTTCGGCGTGGCCGGGGAAGAGGGACTCGAATCGTTCGGGGCCGAGGGCGGCAATCCGCACCGCCTCGCGGCAGACGGTCATCCCGCCGACCGTCAGCACCAGGCCGAGCGACGGGACGAGCAACTTCCGTCCGTCGAGGGCGGGGGAGAGTGAGACCCACCCCCAGCCGACCGACTGAACGAGCAGGCCGAGGCAAGCGGCCGCGAAGTAGGGGGCGGCGAGCGGGGACACGAACGCCTGACGGGTGGTGTCGTCTGTCGCAAGGTAGTACCAGGCCGTCGCCGCGGTGACGAGGACCAGTCCGGTTCCGGCAACCCGTGCGAGTGATGCCGGCCGTCCGGTCCCCCGGTACCAGTGCTGCCACGCGAGGACGAGGACCAGCGTCGGGACGGACCCGACCGCCCAGACGAGCAACCGCGGGAGCAACTGCGGGTCGTGGTAGACCTGGGCGCGGGTGCCGTAGAACTCGCCCCAGAACGCCGGCGAGCGGACACTCAGCAGGTGGTTCTCGGTCCACGAGTAGCCGGTGAACGCGACGCTCAGGATCGGCACGACGGCGACGGCGGCGGCGATGCACCCGGTCCGGCGGGTGAGCCACCGCGATTTGAGCAGGTAGAGGGCGTAGAACCCGAAGATCAGCACCGGCAAGATGGCCATCCAGCGGTTGAACAGCAACAGGTTCGCCGTGTAGTACTCGCGCTTGTAGAGGATTTGGAGGAACAGCAGCGGGGCGACGCCGGCGGTGATGGCTCCCGACAACATGAACGGCATCCACTCCTTCAGGATGGCCGTGGATTCCCCGGTCCCCCGGTTGCCGGGCCGTAAGTAGGCCGCGGCCAGGGCGGCGGTTCCGGCCAGCACGTAATTCATGAACACGACGTGCAGGACTAGCGTGACGACGTAAACGGTCAGGTAGAAAGCGGTCGGGAGCGGCAGGCCGAACGGGAACGGTGCGTCCATCAGCGTCCCCCCTTCGCGTCGGACCGGGCGGCCCGCACGAGCGCGGGGTGCGGCCCGGCCTCGTCCAGCCAGCGGCGGATCCGCGCGAGCCGGTCGGCGTACTCCGTCGGGTCGGCAGCCGCATCGGGCCAGGTGTCGGGACGACCCTTCTCCCACCACTCGACGAACTGCACGAGCGATTCGAGTTCCGCCGGCGTGCCCGCGAACGGCGGCATGAACGGCTTGAGCTGCTGGAGCTTGGCGAAGTTCTGCCGCTCCATCTCGGCGTCCCAGCCCCTGGTGAGTCCGGGCAAGGCGTTCACCCCGGCCGTGGTGTGACAGACGCTACACTGCTGGCGGAAGACGAGCGCCCCGGTGAGGAGGTGGGGGTGCGGCCGGCCGTTCAGTTTGGGAAGCTTGTCCTCATCCCGAAGTGGATACGGGTCGATTTCGGTCAGCCCGTGTTCGCGGAGCGCCGCCACCTGCTCGGGGCGGACGGCGTTCGAGTAGAGCAGTTCGCGCAGGGTGTACGGCTTGCGAACCCCCTCGCGGACGAATTCACCCCCGGCCGTGGCGGCGAAGGCGAGAATGCACAGGACGGTGGCCGTCGCCCCGTTGATGTACAACTGCTTGCGAATGAGGCCGAACAGGGCGTAGCCTCCCACGAGGGCCGAGGCCCCGATGGCGATGTTGAGCATGATGGTCATGGCGATCGACCCGCCCATGATCCACTCCCGGCTATCCGGCGGCATGGCGGCGATGAACCAGACCCCGAGAACGGGCATGAGGGCCATCGGAGCCATCAGCCACGCGGCGCGGTGAACGAGTTCCTCCCGCTCTTCGCGGGTGAAGGTCGGGGCGAGGTTGATGAGTACCATCGCCACGAGCGCGGCCACGACGAGCGCCGCGACGGTCCGGTAGAAGAGTGACGGCAGGAACGTCGGGTTGAAGAACGCATCCCAGAGGGAGCGGCTTTCGAGCCAGGCTCCGGGGGTGAGTTGGAAGGACAGGATGCCGTTAATCCAGAACAGGCTCATCCAGGCGGCGAACGAGTAGAGGACGAGGAGCGCGAGGCGTGCCCGGTCGGTGAGTTGGGGGCCGTACTTGAACGCGGCATACCCGGCGACCACTTCCAGGCAGAAGAACGTCCACTCGACGGCCCACAGCCAGTGGAACTCGTCGATCATCAGGCCGATGGTGACGGGACTCACCTGGATGCTCGTGAACCACATGGCGACGCCGGTCAGCGCGCCGGTGACGAAGCTGATCAGCACCAGGTAGCGGAAGTAGCCGTCCAGGAACGCCCGGGCCGACTTCGACCGTCCCGTCATGGCGAGCCACTGGAAGTAGCACAACAGCATCCCGCCGCCGATGGCGAAGTGCGCGGTGAAGACGTGGAAGATGCCGAGACCGCCGATGGCCAGCCCCTTCATGACCGGCCCGAAATCGTTCACCGGATAAAGTACGGCATCCATCGTTCTTCCTGTCGACCGTTGCGTGATTGCGAACCGCCCTTAACAGAACCGCGAACCGCCCGAAAGTTACACCGGATGCGGGTGGTGGGTCCACTGATGCCACGTATAGCCGTCAGCCGGACCGCTTCCCGCCCGGCCGACGGCCAGCGGTCACTTCGCCTTCGGGAAGCCCGCTTTGATCAGGTCGTCGTAGCCAGGCTTCAGCGGCCGGGTCTCGTAGCCGGCGGCCTTCAGCAGGTCGGCCGCCTTCAAGCTCCGCGCGCCGGCGGCACAGTGCAGGTACACGATCTTACCGGCCGGGAACAGGGTTTTCAGTTTCTCGGCCGGGACGCCCGCCTTTAGGTCCGAGAGGGCGAGGTGCTTGGCGTCCTTGACGTGCCCGTCCTTCCACTCGTCGGCTTCGCGGACATCGATCAGGACGGCCTTGCCGTCCGCCACGGCCTTCTTCACCTCGGCCGGCGTGTCCTTGGTGTGATCGGCGGCGAACGCCGAAAGCGTCATCGCCGCCACCGCCACAACCGCCGCCCCGAACAGCATCCGATCCATCGGTCGGTCCTCCCGCTGACTGAAACAACGGCCGCCAAAGTTGGCGGCCGTTGTTGATACGATCCGCGACCGGCCGTTCGGTTACACGGAATTCATCGGCCTGGAATTTGTAACCGATTTCCCGCGCACGGATCGGCTTAGTTGTGGGTGTCGGAGACCGACGAATTCGCGGAGGACTTCGGTATGGCCCTGCTCACGCCCGTGACGACCGCCGAGTTCGGACGCGACGTACTGTTCTCGCCGACCCCGGTGGTCGTGGACTTTTCCGCAGACTGGTGCGGCCCGTGCCGCGTCCTCGTGCCGGTCCTGGAGCGACTGGCCAATCGGTACGCCGACACGGTCCGCTTCCGGAAAGCCGATGTCGATGACGACCCGGAGTTGGCCGAGCACTACGGGGTCACGACGGTTCCGACGCTTTTGCTCTTTCAGCACGGCCAGTTGCTCGAACGGCACGAGGGGCGGATCGATCTGAAAACACTGCTGGTCAAGCTCGACCGACTCGTCGGCGGTGCTCCTCCCGACGGCCACTAACCCGGAGACCAATCCCATGACCACGGAACGTATCGTCCGCGCATTCGCCGGGGGCTTCGTCCTCCTGTCCCTCGCGCTCGGGTACTTCATCTCGCCGTACTGGTTGCTGTTCACCGCGTTCGTCGGACTGAACCTGTTCCAGTCGGCGCTCACCCGCTGGTGCCCGCTGGAAGTCGTCCTCGTCCGCCTCGGCGTCCGGACCGGTTCATCGCCGGTGCGCGGCCGGCCCCTCATCCCCTCGAAGGTGTGACATGAGTACCCACTCTCCCAAACACGTCGTCATCCTCGGCGGCAGCTTCGCCGGGCTGACGGCTGCATATGAACTCAAACGCGAACTCCGCGACCGCGTCCGCGTGACGGTGATCGACAAGAGCGAGCAGTTCGTGTTCATCCCGTCGCTGATCTGGATGCCGTTCGGCTGGCGGACGCCGGAACAGATTTCCTTCCCGTTACGGAAATCGCTAGAGCGCAAAGGGGCCGAATTCCGCCTGGCGTTGGCACGCAAGATCGACCCGGCGAAACAGGAAGTCGAAATCACGCCGGTCGATGCGCCCGAGAAAACCGAGACGCTGCACTACGACTACCTGCTCGTCGCCACTGGCCCGCATGTGCAGTTCGAGGCCGTACCCGGAGTGGGGCCACACGGCGGCTTCACCGAGAGCATCTGCAACGTGGATCACGCACTCCGCGCTGGGAAAGCCTGGAAGGAGTTCTTGAAAAACCCCGGCCCGGTCATCGTCGGGGCGACGCAAGGGTCGGCCTGCTACGGGGCGGCCTACGAGTTCGTCTTCAACCTGGAATACGCCCTCCGGCGGGCGGGCGTCCGCGACAAGGTGCCGGTGACGTACGTCACATCCGAGCCGTTCCCCGGCCACTTCGGCATCGGCGGGCTGAAGCACGCCCAAGCCATGACCGAGTGGTTTTTCCGGCACGTGAAGATCGACTGGGCGATCAACTCCGTGGTGGACAAGGTGACGCCCGGGGAAGTCCACTTCCGGGCCGGGCAACTGCACTCGGCGACGGATGAGAAGTCGGTCGTCGATCTCGCCGGGAAAACGCTCCCGTTCAAGTACGCGATGCTCATACCACCGTTCCTCGGGGTGGAGGTAGTGCGAAGCTCCGGGTTAGCCAACGAGAGAGGGTTCATCGTCACCAACGACAACATGCAGCACCCGACCCATCCAACCGTGTTCGCCGCCGGGGTCGCGGTCGCGGTGGCCCCGCCCGCCCCGTGCGAGGCCGGGTGCTCGGTGCCGAAGACCGGGTACATCAGCGAGGTGATGGCGCACACGGCGGCGAAGAACATCGCCGCCCTGATCGAAGCGAAGCCGATGACGCCGAAACCGCAGGCGGACATCGACGGCAAGTGCATCCTCGACGCCGGTAACCAGGGCATCATCCTGTACACCGACCGCATCTACGCCCCGAAGCGGCGGAAGTGGCAGACGCTCATCCCCGGACCGTGGGCGCACTGGGCGAAGCTGGCGTTCGAGCGGTACTTCCTCTGGAAAATGCGGACCGGACGAGTGAACTGGCCGTAAGCCGCGACGAATTGTCAGTTCCGGTGTAACCGAATCGGCCGTCGCGGATCAGTGCTTGTGACCCCGTGGTTTTTCGAGGAGACGGCCATGCCTGCGACCAACGCGCCCGCCCAACGGGATGTTCGGAACGCCTCCGGGCGGTGGGTGCATCGGCGGACGTGCATTCTGGCCGGGGGACTCGCGGCGGTCGGCGGGACACTGGCCTTGCTCGTCCACCCGTGGTTCGCTGCCGTCGCCGCGGTCGGCGGGATTTGGCTCATACTCGCCCCGGAATCGACGGGGTGCAGCGGGCCGTCACCACAGCACGACAACAGGAGTACATGATGAAACACGACACATTAATCCAGGCGATGAACCAGCAACTGAACCGGGAGGTGACGACCTTCCTCCGGTACATGCTCCAGGCCGCGTCGATCAAGGGCGCGGCCCAGGAACCAGTCCGGCAGATGTACCTCGCCGAAGTCGCCGACGAGGTCGGCCACGCCCAGTACCTCGCCAACCAGATTCATATGCTCGGCGGCACGCCCGAACTGAAGCCGGACTTGACTGCACCGCCGGACGGCGTCCTGGCGATGCTCGCGGCGGACGTGGAGCAAGAGCGGATCGACGTGGCGAACTACGTCAAGCTCGCGGCCCAGGCCGAGGCCGCCGGCCTCTACTCGCTCAAGATGAAGATGGAGGCACAGGCCGCGGACGAAGACGAACACGCGCAGGAGATGCGCCGCCTGCTCGGCTAAACGGCAACCACACTCTCTCCCGAGGGCGATGACATGAGTTGGAACAGATTCCGCCGGGTTCTCGCTGTGACTTGCCTGGCGGCCGGTTTCGGTTGGAGTGTCGGCGCTGCCGCCGAACCGCAGAAGGGGCCGGGCGGGAAGGATGCCGCGTTCGCCACCGACCGCGACACTTTCCACTTCCTGCTCGAAAATCACAAGGCGATCAAGCGGACGGTGAAGAAGCTCGACAACGGCGTCGAGACGGTCACGGAGTCGGACGACGCCGAGGTGACGAAGAAGATCCAGGAACACGTCCCGGCGATGTACGAGCGGCTGAAATCCGGCAAGGGAGTGCGGTACTGGGATCCGCTCTTCGTCGAGGCGTTCAAGCACGGCAAGAAGATGAAGATGACCATCGAGAACACCAAGACCGGCGTGAAGGTGGTGGAAACGTCGGACGAAGCGGGGGTCGTGAAGGTCATCCAGGCCCACGCCGACGTGGTGACGAAGTTCGTCGAGAAGGGGTTCGAGGAAGCCCGCAAGGAACACCCCGTGCCCGGACCGGAGAAGAAGAAGTGACCCCGCACGACCCGAGTCACGCGGTGCCCGCTCCATCGGGAGCGGCACCGCCGAATCGTCGAAGGAGAAACGTTGTGGAACCGCTGATCCTGTTGGGAGTCCTCGCCGGTTGGTTCGTCCTCCAGATCTGGGTGTTGCCGAAGCTGGGGGTTCGGACTTGAATGTCGGGGTCTTGTGAGCCGCGGTCGCGGCCGAACACATCCGACTCGAACAACCCACCGTCCATCAATCGGGATGGAAAATAGTTCTCGGTCAATTACCCTTCGAGGAGGATGAATCCGTGCGTACGAAACTCGTGATGGGCATCGCCCTGACGGCCGTTGCCGTCGGTGCGAGCCTGTGGTGGAGTCGCTTCGACTCGCCGGTCCACGCGGCCGACCCACCCAAGTCCAGCTTCTCGCCGGTCGTCGAGGAAGGTCTCGATACGGTCGTCAAGAAGATGACGGCCGCGAAGCCCGCGTTGGCCGAGCGTCACGCCAAACTGCTCGACGAGCGGTACGACCTCGCGGATCGCCCGTGCAAGGGCGTGAGCATGTCGCGGGGGAAACCCGTTCAGGAAGGGGTTCGGGTCAAGCTGGCCGACGGCACGACGTGGGAGTCCCTCGCGGGCATGACGCCCGAAGACATCCGCAAGAAGGGCGTCTGGCCGAAGGGCTTCCTGCCGCTGCCGCACCCCAACCATGACGAAGGCGGGATGCTCTTCCCGAAATACCACATCGAAGAAATCAAGAAGCAGGAGGGCCGCGACCTGACCCGCTTCGACCTCGACTACGACCTGCCCGACCACGTCCTGCCCGAGTTCCCCCCGGCCATCTTCCTGACCACACGCCTGGACCTCGGCGACGTGTCGAAGGGGAAAGTGGTCACGAGCGAGAACTTTTACGAACTGTTCAACGGCATCCTCAACCCGAAGCAATTGGAAGGGCTGCGGCTGCTCGTCGCGTCGTTCCCGCAGCAGCAGTTCAACCAGACGGGCGACCGCCGCTCCCTAAAGCCGAGCAAGGGCGTGACCTGTTTCGACTGCCACGTCAACGGCCACACCAACGCGGCCACGCACCTCGTCGGCGACATCCGGCCGCAGGAGTTCCGCCACCGGATCGACGTGCCGTCCCTGCGGGGCGTCAACGTCCAGCGGCTCTTCGGGTCGCAACGCGGGTTGAAAACGGTCGAGGACTTCACAGAGTTCGAGCAGCGAGCGGCCTACTTCGACGGCGACCCGGTCATGGCCGCCAAGAAGGGGGCGAACGTCCTCGAACGGGGCAGCCAGGTCCACGCGATGGCCGAATTCCAGGAACTGCTCGACTTCCCACCGGCCCCGAAGCTGAATGTGTACGGGAAGCTGGACCCGACCAAGGCGACTGAGGCCGAACTCCGCGGGGAAAAGCTGTTCTTCAACAAGGCCCAGTGTTCGGTTTGCCACACCGCCCCGTACTATACCGACAACCTGATGCACAACCTGAAGGCCGAGCGGTTCTTCGCCCCGCAGATGGTGAACGGCCGGATGGCGGCGATGGATGGGCCGATCAAGACGTTCCCGCTGCGGGGGATCAAGGATTCCCCGCCGTACCTGCACGACGGGCGTCTGCTCACGCTGGAAGATACCGTCGAGTTCTTCAACCTCATCCTGGAGACGAAACTCACTAAGGACGAGAAGGCCGACCTGGTGGCATTCCTCCGTTGCCTGTGACGCGGCGAGAGTGGCCCACGTTTCCGGTGACGCCCTCGTTCGGAATCGAGTGCGGCACCGGAATTTCCTTGATACCACTGCCCGTGATGGGAAGTCGCATATGCACACGGAACAGCGCCCAGGAAAAGTTGCCCGTGTGGTTGGGGTCGTGAAAACCCTGGTCACAGTGACGCTCGCGCTCGCCGCCCTAGCGCTGTTTCTGGCGTGGATGGGTGGGGCATTTCACGAGAAAGTGCCGCCCGGCATCGCCACGGTCGAGCGACCCAAAGCGGCCGGGCGGACGCTGGTCACGACGGAGCGGACTGTTGGGATGGAGACGGTGACGGCGGTCGGCTCGGTCCAACCGCGCCGGAAGACGGATGTGGCGAGCCAACTGCTGGCATCGGTCCGCGAGATCAAGCCGCGGCCGGGGGATCGCGTCAAGGCGGGGGACGTTCTGATCGTCCTCGACGACCGCGAACTCGTCGCGCAGCAGCGGGAAGCCGTCGCGTCTCTCGCTGCCACCGAAGCCGACCTCGTCACCCGCAAGGCGAACTATCTGCGGATCAAAGAGTTGGGTCGTACCGGAACGGTGAGTGCGGAGGAAATCAACAACGTGGAGGGGGCGTTCCGTGTCGCGGAAACACAGGTCAAGCGGGCCAAGGAAACCATCAACCGCATCGAAGTTCAGATCACCTACACGAAGATAGCCGCCAGCACCGACGGCCTCGTCTCGGACCGGTTCGCCGAGCCGGGGGATCTGGCCGCCCCCGGCAAGCCACTCCTTGCGGTGTACGACCCGAACGACCTGGAACTCCAGGTCAACGTGCCCGAGAGCCTGGCGGCCGGAATCCTCGTCGGCCAGAAGCTCGGCATCCGCATCGACGCGAACAACCTTGCTACCACCGCACTCGTCCGCGAGATCGTTCCGCAAGCCCAACAAGCCAGCCGGTCGGTACTGGTGAAACTCGCCCTGCCGCAGTCCTCGTCCAACCCGATCCTGCCGGGCATGTACGGTCGGGCCGCCATCCCCGTCGGTCGCGTCGAACGGGTCTGGCTCCCACAGTCGGCCGTGCAGCAAATCGGACAACTCGATCTGGTGGAAGTCGCGGGGACCGACGGGACGCTCTCCCGCCGTTTCGTCCGGGTAGGTCGCGTCGCCGACGACAAGGTAGAAGTTCTGTCCGGGTTGTCGCCCGGCGAACGGGTCGCCTTGCCCGCCAAGTAGTTGTCTCACTCCGATCCCGCACGGAATCCCCGCCATGAGTACCAAGTCCGCCGACGGCGGGTTCGTCTCGCGCCTGATCGAAGCGTTCCTGCACGGCAACCTGTCCGTTCTCATCATCCTCGTCATGCTCGCCGGCGGTGCGGCGGCGCTCCTCCTCACGCCGCGTGAAGAAGACCCCCAAATCGTGGTCCCACTCGCTGACGTATACATCCGAATGCCCGGTGCGAGCGCCGAGGAGGTCGAGCAACTGGTGTCGTCGAAGCTGGAACGGCTGCTCTATCAGATCGACGGGGTGGAGTACGTCTACTCGATGTCCCGCCCCGGCGAGGCGGTCGTCACGGTCCGCTTCTACGTCGGCGAGAAGCGCGAGAACAGCCTCGTCAAGATTTACAACAAGATCTCGATGAACGCGGACATGGTGCCGCCGGGGGTGACGGGCTGGGTGGTCAAGCCGGTGGAAATCGACGACGTGCCGTTCGTGAACGTGACGGTGTGGGGCAAGACGGCCGACGACTTCACCCTCCGCCGCGTCGCCGAGCAGGTCGAAGTGGCCCTGCAAGGCGTTCCCGAAACCGCCCGGACGGAAGTGGTCGGCGGACGACGACGCCAAATCCGCGTGCAACTCGACCCGGAGCGGATGGCGTCGCGTCAGGTGACCCCGCTCGACGTGGACCGCGTGCTGCGGGGCGCGAACATCAACGTACAGGCCGGGGCGCTCCGGGCGGACAACCGGGAGTTCGCCGTCGAGAGCGGGCCGTTCGTCCAGACTACGCGGGAGGCCGAAACGCTCGTGGTCGGCGTCTTCTCCGGCCGGCCCGTCTACCTGCGCGACGTGGCCTTAGTTACGGACGGCCCGGAAGAGCCGACGACCTACACCCGGATCAGTTTCGGCCCTGGCTCGAAGGGGGAGAACCCGGCCGAGGCCGGCACGGGGGCCGACTTCCCGGCGGTCACGGTCGGCGTCGCCAAGCGGAAGGGGAGCAACGCCGTCGTCGTGGCCCGCGCGTTGGAAGCGAAGGTCGAGGAACTCCGCCGCGACGTGATCCCGCACGACATCGAAATCCGGGTGACGCGGAACAACGGCGAGACGGCCGACGAGAAGGTGACGGAACTGATCCGCGAACTCGGCCTCGCCATCATCATCGTCTCGGGACTGGTCATGTTCTCGCTCGGCTGGCGGGAGGCGATCATCGTCGTCACCGCCGTGCCGCTCACGTTCGCGCTCACGCTGCTCGTCAACTACCTCGCGGGTTACTCGATCAACCGCGTGACCCTCTTCGCGCTCATCCTTGCGCTCGGGTTGGTTGTGGACGACCCGATCGTGGACGTGGAAAACATCTTCCGGCACTTCGGCCTGCGCAAGAAGCCGCCGAAGGAAGCGGTCCTCGAAGCGGTGAACGAAGTCCGCCCGCCGATCATCGTCGCCACACTCGTCGTGATGGTGTCGTTCCTGCCGATGCTGTTCATCACCGGCATGATGGGGCCGTACATGCAACCGATGGCGCTAAACGTCCCGGTCGCTATGTTCATGTCGATGGTGGTCGCGTTCACCGTCACCCCGTGGCTGAGCTACCAAATGCTCAAGGGGGTGTACGGCAAGGGCGGGCACGAACCGGTCGATCCGCACAAGACACTCACCTACCGCGTTTACAAGGCCGTGCTGACGCCGTTCCTCAACTCCCGCCTCGCGGCCTGGGCGCTCATCGGCTTCACCACGCTGCTGCTCCTGGCCTCGATGGTACTGCCGGCGCTCGGTCTGGTGCCGCTCAAGATGCTACCGTTCGACAACAAGGACGAGTTCCAGGTGCTGGTGGATCTGCCGGAAGGCTCTACCGTCGAACAAACCGACGCCGCGCTGAAGGCCCTGGCGGACGCGGTGCGGACGGCCCCCGAGGTGCGGGAGGTACTGAGCTACGCCGGCACCGCCTCGCCGATGGACTTCAACGGCATGGTCCGCCACTACTACCTGCGGCAGCAACCGCACCGCGGCGACCTGCGGGTGAACCTGCTCCCGAAGGAGGAACGACAGCACCAGAGCCACGCCATCGTCCTGCGGGTGCGGAACGACCTGCAAGCCGTGGCCGACAAGCACAAGGCCCGGATCAAGTTCGTCGAGGTGCCGCCCGGCCCGCCGGTGCTGAGTACGCTGGTGGCCGAGGTCTACCCGAAGGCCGGGCAGGGCGACGCGAGCCTGCGGGCGGACACGAAGCACGTGCGGAAGATGTTCGCCGACGCGAAGGATGTGGTGGATGTGGACGACACGTTCGAGGCGGAGCGGTCGCGGTTCGTGTTCCGCGTGGACAAGGAGAAGGCGTCGCTCACCGGCGTGACCACCGAGCAGATCGCCAACACGCTGCGGGTCGGGTTGCAGGGAATGCAGCCAGGCGAGGGAAACGTGCAGGACTTCCGGGCCGGGGCCGCGCACCTGCCACGCGAACTGAACCCACTGGCCATCGTGTTGCAACTGCCCCAGCGGGAGCGGGGAAGCCTCACCGACTTGACACGACTCGGGGTGAAGACGCCGACCGGGGAGATCGTCCAACTCGGCGAACTAGGCCGGTTCGAGGAGTTGCCCGCGGAGCAGACCATTTACCACAAGAACCAGCGGCGGGTGGCCTACGTGTTCGGCGACACCGCCGGCCGCACGCCGGGGGAGGCGGTGATCGGCCTCATCCTCGCGCTGCGGGACAAGCCGACACCGGGCGGGGCGGAGGTCGTCTGGACGGGCGAAGGCGAGTGGAAGATCACGCTCGACGTGTTCCGCGACCTCGGCCTCGCGTTCGGCGGGGCGTTGCTGATGATCTACATTTTGATGGTCTACCAGACCGGCAGCTACCTCATCCCACTCGTGCAGATGATCTCGATCCCGCTCACCATCATCGGCATCATGCCCGGTTTCTGGCTGCTCAACGTCTACACCGGGGCGACGGTCGGCGGGTACGCGAACCCGGTCTACTTCACCGCCACGGCGATGATCGGGATGATCGCGCTCGCCGGTATCGCCGACCGGAACGCGATCCTGCTGCTCGACTTCATCCAGCACGTCCGGGATCGCGGTGCGACCCTGAAGGAAGCGCTCATCGAAAGTGGCGCGGTTCGTTTCCGGCCGATCCTACTCACCGCCGGGGCGGCGATGCTCGGGGCGTGGCCGATCACCCTCGACCCGGTGTTCAGCGGCCTCGCCTGGTCGCTCATCTTCGGGCTGACGGTGTCCACCGCGTTCACGCTGATCCTAGTGCCGGTCGTGTACTGGATGCTGTACCGCCACTCCGACCGTCCCGCTATTGCGGACGATGTCGCGCTCGTGGCCGCCCCGGTCCCGAGCGAAATCATTCCACCGACCGGGTGAAAAGGAGGAGTCGTGGCGAAGGGCGTAACCCGTACCGCCTGTCCCGATTCGGTCGCGGCGGTCTTCGCCGCGCTCGGCAGTCCGACGCGAATGGCGTTAATGGTGCGGCTCGTGGACCGCCCCTATTCCGTCAACGAACTCGCGGCCGCCGTCGGGGCGAAACAGGCGAACGTCTCCCAGCAACTCGGCCTCCTCAAGCAGGCCGGGTTGGTGACGAGCGTGCGAACGGGAACCACCGTGACGTATTCCACGGACGGGCCGGAAGTCAACCGGATCATCGCCCTCGCGCTCCAACTGCTCCGCGGAATCGTGAGTCGAAGATACACGAGTTTCGGCCCCGCTTAATCATGGAATGCAAGCGGTTCAGCATCAATTTCAACCGGTTCGTCCCGCTCCGAACCCCCGTGCGGGTCTTCGCTCGCGCGGAGGAAAACCCTGGACTGTTTTCAACCTGCCGGCCGCACCTTCAGGACAGCGGTTCGGGCGACCACGCGGACATCCGGGTGCTCGTCGTCAGCCGCCTCGATCAAGGCCGGAAGCGATTTCACGGCTTTCGGTCCGATGGCACCCAGTGCATGGCACGCCGTCCAGCGGATGTCCGTGTCGGCATCGGCCACCAGCCCGATAAGGGTGGGCACGGCCTTGTGTGCAGCCGGGCCGATACCGGCCAGTGCCGCGGCGGCCACCCGGCGGATCTCGCCGTCCGAGTCGGCCAATCCCTCGATCAGCGCGGGCACCGCTTTGACGGCCACCGGTCCGATCTTCCTGAGGGCGTGGGCGGCCACGATCCGGACGGGCCGTTCGCCCGTGCCGAACGCCTTGACTAGCATCGGCACGACCTTGCCGGCGGCCGGCCCGGCGTTGCGGAGTCCTTCTCCGGCGTGATGCCGCACCTCCCCGTCCGTGTCGGCCAGGGCGTTGAGGAGGGCGTGCATCGCCTTCGGCTCGTCGGCCGCGGCCGCCCCAACTTTGACGACCGCCCGCCGCCGCTCCTCGGGCCGGCGGGCCTGAAGTCCACAGATCAATAGGTCCACGTCGTCCATCGCTACCACTCCGTTTCGGTTCGGGAGGGTGGCCCACGGGAAGCGTTCCCGAAATCGGCCGTCGTCCCCGTGCTGGGTGGTCCCACCACGGAAACGGCGGCTGAAAAACCTGTCGTTCGCGCGAGCGTCGATCCTGGCCGCAGACAAACATCGTGCGTCGGCCACGACCGGCAGTGAGGTTATTCTGCCGGCGGGCAGAGGCGTGCGGTCTAAAGTCGGTGGCGGGGAGGGCGGTGTCAGATCAGTATCCGTTCGATCTCGTCGAGGGTGATTTCGTCGCTGGTACGGTCGTAGAGCTTGGTCGTCCGCGGCGACTCGTGGGCGGCAATCGCCTGGGCCTTCTCGATGGTCCCGCCGTTCTCCAGGTACGCAGTGATGCCGGTGGCGCGGAAGGTGTGGTTGCAGGTGGTGAGGGGCAACCCGGCCGCCGCCGTCCGGCGCTTGACCATGCGGAAGGCGTCGTTCCGCGTCATCTGTCGGTCGGTGAGTTGGCCGTGCCGGGTGACGGTGCGGAAGAGGGGACCCTTCTTGTCGTCTCCGCTCCGGACCGCGAACAGGTAGGCGTCGAGATACGCTTCGGCGGTGTGGTGGGCCGGCACCTGGTGCTGCTTCCCGCCCTTCTCCCGGAACCGGAACCACCACCGTTTGCCGTCCTGGTAGTAGTCCTCGGCTTTTAGTGACACGGCGGCACTCACTCGGGCGAAGCTGAACACCATAACGGCGATCAGCGCCCGATCCCGCAGGCCGGAGAGTTTCGACGTGTCGATCGAGTCGAGCAGTTGCCGGGCTTGATCGGCATCCAGAACCGGGGTCTTCCCGCGCTTGACGACGTGCCTGGGGCCGCGGACGGAGGCCGCCGGGTTCATGGCGAGCACCTGGCCGGTGACGAGCCAGTCGAAGAGCATCCGCACCGCCGCGAGGTGCTGCTTGACGGTTGGCGGCGCACCCGGATGCCGTTCGATGTAGGCCGCGACGTGGATCGGCTCAATGTCGAGCAGTTCGAGCCGGTAGCTCTGGCACCACGCGAAGAAGGAACCGACCGCGCGAGCGTAGGCGACTCGGGTGTTCTCGTTCCGGATGGTCGCGGTGAAGAACTCCAGAAACCGCTTCCGGGCTGCCGCTCCGGCACGGTCGATGATTTCCGGCACGGTTCCGGCGGAATACCACTCGATCGACCGCTGATCCGATCCCAACACTGTCACTGCGTTGTCACCCATTCGCTGCACCATAACGTCCTTTATGGTGCAGCGTCAACGAACCGAGTTTCCGGGTCATTTCAGCAGGTACTTGGCCAGGATTAGCAACAGGATCATCAAAGCCAGATCGGGCGCATGGTAGGCGAAGCCCAGAATCCCGAGCGTCAGGCTGTAGCAGACGAACATCATGGGTGGTCTCTCCAATTGGAGAGGCCCGGTGGTGCGGCGGGCCTGAAGGAAAACCGTTGTCAATAGTCGTCCGGCAGGAGTACGGTCGTGACGGATCGGTCGGCCTCGGTGAGCACCCAGAAGGTGGTTCCGGTGGCCGACTGGTAAACCGACAGCAACCGCTCCCCGGACTTCAAGGCGTCGTCGTTGGCGGCCCGGTCGTCCGGGTCCACGTCGCCCCAGTCGCCCGAAGCGTGCCGGCGGAGCGCGGCGACGATGTCGGGTTGCGACACCGTGCCGAGCGCCGCCGGCGTCGCCACGATCTGGCCGAGGGGTACTTTCACAGAACCCGAAGGGATCATGGTGTTCCTCCGGGGTTACTTCTCGGCCGCGGCCGGGTTCTCGTAGATCCAGACCATCGCCATGTCGGCGACTTTGCCGACCAGCGGCAGGTCCTCGCGGCCGAAACTGGACGAGTCCTTCCACTTGTCGGCCTTGTCCTTGTAGAGCCGGCTGATCTGCACGTTGTAGCGGGGGCCGTTGTCCGTCTCGTTCAGCCAGACGGCGGCGCGGATGCGGCCGAGGCGGATCTCGTGGACGGGCTTCGCCTTGTCCGCTTGCCCCTTCTTCGGGTCTTGCTTGGTGGTCGTCATCGAACGAATCCTCGGTAAGGAATGGAACGGGGTCAGGAACAGAACGGGCAGCGCCGAGCGATGTGCTCGTGTGCCGTTTCGAGTCGCGGTTCCACCGCGCGGAACGCGGCGGGGGCGTCGTAGTCCCCCGCCAGCACTCTCCGAATTCGGTCGAGTGCGTTCTCGTAGCCGAAGAAGCCCAGCGTCAGCGAGGCGACCTGGACGTACGCACCGCCCCGTTTCGTCGGACGCTTCACCACCGCGAAGTCGGTGGACCCGTCCTCGGGCAATGAGTCGTTCAGAAACAGGTAGCCGCCGGCTGCGAAGGCCGTGCAAGCCGGCCACGTCCGCCGGGTCACTTGCAAGGCCACGTCTTCGGGCGTCTCATCGGGGCGGACGCACCAGGTCCGTTCGTCGTGAAACATCGGCGTGTCCTCCGTCAGCCCGAGGTCAGGGGAATGCGGGCGAGCCGGCAGAATTGCCGGGTCTCGATTTCGTCGAGTTGGCGGCAGAAGAACTGCCGGCCGTGCGGGGTGTTCGCCGCCCAGAAGAGGCGGAGCGGGTCGGCCCCTTCGCCGAACGCGAACCCGCCGTTGCCCATCCCCATCCACCGGGGCGGCAGGACTTCGAGGAAGTAGTCGTAGGTCTCGCCGGCCACCTCACACACGCGGCCGAACAGCGTCGTCCGGGCGATCATCCCGGCCCACCCTTCGTGGTCGGGCAGCGGGACGGTCTCACCCTGTTTCAGTCGGGCGATGAGTTCGCCCAACGTGGTCGTCGTCGCGGTCATGGCGACGCCTCCAAAAGGAAAGGAATTGGGAATTGGAAAACCGAATTGCACCACCGGTCTCCGCGCGCGAGACGGCTCGCGGAGTCGGCGTTGGAAGCGTCTACCGGGTGGCCGGGTCGGAGAGAGCGTGAGCGACAGGCCGCGAGAACTACCACGGATTTCGGTCCGGAATCAAATCCGGCACGGGAGGGGTGAAGGAGTCGTCAGCCGTCGCCGTCGGTCGTCATCGGGGTTCACAAGCCCCGCGCCCCGATGACGACCGATGGCGATGGCTCCTCGCGTGCGGCTGCCTGGGCGGGCGTGTGTCCCCAAGTCAGCCTGAACCGGAGGGAGTCGGAGGGGTTGGACGCCTCGTGCCCTTCGACTGGTTCGTCGCGATCTGCACCGATCTCGGTTCGGGCCGGCTACTTGAAAGTCCCATCAGAACCGTGCTACTTGAGCGGCTGTTCCGTTCGCCCTTTTCCACCGCCCCGTTCGGTAGACGAATTCCCCGACTTCACGACCGCCCGCATCGCGCGCGCCCGGTTGAGAGGCCGGTGGTGCAACACGGTTTGGTTTCTCATCCCCTATTCCCTGTTCCCTTTCGAGGATTCGCCATGACGAAGCAAAATCTCACCCGCGCGAGCGGGGAACTGTTCCGGCGCGCGCCGGACGAACGGTTCCCGTCGCTCGACGCCCTGCTCGCCCACTGCCGGCGGGAGAAGGACGAGTCGGCCGACGCCTGGGTGTCGCCGTCGATGCTCGTCCCCGAGGCCACCCCCGACGGGCGGTTCGGCCTGCGGGCCGGTAGCGACGGGCCGTTCACCCTCAACGACTGGAGCTTCGGGCAACTGTGCGGGCTGGCCCGCGTCAGCAAGGAGACGGTCAACCGACTCTCCCCGGACACGGCCTCCCGGGCGTTCCGGGAGACGCTGCCCGGCGGCAACAAGCCGCTCCAACTGCTCACCCGCGGCGAGAGCATCCGCTCGGTCCACGGGACGGCGTACACGCGGTTGCACAACGCCGACCTGGTCGGGATGCTGAAGGAGTACGCGACCGACTTCACGCCGCCCCAGGCCGGGTTCAACGGTGCGACGGGCCTCTACTGCGGGGAGCAGGACCTGTTCTGCTTCCTGATCGACCCGAGTGGCTGGGCGGAGATCGACGGGGAGGCGTTCGCCCCCGGCTTCTTCGTCTGGAACTCCGAAGTGGGCAAGCGGTCGGTCGGCATCCAGACGTTCTGGTTCCAGAAGGTGTGCGCGAACCACATCGTCTGGGACGCGGTCGAGGTGATCGAGTTCGCCCGCAAGCACACGGCCCGGGTGGGCACCGCCCTGGACGATATCCGTCGGCACGTCGAAGGGCTCGTTGCCAAGCGGGACGAGCGGCGGGACGGGTTCGCGGCGGTGATCAAGAAGGCGATGCGGGAGAAGCTCGGCAGCGACGCCGACGAAGTGATGAAGGCGCTGGCCAAGCACGGGCTGAGTCGCGGGCTGGCGAAGCAAGCGGTCGAGATGGTGGCCGGCGGTCGGTTCACCATCTTCGCCCTGGTGGACGCGCTCACGCGGCTCGCCGGGCAAGTCGAATACGCCGGCGACCGGGCGGCTCTGGACGTTCAGGCCGGGAGTCTGCTCGCCTTGGCCGCCTGACGACAGACGGACGAGGTGACACGACGGCGACGGTTCGGTTCCCGGTTCCGATCGCCAACACGACACGCGAGAGGTTGGTCCTGCACCACCGGACCTCTCGCCCTCTTCAACTCTTCACCCTCAGGACATTCCCATGAAGACCTATACCGGACGCCGGACGGCCGACGGCTGCGCCGTGACCGTCTCCGATGACGGCGGCGAATTCGCTCTGGCCCTGCGGCTCGACCTCCGTCGCCACTCGCCGACGGGTTTCGAGTGGGGGTACGGCGGGAGTGGGCCGGCGCAACTCGCCCTCGCACTGGCGGCAGACGTACTCGGCGACGACGTAGCGGCTCTCGGCGTCTACCAGCGGCTTAAGTTCCGCGTGGTGGCACGGCTCGCGGCCGACTCCTGGACGCTGACGGAGGACGAACTCGGCGACACGATTCGCACGCTCGTCCGACCCGACGGTGAGTAACGACGCGACAACAGGTTCGACCGGAGGTTCACGCACCACCGGTCGAACGCCCGGTCTGAAAATGTCCGTCGCGGGCGAGGCCGAGAGTCCGTCGATTCACACGGACCGTACTCGCACCCCATTCTTGGGACATCGTCCCGACAATCTCGTTGGGGAGATCGCCAGCCGTCGCCGTCGGTCGTCATCGGGGTTCACAAGCCCCGCGCCCCGATGACGGCCGATGGCGACGGCTCCTCGCGTGTGGCTGCCTGGGCGGGCGTGCGTCCCCCGGTCAGCCTGAACCGGAGGGAGTCGGAGGGGTTGGACGCCTTTTCCCCACAACTCGGTCAGCGCGAATCGGATCGACAGTTCGTCGTTCCCCCGTAGTCACGCGGCGGGTGCCTCCGCCGACCGCTGGCACCGATGGGCGGTCTACGGACGAACGAGGTCGTGTGCGGACGAGTGCTTGAGGGAGGGTGCGGGAACCGCAGGTTCCTGCAAAGGGTGGATCCGAATCCCTTCCGCATCACCAACGGCTTCACGGATTCCCATCGGTCAGTCGGTTGCGGGCGCGTTCGGCCGCGGCCCGGAGTTTCTGTTCGAGGATCGCCTTGGGGGGCAGTTCGGTCAGGTAGGTCGCCACCCGGATGCCACTCGCCCCGAGGAGCAACAACTCGACCTGCTCCTCACCCGCCGACTCGCACAGGATCATCCCGAGCGGCGCATCCTCGCCCGGTTCTCGCTCGTGCTTGTCGAGCCAGCGGAGGTAGAGTTCCATCTGCCCCTTGAAGGCCGCCTCGAACTCGCCGAGCTTGAGATCGACGGCGATGAGCCGGCGGAGTTTGCGATGGTAGAAGAGCAGGTCGAGGGCGAAGTCCTTGCCGTCGATGACCATCCGCTTCTGCCGGGCGACGAAGGTGAATCCGCCGCCGAGTTCGAGCAGGAACGCTTCGATCTCGCGGAGGATGGCGGCTTCCAAATCCTTTTCGGCGTAAGTGTCGTTCAGGCCGAGGAAGTCGAGGAAGTACGGGTCGCGGAACACGAGATCCGGCGAGAGTTGGTCGGCGGTGCGGAGTTTGGCGAGTTCCTGTTCGGCGAGTTTGGCGGGCTTCTTGGACAGGGCGGTCCGCTCGAACAGCATGCCGTTCATCTTGTCCCGGAGGGTGCGGACGCTCCACCGCTCGACGCGGCACATCTCGGCGTAGAAGTCCCGCTTGAGGCCGTCCTGGATCGGCAAGAGTTCGACGAAATGGCTCCAGCCCAATAGTCGGGACAGCGCCCCGACAATCTCGCCGCTCGGGAAGACCTCGGCGAACTTGATCATCCGCGCCAAGTTCCGCTCGCCGAACCCCTGACCGTATTCCGGGACCAATTTTGCCGACAGTGTCGCAAAATCTGTTCGCCGTAGTCGGCCCGCTTGTTCTTGAGGATGTCGCGGCGGATGCGGTCGCCGATGCTCCAGTAGACGAGCACGAGTGCCGAGTTGACGGCACGGGCGGTGGCGTCACGGGCTTGCTCGATGAGGGCGCGAAGGTCGGTCAGCAGGTCGGCCGGCACGACCGAGTCGGTCGATTTCGTCGGCACCAGTTTCCGGGATGTGGGTCTCTTCTTCTGGTTGCTCACTCGCTCGCCTCCTGTCCCGTAGGTGAAACTACCACAACGGCGGTACGCCGAGTCTGTGGAGAGACGAGGGCATCGGCCTCCATCCGCAAAAACCGGGACGGCACCTCTCGGGCGAGCCAGACGTGCGCGTTGGCCTGGAAGAACTCAATCCCCTCGGCAGCCGCTTCTTTGGCCCGGACGCGGAGTACGACACCCCCACCCTTCGCCGTCACGACTTGGGCCGCGTAGTCCGGGTTCGACGTGAGGTGAACGAACGCGCGGTTCATCGGCCGGAGGCCGGTCGCCAGAACCGTGGCGACGGCGTCGGCCGCCGTGCCGTGCAACAGGACATCCGGTGGCGCTTGCAACTCCCCCGGCGAACCGAGCGCGACACTGTGACCGTAGCGGGCGCGAACGAGTCCGTTCCGAAGTTCGAACCGTCCGGGGTCGGTGCCGCGTACCGCGTCTTCGACCTGCTCCCGGTCGAGGGTGGCCCAATCGTAGTGGCTGAAACGAATGCCGACGACGAGTTCATCCAGGTCTGCGAACCCGTCGTCGTCCAGGCCGACGCCGAACCGGAGCGGGTGGTGTCGCAACGCGAACGCCAGCACGCGGACGAGCCGTTGCGATTCGGTTTCTTCGTTCATGGTCGTCATCCGCAGCGGGTCAGTGGAGTGTGGAGTGTTGTTGGTCGCTCGGGAGAATGCAGCCCATATCCTTCGCGCACCGGTCCAGCATCAACAGGGCTTCCCGCGGGTAGCCGTTCCGGAACAGGGTCTGGACCGAGTCGGCCTCCGCGTCGCCGAGGACGGCCCAGAAGCCGACGTGCCACCCGCCGGTCCGGACACACCGTTCGACGAGGCACAAGGTGTCGTCCCGTTCCGGTTGGAGGACGGCGAGACCGTACTGGGAAGCGACACCGACGTAGGCTTTCAGCATCCTTCTTCCCTACCACGGATCGCCGGACCGATTCAACCGCCGAAAACCTGACAGAGAACCTGCCGCTGCTGGTGCGGGAACAGGTGCCGGTAGCGGCGGCGCTGGGCCTCGGTCTGGTGCCCGAGGAACTCGTCGATGAACCGCTGGTCCACCCCCTTCGCCGCCAGGTTCGACGCGAACGAATGGCGGAGGACGTGCCAGCCCCGCAACACCGCCCACTTCGACCCCCGAACCGTCAGGACGAAGTGCCAGCCGGCGTCGTCCACGGTGATGGGGATGGTGGTCTCGCCCTCGGCCGGTTGGAATCCGGCTTTTTCCTTGTGGCAGAAGAGCACCGACCCGCCGGGATGGTCGTGCCGAATCCACTGGAGCAGCACTTGTTCGAGGACGGGGGTGAGCGGCACGCGGCGGGTCGTTAGTTGGCCCCTCACCCGCTTGCGTTCGTGAACGAGGACCGTCTTGTCCTGGAAGTCGATGTCGTCGATGTGCAGCCGGGCCAGTTCGCTCCGCCGTGCCCCGGTGTGGGCGGCGGCGAAGCACATCGGGTAGACCCACGGCCGCGAGGCGTGCGACTTCACATAGACGAGGAACTCGTCGATCTGCTGGAGGTCGAGGAACAACGAGTCCCAGAACCGCTTCGTCTCGTGCGGTGTCAGCCCGCCTCGCCCGACGCGCCGCTCGATGTCTTCCCAGGTCATGAACGGCCGCTTGTCCTCCCCCTTCGGGAAGCGGAGGCCGCGGTTCGGGAACCGGCCCGTGAGAAGGCCCGTCTGCTCGGCCCAGTTGAAGCAGGCCCGGAGCGTGGCGACTTCCTTCCGCAGCGTTACCGTGCTGAGCGGCACCGACGACTTGCCCTTCCGCCGGACCCGCGTGTTCAGGTAGTCCTGGAGTTGGCTCGTCGTGAGATCCTGGAGCACGAAGCCGTCGCCGAACTTGCGGCAGAAGTGGTTCAGGTGCATTGCGAGGTTTTCGAGCGAGTTGGCTTCGACCGACCCGTTGCCGAGGGCGGCGAGATAGAGGTCGCCGATGACCCGGAGCGATTTGTGTTCGATGGCGACGACCGCCTTCGGGGAAGTTGCCAACTTGCCGTCGGACAGTAGGAACGTCATGATGTCAGCGGCAGGCGGCAACTCCAGCCGGCCGCGTTCGAGCAGGGCGACGTTCTCCTCGAAGCGGAGACGGATCGCTTCGGCGGCTTTGGTGTCGTCGGTCGAGAGGGAACGACGCTTCCGCTTACCGTTCCAACGGAAGCACAGGTGGAAGCGACCGGATGTCGGGTGTCGTTCGAGCCAGGCCATGGGGGACTCCGCGAGGACGTCTGAAGTCTCGCCGAGGGGTGCGTCCGCGCCCACCGACGTAACTCCAACGCAACCTCACGATTGCCCTCCATCTGCCCTTCCAAAAGCGGAGGGCACGAGCGACGGAGAACGGTCGATTCGCCGTAACCGGTTCTCTGGTATACTGCTCGGACCAGAGGCCGGTTCCGCGACCTGCCGAAATGAACCAGTCGCTGCAGCAGACGGCGGGGCATGATTCGTTTCTGGGACTTCAAGCTCACCGGTGCCCCGCCGCTGCTGAGCTGTGTCGTTCGCCCGACGTGCGGGTGGGGTCGTGTTCTTCGGCCTGAAGGGCCGGGATCCCTCAGCCCAGGGCGAGGAGCGCAGCGACGACGCCCTGGGGCCACGAACCGAAAAATCATCCGCCCTGTAGGGGCGGGACACGATCTGTCGCCCTTTCAGAGCTGGTGTGATTGATCTGACCAACCCAGGGCGTCGCTCGCTTCGCTCGCTCGCCCTGGGCTGAGGGATCCCGGCCTTCAGGCCGAAGACCCGAGGCTGTGGGCAAAGCAGCAGGCGGCGGGGCTGGTCTCGCTCCGCTCGACGGCGGCCCGCCCTACAAGACGGCATCTGCGTAGGGCGAGCCGACCGTCCGGTGTCTTTGTTAGCCCGACGCGCCAGCGAGGGGAACCACGCACCCCTCGCTGGCGCGTCGGGCTAACGAAGACACGCCACCTTCCCTCTCCATCTTTCCACGGCGCCCGAATCTTCGTCCCCGCGGTGGCGGGGTGGGTAAGCCTGCGAACCCGGCGAAGGTCTGGTCGTGCCGGTTCCGCCGGGTGTGCCGAGTTTGTGGAATCCGATTCATGTCCGGGTCGGGCGTAGCCGATTTTAGCGGACAGCAGGAAGTAAGCGACTTCCGGTCGGCTGGGGGAGCGTTGGGGGAACGCGCCGCCGAGTTCACCGCTCAGGATCAGGGAGCGTTGTCATGCGGAAGAAGTTACTCGGGACCATCGCCGCTCTGGCGGCGGGCGCAGGGGGAGCGCTCGCCCAGTCGCCGACCCGACCCACCGCCCCGGTTGCCATCGGCACCGTGGGCGGGTTCGACGACGGGGGCGTGATGCAGGCCAACAGCCAGCATCCGGCCGTCCCGCCGCCGATGATGGGCATGGGCGAGGGCGGACCGCCGATGGGCGGGGTGGACCCGATGATGGGGGCGGGCGGGCCGGTGTACCCGCCGCCCGGAATCATGGGGCAAGGCGGGTATGAGGAGCCGGCGCAGGCCAGCTTGCTCAGCACCCTGTACGTGGACGGGCAGTATTTGCTCGGCTTCCCGAAGTCGCAGCCGACCGGGTTCCCACTGCTGACGAGCGGGGCGGCCACGGCCGGCGAGCAGGGGCGGATCGGGGCGTCCACCACCACCATCCTGGCCGGCGCGCCGGGCACGCTGAACCTGGGCACCGCGCACGGGTTCCGCATCAGCGGCGGGGTGTGGCGGCCGCAGGACCACCGCTTGGGGGTGGAGGCCGGCGGGTTCTACTTCGCCCCGGTGTCGAACACCGCGTTCCTGCGGTCGAGCGACCAGGGCATCCCGCTCATCTCCCGCCCGTTCATCAGCACGGCCAGCGGCGCCCAGGGCATCCTGCTGGTGTCGTCGCCGAACGCGATCAACGGGGAGGCGCTGTCCCGCGCCACCACCACCTTCTGGGGGGCGGAGGGGAGCGCGATCGTGAACGTGTACCGCGCCTGCCCGGACAACTGCCGCACGTGGACGCTCAACCTGCTGGTCGGGTACCGGTACGCCGAGCTGGACGAGTCGCTGACGGTCAGCACCCGGTCCACCCTGCTGCCGGGCATCACCCTGCCGTTCGCCAACATCACCGTCGGCGCGCCCACCAGCATCGAGGTGCGGGACCTGTTCCACATCGTGAACAAGTTCAACGGCGGGCAGGTGGGCCTGCAGAGCCACTTCCGCTCCGGCCGGTGGTACGTGGGGGCGACCGGCAAGGTGGCGTTCGGGTCGTCCAGCTCGTCCGTCACCGTGGACGGCACCAGCTACGCCCTGGACCCGACCACCCAGGGGGCGGCCAACCCGGCCAACCGCATCAACAGCCAGGCCATCGGCGGGCTGTTCGCCAACGCGTCGAACATCGGCCGGTACAAGGCCGACCAGTTCGCCATCCTGACGGACGTGAACGGGTCGGTCGGGTACAACTTCACCAGCTGGCTGACCGGCACGGTGGGGTACAACTTCATGCACCTGAGTGCGGTGTCCCGGCCGGGGTCGCTGTTCAACGGGCGGGTGGACCCCAGCCTGGTGCCGACCAGCGGCACCTACGGCACCGGGGCGAACGGCAGCCCGGCGTTCAGCATCAAGCCGGACGACTTCTGGGTGCACGGGGTGAACTTCGGGTTCCTCATCCGGTACTGACCGAGCCGTGACTTCCTGCCGAAGCCCCCGTGCGAACGCGCGGGGGCTTTCGTCGTTGCCGAGTGTGGTCCGCACACGCCGTGTGCGGCCTGGCTCACCCGCACACGGCGTGTGCGGACCACACTCCGTCACCCCGTGGCCGCGGCCACCGCCAGCCGGCAGCCGGCGTCGAACTCGCCCAGGTCCACCCACTCGTTCACCGTGTGGATGTCGTTCTGCCCGGCCCCGAACGTGACCGTCGGGATGCCGTGCTTGCCCATCCAGTTGGCGTCCAGCCCGCCGTTCGCCACCCGCAGGTTGGGGGTGCGGCCGATGGCCGACACCGCCGCCGCCGCCGCCTTCACCGCCGGCGTGTTCTCCTTCAGCCGGAACGGGAAGTAGTCGGTGCGGGCGTGGAACTTCACCTTTCCCGGCGTGCCCGCGTGGTCCGTCACGGCCGCCGCCGCCGCCTCGAACGCCGCCTTGTACGCGGCGGTGATGGCCTTGAACACCCGCGGGTCGTGGCTGCGGCTCTCCCCCTTCGCCAGCAGGTAATCGGTGACGACGTTGGTGGCGTCGCCGGCCGCCCCGCCGGCCTTGTTCCCCACCGGGCCGACGTTGCTCGTGCCCTCGCCCAGCGGCTTGGACACCTTCCCCCACCACCCGCCCGCCCGCACCTCGGCCAGCGCCAGCGCGAGGATGAGGGTGGACGAAATCCCCCGCTCCGGCGCCACCCCGGCGTGCGACGCCTTGCCGAAGATCTCGACCTCCCAGCGGTCCGCCCCGACCGCCCCGATGATGACATCCCCGGCGGACCGGCCATCGAAGTTGAACCCGACCTTCGCGTCGCCCAGGTCGGCCGGGTTGAGGAAGCGGGCACCGAACAGCCCGGACTCCTCGCGGACGGTGAACAGCAGCGTCAGCGGCGGATGCGGCAGCTTGTGCTGAATCAGTTCCGCCGCCAGCGTGACGAGGACGGCGCACCCGGTGCGGTTGTCCCCGCCGAGGGCGGTGTCGGCGGTGTTGACGATCTTCTTCCCGCTCAGCTTCGGCTTCGCCCCGGCGCACAGCGGCACCGTGTCCATGTGCGTCATGAACAGCTTGCGGGGGGCGTCCTTCAGCGCGCCCTGGCCGGGCAGTTGCACGATCAGGTTGCCGGTCTGGGTGGGCAGCGGGATGCGGGTGTGGGCGTCGTCGTGCTTGATCGCCTTCGCCGGCACGCCCACCTCCTTCAGGGCGGCGGCGATGTCCTTGGCGATCAACTTCTCTTCCCCGGTGATGCCGGGGACGGCCAGGAACCGCATCAGGCGGGCGACGGCGGCGGACGAGTCGATGGCGTGCATGGGCAGTCCGGGAGGAGGGGAACCACGAATCACACGGATCGAACGAATGAGAACAGAGTACGGCGGGAGTGGGGGAAGATCACACCCCACCGCTGTTCTCCAACTTGGTCTGATTCGTTCGATTCGTGTGATTCGTGGTTCCTACTCTGCGTCACCGCTTCACCGCTTCAGCACCAACTCCACCGCCCGCACGTCGGCCGCCTGCCCGCCGGGAATCTTCCCCGCTTTCAGCGTCAGCGTGCCCTTCCCCGCCGGCACCTCGACCACCCCGAGCGACAGCGGCCGGAACTCCTTCACATACGACTCGCCCTGCCGCGGCACGCGGTCGTGCTCCTGCCCCCGCAGCGGCGGGTCGTGCGCTTCGCTCACGGTGCCGGCCCACTTCGCCCCGCCGACGGCCAACTCGACCGCCGCGCCGACGTCCGCCTTCGGGCAGGTGTAGTGAATGATCGCCTCGTACTTCCCGGCCGTCGCCACCTCGATGCCCCACGTCATCGAATCGTCGGGTTTGGTCCAGTGGGTGAAGAACGAGCAGTTCGGGGCGTTGGCGCTCCGCTTCACCCCGCCGTGCGGCACCCCGTCGCGGGCCGGCAGCACCGTTCGCGCGAACTCGGCGTACCCGACCGGGAACGGCCGGTCGTCGGCCTTCGGCAACCCGCCGAGCACGTCCGTCTTCCAGGCCGCCACCGCTTCCGTGAGTCGTTTCACCTCCGCCGGGTGGTCGGCCGACACGTTTTTCGTCTGGTTGGGGTCGGCGGTCATGTCGAACAGTTGCCCGGCGGCGTCCAGGCGGAACCCCTGGCTGCGGCCGCTGGTCTTGCCGTTCCAGTGCTGCACCAGCACGCGGTCCGGGGCGGGCTTGTCCTCGCCGCGCAGCCACGGGACCAGGCTGACGCCGTCGAACGGCTTGTCGCCGGCCCGCTTCACCCCGGCCAGCTCAACCAGCGTGGGGTACAGGTCCACCGCCGCGGCGACCGGCGTGACGACCGTGCCCGGCTTGATCTGGCCCGGCCAGCGGACGAACAGCGGGGACCGCACCCCGCCCTCGTCGGTGCTGCCCTTGCGGCCCTTCATCCCGCCGTTCCACCGCGGGCCGTTCGGCCCGTTGTCGTGGAAGTAGACGACGACGGTGTTACGGTCCAGTTGCTTCTCTTTCAGCGCCGCCAGCAACCGGCCGATGTTGTCGTCCAGGTTCTCGCACATGGCCAGCGCCGCGCGGGTGTGCCCGAGGTCTTCGGTCTTCTCCCCGCGGAGTTTCAACTCCGCCTTCTCGAACCGCTGCCAATACTGATCCGGCACCTGCATGGGCGAGTGCGGGGTGTTCAGCGCCAGGTAGCAGAAGCTCGGCTTGCCCGCCGCGGCGTTCGCGGTCAGGAACGCGATGGCCCGGTCGGTCAGGTCGTCGGCCAGGAAGCCGGTGCCGGTCGTCGCCTTGCCGTTGTGGTCGAGCGGCGGGGCGAAGTAGTCGCCCCAGTGCCCGGAGGTGAACCCGTAGTATTCGGCGAACCCGCGGCCGGCCGGGTGGTACGGGTACTGGCTGCCGTTGTGCCACTTGCCGAAGCAGCCGGTGGCGTACCCGGCGGCGCGGAAGGCGTCGGCGACGGTCTTCTCGTCCAGGTTCAGCCGCTCCGCCCCGGTGGACACGCCCCGCACCCCGCCCCGCGGGTGCCACCGGCCGGTGAGGAACTCGGCCCGCGTCGGGCTGCACACCGGCTGCACGAAGAACCGCTCGACCGACGCGCCGTCTTTCGCCAGCGAGTCGGTGTGCGGGGTGCGGAGGTTGGCGTTCCCGTTCCGGCTCAGGTCGCCCCACCCCTGGTCGTCGGTGAGGATCACCACCACGTTCGGCCTGTCCGCGGCGGCGGCAGGTGGGAGGAGGAACAGCAACAGGAACCACGAATCGAACGAATACCACGAATGAAATGCACGTCGGGTCACGGCCGGCCCTCCTTCTTCATTCGTCTGATTCGTGTGATTCGTGGTTCCCCTCTTACTTCTTATCCCCCTCCTTCACCCACGCCTCGTTGAACGCGGCGTGCTTCATGCTCTTCCCCTCGGTCACGAAGTAGCTGTACACCGCGTGGATGGTCCCGTCCTTGCCCTGGATCACCGCCGGGTAGTGGTACCGCCCGTTCGCCTGCTTCTCCAGGTGCCGCGTCCACTTCCACGTCTTCCCCTCGTCGTCGGACAGCGACACGGCCAGGCTGTTGCGGCCCGTCGTCTGGTCGTTGTACACGAGGCCCCAGCTGCCGCTCGCCAGCTTCACCGCGTCGATGCCGGCGCCGGGGTTGGGTAGCTCCGTGCTGGTCACACTGCCCCATGTGACTCCCTGGTCCTTCGACTCGCTCATCCGGATCTTCTTGAACACCCCGTTCTCCCGCATGTACGCCACCAGCGTGCCGTCCTTCTTTTCCAGCACCGTCGGCTGGATGCTGCCGAACCCGGCGAGCGGAGCGGACGCCGTCCACGTCTTGCCGTCGTCGTCCGAGATCGCCATCAGCCCCGCACTGTAGGTGTCCGAATACAGCGGGAGGAGGATGCGACCCGATTTCAGTACCGTCGGCTTGCACCGCGGCTGCCACCCGAGCCGCGACAACAGCTTGTCACTCACCCGCTGCTTGACGAACTCCGGGGTGAGCGCCTTCGGCAGGGTGAACCCGGCCACCTGCTTCTG
>JALHQU010000015.1 GCA_022841795.1 Fimbriiglobus sp.
GGTGCGACAACAGCAACGTGCTGTACCACCACGCGCTGACCGACCACGACCTGAAGCGGAACCCGTTCGTGGCCTACCCCGGCGGGACGGTGACGCTGATGCCGTCGAACCGCGTGTTCCCGCGGAAGGCGGACGCGCAGCGGTTCGCCCTGTCCGGCCCGGCGGACACGGTGACGGCGGCGTGCGGGCTGGGCCTGTACCGCGACGAGTTGCTCGGGGCCGAGTTCGCCGGGGATGCGTTCACCTGCGAGACGGTCAACCTGCTCGTCCACCGGCTGAAGCTGAAACCGGCCGGCACCACGTTCACCGCCGCCCGCGCCGCCGACGAGACCGACAGCGAGTTCCTCACCTCCACCGACGGCTGGTTCCGCCCGACCCAGGCCGTCACCGGGCCGGACGGCGGGCTGTGGGTGGCGGACATGTACCGCTTCCTGATCGAACATCCGGTGTGGATCCCGGCGGAGGACGTGGCGAAGATCGACGTGCGGGCCGGCGCCGGCATGGGCCGCGTCTATCGGGTTCGTCCGGCGGACAAGCCGCTCCGCCCGTGGGTGCGGTTGGACCGACTCGACGCCGCCGGGCTGGTGGCCGCGCTCGATACTCCGAACGGGTGGCAGCGGGACATGGCGACGATGCTACTGACATGGCGGAACGACCCGAAGGCGGTCAAACCGTTGCTCAAACTGCTGGCCGAGTCTGAACGCGGGCTGACCCGGTTGCACGCGCTGTGTACACTTGATCAGATGGGGGAGACAACGTCGGACGCTCTCGCCTGGAGTTTGCTCGACCCGGACCCGGCGGTGCGCGAAAATGCGGTCCGGCTGACCGCGCCGCGGCTAACCAGTGGCACGCACCTGACCACCCGGCTGGCGTACCTCGCCGACGACCCGGACCCGCACGTCCGGCGGCAACTGGCGGTCGCCCTCGGGTCGAGTTCCCACCCCGACGCCGGGAAGATTTTGGCCCGGCTTGCTCGCACCTCGACCGACCGCTACTACCTCGCCGCCGTCACCAGCAGCCTGAACGCGAACACGCTGATTCCGTTCGCCGAGGCTGTGATTTCAGGCTCCGGAGCGTCTGGCCCGCCATCGGCGACGATCCGCGACGTACTCGCCACCGCCGCCGGCGTGGACGGCGGCAAGCAACTGCCGAAGCTGCTCGCGCTGGTGACGAAAGCGGACGGCGACACGTTCCGGCCGTGGCAATTAGCAGCCGTGGCCGGCGCCATCGACTCGATGGACCGGCTCGGCATGACGGGTACACCGGCGGTGAAGCGGTCAACTGAGCCGGTGATTTCCTTCGCCCGCAAGCAGTGCGAAAGCGCCACCACGAAGGAGGCCGATCTGCTCGCCGCCCTGCAAATACTGGGTCGGGACGCGACCACCCGCGACGCCGACCTGATGCGGCTGGTGTCGCTGCTGACGCCTAACCGCCCGGTCGCGGTGCAGACCGCGGCGGTGAACGTACTGGCCCGCATCCCGGACCCCGGCGTGCCCGGCCGTCTGGTCGCGGTGTGGAAGGACGGCACCCCGACCTTGCGGCAGTTGGTCCTCGACACCCTGCTCGCGCGATCGGCGTGGCACAAGGAACTGCTATCGGCGGTCGAGGCCGGCACCATCCCGCCGGGGCAGATCGACGCCGCCCGCCGCCAGCGGTTGAGCGAATCGACCGACCCGGCCGTCCGAAATCGGGCGGATGCGGCGTTCGCCGGCGGCACCGACCCGAACCGGAAGAAGGTGATCGACGAGTACACCGTGGGCCTGAAAATGCAGGGAAATGCGACGAATGGCAAGGCGGTGTTCGCCAAGACGTGCGCCGCCTGCCATGTGCTGGACGGTGTCGGCCACACCGTCGGCCCGGACCTGGCGGCGCTGGCGAACAAGTCGTCGGCGTACCTGCTGACCGAAATCCTGGACCCGAACCGCAACCTGGACTCGCGGTACGTCGAGTACCAGGCGATGCGTGTTGACGGCCGCACCGTGGTCGGGGTGCTGGCGGCTGAATCCGCCACCGCCGTCACCCTCCGCGGGCAGCAGGCGAAGGAGGAAACGATCCTGCGGGCGGACCTGGAATCCCTCCGCGGGTCGGCCAAGTCGCTCATGCCGGAGGGGTTGGAAAAGGACATTCCGAAGGCGGAAATGCCTGATTTGCTGGCGTATTTGACCGCCACCGCCCCGCCGCACAAGACGCTGCCGGGGAACACGCCGGTCGAGGTCAGCATCAGTGACAACGCACTGACACTGCCGGCGAAGTCGGCCCGCATCGTCGGCGGGGCGATCACCTTCGAGCCGGAGTTCCGCAACATCGGCTACTGGGCGGCCGAGACCGACCACGCCTCCTGGACGGTGCGAGTGGACCAGCCGCGGTCGTTCGACGTGTACCTCGACTACTCGTGCGCGACCGACTCGGCCGGCAACAAGTTCGCCATCGACGGCGTCGATCCGCCCCTGAAAGGGGTGGTCGCCGGCACCGACGGGTGGGACCAGTACAGGCTGAAAAAGCTGGGTTCGGTGAAGCTGTCGGCCGGCGTCGGACGGATCACCGTCCGCCCGGACGGGCCGGTGCGGAACGCCCTGCTCGACCTGCGGACGGTGTATCTGGTGCCGGTCGGGTCGCAACCGAAGCAGCCGGATTCGGCCGAATCGAAGCTACCGCCGGCCGAGTTGGCGAAGCTCATCCTCGACGACAAGACGCCGAAGGACCGGCGGGAGCGGTGCGTGACCGCGGCGGTGGCGCTCGCCCCCGACGTGATCCGCGCGATGACCGCCGACCTGAAGGCCGGCGACGCGAAGGAGGAATACCGCAGAATTCCCTGGATTTGGCGGGTATCGATCGCCGCCGGCCGCGCCGACGACGCCAAGACCCTCCGCGGGCTGCTCGACGTGAGCCTGCCGAAAGCCGCTGAACCGCTGGCCGACTGGCAGGCGGTGGTCCTCGGCGGCGGGGTCATCAACGGTTTGAGCCTGGAAAACAAGTGGCCCGCGCCGCGACTCGCCGAACTGATCGGCAAGGACATGGGGCTGACGAACCGCTGGGCCGAGTGCCTGAAGAAGTCACACGCGATGGCCGACGACGAGAAGGTGCCGACCGGCACGCGGTACGACGCCCTCCGCATCGTCCCGCTGGACGACTGGAAGGCGGCGAAACCGCGGCTGACGAAATACCTGGCGAAGTCGGCCCACGCCGAACTCCAGATGGGGGCGGTGAGCGGGCTGGTGGACGTGGACCAATCGGAGGCCACGACTCTACTCGTGCAGGCGTTGCCGGACCTTACCGCCGGCAACCGCACGCTCGCCGTCGCCGGGTTGCTACGCACCCCCGCCCGCATCACCGCCCTACTCGACGCGATCGACAAAGGCGGCGCGAAGGCGGAGTGGCTGGAGAAGCTACACCGGGCGAAGCTGCTCGAACACTCGGACCAGGACATCCGGGCGCGAGCGACCAAGCTGCTTTCAGGTAAGTAGTAGGCACACTCCGTGTGCCGTTCTGAAACGGCACACGGAGTGTGCCTACTACATTGTCGGCTCGGTCGGAGTACGATGCCCACGCCGCGGCCCGTGTAACAACCTCAAATCAAGCAATCGCTCCGCCGGGGTGCGGCGTCGGTAAGGTGAGATCCATGGCGAACCGCGGGCCGACCACCGAACGGCGCCCCACGGACGGCGTTCCGGCCACCGGCCGACCGCCGCCCGACCACCCCGTCGTGTCCGCGTTCCACGCCCTCCGCGACGAGCTGATCTCCACCCTGCTGTACGTCCTGGGCAACCGGGACGACGCGTTGGACGCCGCCCAGGAGGCGTTCCTCAAGTGCTGGCGGGCGCGGGACGACGCGGCCGGGGTGGCGAACCTGCGGGCGTGGATCTTCCGCGTCGGGCTGAACACGGCCAAAGACCTGAAGCGGAGCGCGTGGAGCCGGAAGGTGAAACCGCTGGTAGCGGAGGACGTCATGATCGCGGCCCGCGACCCCACCCCCGGACTGACGCTGGAAGACCAGGAGTGCGTCGAGCGGCTGCGTGCGGCCATCGTCACCCTCCGCCCGGACGAGAAAGAAGTGTTCCTGCTGCGGCAGAACGGCGACCTGACCTACGAGCAGATCGCCGAGATCCGCAACGCCCCGGTCGGCACCGTGAAGACGCAGATGCGGACGGCCCTGATCAAGCTCCGCAAGGTGCTGATCCCGGCCGACCCGCACCCGACGCCCGAGCCGGCCGCCTGACGACCCGAACCACCGGCGCCCGGAGCGGCGCCGCCGACACTCGCGACGGATTCGACAAAGCCTACGCCCGGCGGTCTCTCCCGCCGCCGCCACCTTCGGCCGCCCACGCCGACAGGAGGGGATCATGCTGACCTGTACCCGGTGCCGCGAACACCTGCTCGACCACCTGTACGGCCTGCTCGAACCGGCCGAGACCGCGGCCGTCGAGGGGCACCTGACCGGGTGCCCGGAGTGTACCGCCGCCGTCGCCGCCGAGCGGAAGGTGCAGGGGCTGCTCGCCGCCGCCGCCAAGACCGCGTTCCCGGACGTGTCGTTCGTTCCCCCGACCGCCACGCCCGCCGAGCCGCAGGCGGAGCCGGCCAAGCCCGCCCGCACCGCCCGCAGCACCTGGCTGAACTGGATCGTCGCAGCCTGCCTGCTGCTCACCGTGTCCGCCGCCGCCGGGCCGGCCCTGGTGAACACCCTGGGCACCGCCGCGTACCGCTCGAAGGTGAACGCCGAGCAGGCCAAGCTGGACCGCATCAAGGCCGAGCAGACGCGGCTGGAGCAGGCAGTTGCCGAGCGGAAAAGGGCGGCGGACCGGCAGTTGGCGGAGGCGAAGGCGGAGCACGAGGCGTTGGAGCGGCAGTGGATTTCGGCTGAGACGGAGGTGGTGAAGCGGCTGGCCGAGAAGCCGTTCCTGCTCGACCTACAGGGGCCGGCGTCGGCCGTCGCAGGTGCGCCGAACGAATACCGGGTCAGCGTGGTCAAGGCCGACGGCTCCCGAGTGACCGACTTGGTCACGATCGAGGCGAAGGTGAAGGACGCCGGCGGGACCGAGTTGCACGCCGACAAGTTCGTGGTCAACCCGGCCGAGCCGGCGCACAAGTTCAAGCTGCCGTCCGGGGTGTGGTCGAAGGTGTCCGCCGGCAAGGAGGTGTTCCTGACCGTCACCGCCACCGACCGGGCCGGCATCTCGTCCGACCTGACCGAGAACCTGCGGCTGCTCGAACCCGTGTACACCACCTTCCTGACCACCGACAAGCCGATGTACCGGCCGGGCGAGACGGTGTTCTTCCGCTCGCTCACTCTGGACCGCACCCGCTTCCTCCCGCCGGAGCGGGACCAGGCGGTGCGGTTCGAGATCAAGGCGCCGTCCGGCGAGGTGCTGCCCGGGTCCGACGTCACCGGCCTCAGCCGGCCGGTGAAGGCGAACGAATCCGGCGAAATGAAGCCGGTGTTCGGGCCGGACGGCCAGCCGATCCGCGGGGTGAGCGGCGGGGCGTTCACCCTGACCGGCGAACTGGCCGGCGGGGAGTACGCGCTGAACGTGTACGCCGTGCCCGCCGCCGGGGAGCGGGTCAACCCGAAGCCGCTCGCCGCCCGCAAGTTCCTGGTGAACAAGTACAAGGCGGATACCCTGCTGAAGAAGCTGGAGTTCGACGGCAAGAGCTACGGCCCCGGCGACGTGGTGCAGGCAAAATTCGACCTGAAATTCCAGGCCCAGCCGCTGGCCGGCGCGACCATCGAGATCACCGCCGAGGCCGACGACCAGCCGATCAAACTCGACGCCGCCCCGACCAAGACCGGCAGCGACGGCACCGCCAGCCTGCGGTTCACCCTGCCGAAGGCGGAGGAAATCAAGTCGGCCCGCGTGAGTGTGAAGGTGACGGCGCAGGGCACGGTGGAAACGCTCGTCCGCCCGGTGCCGCTGGCCACCCGCCGGCTGACGCTCGAGTTCTTCCCCGAGGGCGGCGACCTGATCGCCGGCGTGCCCAACCGCGTGTACTTCCGGGCCACCACCAGCTTCGGCAAACCGGCCGACGTGACCGGCACCCTGACCGACGGCGCTGGCACCATCGCCACCCTGCAAACGCTCACCGACCCGGACCAGCCGGGGGCGAACCAGGGCCTCGGGGTGTTCGAGTTCACCCCGGCGGCGGGCAAACAGTACGCGGTGAAGCTGAGCAAGCCGGCCAACCTGATCCAGCCGGCGGGCGGGTATAAGCTGCCGGCGGTCAAGGAAGCCGGCCTCGCGCTGAGCGTGCCGAGCGGGGTGACGAAAGTCGGCGAGCCGATCAAGGTGAAACTGTACTCGCCGGACCAGAAGCGGACGGTGCTGCTCGGGGCCTACGTCCGCGGGCGGGGGGTGGCGCACACCAAGGTGACGGTCGAACCGGGCAAACCGGCGGACGTGCAACTCGACGCCGGCGACGTGAAGCTCGGCGGCGTCACCCGCGTGACCGCATTCGACCTGCCGGCCGACGACGTGATCGGCCGCGACGACCTGAAACCGCTGGCCGAGCGGCTGGTGTTCCGCACGCCGGGCGAGAAGCTACAGCTCAGCTACACCGCCCGCAAGGCCGGCGGGGCGGCCCCGGCCGGGGCGTTCGTGCCCGGCGCCCGCGTCGATCTGGACATCCAGTCGAAGGATGAGGCCGGGGCGGCGAAGCCGGCGGTCCTGTGGGCGGCGGTGGTGAACCAGAGCGTCATCACCATGGCCGACGAGAAGACGGAGCGGCTGCTGCCCACTCACTTCCTGCTGTCCGGCGAGGTGCAGAAGGGCGAGGAGTTGGAACACGCCGACTTCCTGATGACCGACCACAAGAAGGCGACGGAGGCGCTCGACCTGCTGCTCGGCACCCAGGGGTGGCGGCGGTTCGCCGAACAGGGCGAGTTCCGCAAGCTGGCCCCGGCCGACGCCGAGGAGTGGAACCGGCTGCAGATGGTGTCGTCCGACTCCGGCCCGATCCCGACCGGCTGGCGGCCGGCCGTCCGCCGGGTGTTCGACGAGTACTGGCCGAAGTACGAGGCGGCGCTGCGGAGCCTGGAGTCGGCCGAGCAGTCCCGCACCAAGCTGTACGCCAGCGGGGACGAGGAGCAGGACCTGCAACGGGCGAAGGCCGACTACCAGCAGGGGCTGGCCGCGTTCGCCGAGCCGGCAACCGAGCTGAAGGGGTTCGCCGACTCGTGGGCGGAGCAGCGGTTGTACCTGCCAATCGTGTTCCCCGTCCTCGGCGTGCTGGTGCTGGCCGCCGGCATCGTCCGCCAGGGGGTGTTCCGGGCCGGGTCGCCGGAGCGCCGCACCCTCGGCGTTGCCGTCCTCGTGCTGCTCGTACTGATGGGGTCGCTCGGGCTGATGGCCGTGTACGCCGAACGGGACGACCAGAAGTGGCGGGACACCTACGCCATCGCGCCGAAACCGGAAATGGACCGCTGGGGCAACCGGGCAGCGGCGGGCGCCGCGCCGCCGATGAGGGACGACGCGATGCCGATGGCGGCCGAGGGGATGCCGATGGGTGGTGGGTTGGGCGGGGCGGCCGACATGCGACCGCGGGCCATGCCGGCCGGGCCGGTGCCGGATGCGGCCCGCGGGTTCGCTGGCGATAAGGCGGGCCAACCGCCAGCCCCGCCCACACCACCCCCGCCGGCGCCGGGTGGCGAAATGCGGATGCAGATGATGAAGGGCGCGGCCGACCCGGCCGCCGCCAAGCCGAAGGCCGACGCGAAGGGAAACAAGGACGCCCTCGACTTCCGGCTGGCGGTGGAGGATGGGAAGAAACTCCGGGCGATGGACGGCGTCGCCCGGCTGGAAAAGGTCAAGAAGGAGGAGGAGATGGCGGATCTGCCGGGTGCGGGCTTCCGCGGCAATCGCGGGTTCGCCCGGCAAGCCCCGCAACCGCAGTTCGACAACTTCCTCCGCCGCCGCAACACCGAGTTGGCCGCGGTGATCGGCAAGGATATGCGGCAGCCGGCCGGCCGCGGCCGCAACCCGCTGCCGCAACTGACCGAGTTCCGCCCGCAGTTCGCCCCGCTGCCGGTCCGCGAGTACGCCCACACCCGCCCGGAGCTGGCCGACGACGCCCCGCGGGAAGACTTCACCGAAACCCTGCTCTGGCAGCCGGTGATCGTCACCCCGACCGACGGCAAAACCACGGTCACATTCAGCCTGAGTGACGACGTGGCCCCGTACCGGGTGCTGGTGGCCGGGCACACGCTGGACGGCCGCATCGGCGCCGTGAGCGGCGTCATCGAGGTGCGGAAGCCGTTCGCCCTCGACCCGAAGCTGCCGCAGGAGATCAGTTCGTCCGACGTGCTGGACGTGCCGGTGATCGCGCTGAACGGCACCGACACCGCCCGGACAGCGACCGTGAGCATGATCGTCTCCGAGATCAAGGACGAGGGGAACAACTTTAGGCTGGATGCGGACGGCAACCAGTTCCCGCTGCAGCTTGCCGCCAACGCCGGCGGGCGAAAGCTCGTCCGCCTCGCCCCGAAGCAGCCCGCCGGCGAGCTGAAGGTGAAACTGGAGGGCAAGGCCGGCGGCGACAAGGACTCAGTCATCCGCACCCTGACCGTGGTGCCGGACGGGTTCCCGCTGTCGGTGTCGGCGTCGGACGTGCTCGAACAGAAGGTGTCGAAGGCGTTCAAGCTGCCCGAGCAGATCGTGCCCGGCACGCTGAAGATGAAGGTGAGCGTGTACCCGAACACGCTGTCCGAGGTGCAGGCCGGGCTGGAGGGGATGTTGCGGGAACCCTACGGCTGCTTCGAGCAGACCAGCACCACCAACTACCCGAACGTGCTCATCCTGGACTACCTGAACGAGACGAACCAGGCCAAGCCGGACGTGAGCAAGCGGGCGAAGGAGCTGCTCGACCGCGGGTACGGCAAGCTGGTCAGCTTCGAGTGCCAGAAGCCGCAGGCCGGCAAGGAAGGGTACGAGTGGTTCGGCGGCACCGCCCCGCCGCACGAGGCCCTGACCGCCTACGGCCTGCTCCAGTTCACCGACATGGCCCGCGTCCACCCGGTGGACGCCGACATGCTGAAGCGGACCCGCGAGTACCTGCTGAGTACCCGCGACGGCCAGGGCGGGTTCAAGAAGAACGCGCGGGCGCTAGACACGTTCGGGTACGCCCCGAAGCCCATCGCCGACGCCTACATCGTGTGGGCGATCAGCGAGAGCGAGCGGAAGGCGGACGCCAAGTCCGACCTGGACAAGGAACTGGCCGCGGTGCTGGCGAAGACGAAGGACGGCGACACGGCGAAGGACCCGTACTACCTCGGGCTGGCGGCGAACGCCCTGCTCAACCGCGGCAAGAAGGCGGACGGCGAGGCGGTGCTGAAGACGCTGGCGAAGATGCAGCAGAAGGACGGGTCGGTTCCGGGGGCGAAGACCAGCATCACCAACTCGGTCGGCGAGGCGCTGCTCATCGAGACCACCGGCATGGCCGTCCTCGGCTGGCTGAAGGCGAACGAGACCGGCACCTACCGCGAGAACGTCGATTCGGCGTGCAAGTGGATCGGCACCAAGCGGGGCGGGTACGGCGGGTACGGGTCCACCCAGTCCACCATCCTGGCGCTGAAGGCGCTGATCGAGTACGCCCGCAGCAGCAAGCGACCGGCCGAGAACGGCACCATCAAGGTGTTCGCCAACGGGACCGAGGTGGGCAAGAAGGAGTTCACCACCGAGCAGACCGGGCCGATCGTCATCGACATCCCGGACGCGGAGAAGGCGTTCGCCGGCGGGAACGTGGACATCCGCGTGGAGACGGACGCCAAGCAGGCGTACCCGTGTACAGTGGCGATGGAGTGCCGCAGCCGCAAGCCGGACAGTTCCGGCGACTGCCCGATCCGCCTGGAGACGACGCTGAACAAGGCGGAGGCGGCCGAGGGCGACACCGTGCGGCTGGCGGTGAAGATGCGGAATACGAAGGAGAAGCAGAACGGCATGGTGACGGCCATCGTCGGCATCCCGGCCGGGCTGAAGGTGCCGGAGGACATGAAGCAGTTGAAGCTGCTCACCGACCGGCCGGCGGACGGCCAGCGGCCGACGGTCAGCTACTGGGAGAAGCGGGGCCGCGAGCTGGTGTTCTACTGGCACGGGCTGAACGAGAACGAGGCGGTGGCGTTCGGCGTGGACCTGATCGCCGACATCCCAGGCGAGACCGTCGGGCCGGCCAGCCGCGCGTACCTGTACTACGGGGCCGAGCACAAGCACTGGACCGACCCGGTGAAGGTGAAGGTGACGGCGAAGTGACAGCGACTGGAACCGCGACCGGAGGGAGCGGGTGGTAACCAACACCACCCGCTCCCTCCGGTCGCGGTTCCAGGATGTCTGTACCGGCTGCTCCGATCGCTCCAGGCCGGGTATTCCGGTTGTGTGGCTCCCATCACCCGCAGCTTCCGACCGACTGCATCCCCACACCGTGTGACCTGACCCCGCCGCCCGCCGCGGTTCGATTCAACCGGCACCCACTGCCCGTTCCCGGTGCCGCATGGACGCCGCCCGCCCGCTCCTCGCTCTTCCGCTACTGCTGCTTGCCGCCGCCCCGGCGCTCGCCCAGAAGATCACCCCGTTCTCCGGCGGGCTGGTGTCGGCCCCGTCGTTCGTCGGCCCGGCGCCGAACTGGCACCACGACTCCGGCCCCGGCGTCGGCTGGAGCTACTACGGCGTGCAGAACGGGCCGACCACCGCGTTCAGCGACCTGCGGGCTGGCCGCTTCACCTGGGGGTGGGCGGGGGTGCCGACGTTCGGCGGGCTGCCGCACCGCTGGTACGGCGGGCCGGTGGCGAACTACACCCCGGTGCCGGCGATGGGCGGGTGCGATCGCCATCGCCGGTACATGACCCCGCCGACCCGCGGGTACGGGCTGAACGTGTTCAGCTACCGCTCGGCGGTCGCCCGCCTGTGTACGCCGAGCGTGTCGGTGTGGCCGGCCGCCGCGTCGCCAACTACGGCGGGTTGTGCGCGACTGGAGGTGCGACTGCCCCACCCGAGCGCGGAGGTGTGGGTGAACCACCAGCCGACCGCCGCCACCGGCACGGAACGGGCGTTCGAGTCGCCGGAGTTGGAAGCGGGGAAGGAGTTCGGGTACGAGGTGGTTGCCCGGTGGACCGAGAACGGCGAGAAGAAGGCCGTCACCCGCACGGTGGTGGTGACGGCCGGGAACACACAGGTGGTGGACTTCCGATAACTGGAACCGCGGCCCGGAGTGTGGTCCGCACACGGCGTGTGCGGTCTTGCTCACCCGCACACGGCGTGTGCGGACCACACTCCGACCCGCGCCAGCTCAAAAGTCCGGGATCACCATCCCGTCGTCCGCCTGGATGAGCAGCTTCATCAGCTTGTCGAAGTCCTTCACCGCTTCCGGGCGGATCAGCCGCACCGACCCGTCGCACATGGCCACGAGCAGTTCGCCGAACGGCTTGGACAGGTCGGGCAGCGGCTTCTTCGGGTCGAACTCGAAGTCGTCCGGCTTGGCCCACGGCACCGGGTCGCCGGCGGCCACCACCATCGCCGTGTTCGACGTGCCGTCCGCGATCCGCGCCAGCGACTTGCTCTGCAGCCAGTCGAACGGGCTGCCCCCGCCGACGAACAGCTTGTAGTGTGTCAGGTTCAGCTTGCCGCCGGTGTCCGCCCGCGGGTCGGAGTACACCTTGATCGCCAAGTCGCTGAACTTCTTGTTGTGCTCGCTGTCCCACGGTTCGTCCAACTTCATTTGGCGGTACACGTTGTCCTGTTCGATGTACGGCAGGATCGCCACCCGCCAGCTCAACAGCTTCTTCCCCTTCTTGTCGCAGATGGCGGCCGGCGGGAGGGTGCCGTTCGCGTCGTGGTAGTTGTGCATGGCGATGCCGATCTGCTTCAGGTTGTTCATCGACTGCATGCGGGCGGCGGCGTTGCGGGCCTTCTGCACGGCCGGCAGGGCCACCCCGGCGGAGATGACGCCCAGGCTGAGGAACTGGGCGGTCCACGGCGGCAGCGTCACCGACGCCCCGACCGTCTTGCCGTCCGTCTTCAGCGGCAGGTCGGCCAGGATGTCGTCCAGCGTGTTCAGCCCGCCGAGCGCGGCTACCCCGCCGACCGCCTGCGGCAACTCTTCCAGCGACCGGGCGTCGCCCTTCTTCCGCGGCTTCGGGCCGGCGGTGCCGGTGACGAGCTGTTCGGCGAACCGCCGCGGTTCGGCCAGTAGCCCGCGGCCCATCTCCGCCGCCTTCCGCAGCGCCTTCTCCCCGGCCGCCGCGTCCGCATCAGTCGGGAACCCGACGACCGCGGACAAAGTCACGTCCTTCGACAGATCCGCCGACAAAGTGACGTGTTCGGCTTTGAGCAGCGGCCGCAGGTCGAGCGGCAGCTGTTCGCCGGCCTCGGCCAGCATCGGCACCTTCTGCACGTTCACGCACGCTACCAGCGGCTTCGTCATCGCCGCCTTCAGCGGTTCGGCGAACGCCCCGTTCCCCTTCCCGCCCAGCTTCAGGAACTGCGGCACCGTGTCGGCGTCGCCGAACACGATGGTGCGGTCGTCCGGGAAGTGGGCGGACACCCCGGCCAGCTTGTCCGCCGTGTACGCCTTACCGTTCTCCTTCAACTCCTCCGCCTTCGGCATGTACCGGGCCTTCACCACCGCCGCGTCGAACGGCTTGCTGAACGCCAGGATGGTGACGATCCGCGGCTCCGGCTTGTCCGCGAACGGCAGCAGCACGGTGGTGACGCGGTCGATGGTGGACGGGGCCGGGGTGAAGTCGGCGTCCAGGGCGGCGAAGGCGTTCGGCCCGGCCCGTTCGACGATCTTGCGGAACTCCTTCATGCCGTCGCTCTTCCATACCTCGGCCAACCGCACGTGGGCGAACCCGACGGCGTCCGCCGGCACCAGGGCCAGGTCGGACGGCAGCTTGGGGGCATCTTGGGCGGTGGCTTCCGGCGTCGGCGGGGCGACGAACACAACGGCGACGGCGGTTGCGGCGAGCAGAGCGACCGCCAGAGTTCGGCGGGACGAACGGAACATGGGATAGGCTCCAGGGGTGAGATCTGGTCTTTGTTGGTGTCCGGCCTTCAGGCCGTTCTTCGCTGCCCCGGAAGACCGCCTGAAGGCGGGACACCAGCGCCGAATCACTCGAAGTCCGGCTCCAGCACCTCGCCGCCGTTGCGGGTAATGGCGGCCTTCAAGTTCTTGTCGCTCGTCTTGTCGCTGACCGCCCGCACCGACCCGTCCGCCATCGCCACCAGCGTCGAGCTGCCCTGGAACAGGAACAGCTTCTTCACCTCCGCCTTCGGGTCGAACTCGACGTCGTCCGGCTTCGTCCACTCGACGGCGGCGGCGGCGGTGGCGAACAGGACGGTGTTCGACGTGCCGTCCTGGAAGTCGGTGAACTTGATCGCCGCCACCGGGTCGAACGCCGCCCCGTTGCCGACGAACGCCTGGTAGTGCGTCTTCTTCTCGGCCAGGTTCTTCGTACCGGGGACGGCGAACACCTTCGGCATCGGGTTCTCCTTGAACACCTTCAGGTTGTGCTCGCTGTCCCACGGCTCGTCCAGGTTGAACTTCTGGTACAGGGCGTCCTGCTCGATGTACGGCAGGACGGCCACCCGCCAGCTGAGCAGCTTCTTCCCCTTCTTGCCCAGGGTGGCGGCCGGCGGCAGGAACCCGTGCGCGCTCTCGTAGTTGTGGACCGCCAGCGCCATCTGCTTCAGGTTGTTCGACGACACCGCCCGGGCCGACGCCCCGCCGCCGGTCAGGGTGGCGAGCAGCGGTTCGAGCGGCAGGTCGAGCGGGGCGGACAGGCTGGCCGACGCCACCTTGTCCTCGACCGCGAACTTCGCCCCGCCGAGAGACTTGGACACCACGTCGAGCAGTTTGCCCATGCCGGTCGGGTCGGCGAACTGCTTATCCAGTTCCTTCTTCGCCGCCGGGATGGCCGCCGCCGCGAACACCCGCACCGCCTCCAGCGACTTCTCCACCTCGGCCGCGTCCGCCGCCGACTTCGCCCGAATCCGCACCTTCAGGTCGAGCGTGTCCTTGCCGAGGGTGGCCGTCAGGGTGAGTGCGTCCGCTTTCACGATCGGCTGGAACGGCTTCACCTCGGCCGGCAGGTTGTCCCCGCGGATCTCGTCCGGCAGGGCGTCGAAGTTCAGGCCCACCACCACCGCCGACTTCGCCGCCTGCCTGAGCGCGTCGGTGTGGACACCGGCCGCGGTGGTGGCCGGCGGGGTGAGGAACTCCTCGGACAGGTCGGTCAGGATGATCATCCGGCCGGTGTCCCGCAGGTCCGTCACCTGCACCCGGCCCTCGATCCGGCTGTTCTTGACGCGGACGACATGGTCCTTCTCGCTGAACTCGTCCTTCGTGTTCGCGGCGTCCGACTTCAACTTGGCGATCAGCTTGTCCCGGTCGTACGGCTTGCGTGTGGTGACGACGGTGAACCCCCGCTGGAAGTCCTGCTGCTCCTTCACCCGCGGGACGACGAACGTGACGGTCTTGATGTCCTCCAGCGCCAGCCCGATCTCCTTCGGGATGGCGGCCAGTTTCTCCTTCAGTTCGAGCGACTTGGTGTTCTTCACCGCGTCGGCCAGCTTGCTGTCGTACACCACGGCCACGTCGGCGTGGACGAACACGGCCGCGTCCGGCGGGACCATCGTCAGCGGGTCGGGCGGGGCCGCTTGGGCGACGGCCGCGAACCCCACCGCGAGGGAAAGCAGGGCGGTCAGTCTGTGCGTGGTCATGGCGGACTCCGGGGTGGATTCGATTCCCGACTGCTGTTACGACGCCAACCGGCCGGGCCGGTTTCAGCCCGCCGGCCGGAAACCGGGCCGGCCGAACGCCTATCATCCCTTACCCGAACGCCGCCCCTGGACCCGAGTTCCGGACCGAGCCGTGGAACAGACGTTGTACCGATTCTGCCCGCACACTCCGTTCGCCCCGTGGCAGCCCGCCGACGACGGGCTGATGGGCGGCGTGTCATGCAGCTCGTTCGCCCGCACCGCCGACGGCCACGCCGCGTTCCGCGGGTGCGTGTCGCTGGAGAACAACGGCGGGTTCTGCTCCGTCCGCTCGCCCGACCTGCCCGAGCGGCTGACCGGCGGGGAGGCGATCGCCTTGCGGGTCCGCGGGGACGGGCGGACGTACACCCTGTGCCTGCACACCCGCACCCTGCTGCCCGGCACGTCGTACCGCTGCCGGTTCGCCCCGCCGGCCGGCGAGTGGGTGCGGGTGGTGCTGCCGTTCGCCGACTTCGTGCTCATGCGGTTCGGCCAGCGGGCGGGGGTCAGCCCGGTCGATCCGACGGCGGTGACGGCCGTGTCGCTGCTCGTGTCCGACCGGCAGGAAGGGGCGTTCGCGCTGGAGGTGGCGGAGGTTACACTAACAGCTTCGCCCGCCCGCCCGCGCTGAGGCCGCACATGCCCGCGACGATCACCAGCCCGGACGTGGACACGGCGGACGAGACCCGCACCGAGCGGCAGCCGCCCTACGCCGTCATCCTGCACAACGACGACATCAACACCATGGACTGGGTGATCGCCGTCCTGCGGAAGGTGTTCGGGTACACGGTCGAGAAGTGCTTCGAGCACATGCTGGAGGCGCACGAGACCGGCCGCAGCGTGGTGTGGATCGGCGCCCGCGAGGTGGCCGAACTGAAGGCCGACCAGATCATCGGCTGCGGCCCGGCCCCGTCCCGCGTGGGCGACGGGGCCGAAACCCTGCGGGTGACGGTCGAACCCGCCGCCTGACCCGCCTTGACCGGCCCACCCTTCCTCGCTATTCCGCGGCCAGTCTTTTAACGACTGGGGAAAGTCATGCGCCCGCGGGGGGTGATCGCGGCGGTGGCGATGTCGATCCTGCTCGCCGGGTCGGGGTGCTTCCTCCGCGACCGGCTGGTGGGGAAGGTCACGCCCCCGCCGGATCAGGTGGTGACCACCGCCCGCCCGGACCGTCCGGCCGACCGCCGCATCCAACTGCACACCCGGCTGATCGAGCAGCCGCACGGCCACGACTACCTCACCCGCGGGGTGTGGGCCGACGCCGTCGATCCGCTCCCGCCGGAGCTGTCCGCCCGGCTCGCCGCCAACGGCCTGCGGGTCGGCGTCATCTCCGGTAGCGTGCCGGACGAACTCGAAACCCTCGGGCAGACGGCGGCGGTCAGCCCGATGCTCCGCACCGTTCCGGTGGACCAGCCGAAACCGATCCCGGTGAACGGCCCGATCGATTCCGCCACCGTCCTCGTCCGCTCGGAGCCGACTGCCTCCCCGCAACCGAAGCAGTACGAGCGGGTCGAGTGCGGGGTCGTGGTCACGTCCGGCCCGACGCCGGACGGCCGGGTGCGGGTGCGGTGCGAGCCGCAGCTGCAGCACGGCGCGCGGCGGCCGTACTTCCAGCCGACCGCCGACGGGTTCGGCCGCGAGGACCGCCGGCCGACCGAGGAGTTCACCGCCCTCGCCTGGGAGGTGACGCTGTCGCCGACCGACGTACTGGTGGTCGGCCCGACCGCCGAGGCGGACGACGACGCGCTCGGGTCGGCGTTCTTCCTCGTCCGCACCCCGGACCGCTGGCGGCAGCGGGTGTTCACCCTCCAGGCCACCTCGACCGCCCCCACCCCCGCCGCCCGCGGCGTCACCGCGGCGCTGGTCCGCTGAGTAAGTAGTAGGCACACTCCGTGTGCCGTTCCGGAACGGCACACGGAGTGTGCCTACTACTTACTCAGCCCCCGGGTGATGACCGCCGGCAGGAAGGGGCCGCGGTACACCAGCCCGGTGTAGATCTGGATCAGGTCGGCCCCGGCGTCGAGCATCCGGCGGGCTGAGTACACGTCGTCGATGCCGCCGCAGCCGATCACGCACGCCGCCGGCCCGACCCGCCGGCGGATCGCCTCCACCCGCCGCGGGCTGATGTCCCGCAGTGGTCGGCCGCTCTTGCCGGCCGGCTCGCCGTTCGGCGCAAGGCACCCGAGGGTGTTCGTGCCGATCACTCCGGCGGCGCCGGCGGCCATCACCGCGTCCAGCGCAGCGTCCAAATCCGCTCCGTCCAACTCCGGCGCCACCTTCACCAGTACCGGCTTCGCCCCGCTCGCCGCCCGCACCACCGTCACCAACTTCGTCAGCCACTCCGGAGTTTGAAGCGACCGCAGCCCCGGCGTGTTCGGCGAACTCACGTTCACGGTCACGAAGTCCGAATGCGGGGCGAGGACGGCGGCGGCGGTGGCGTAGTCGTCGGCCGTCCGCTCGGCCGGCGTGTCCTTGTTCTTGCCCACGCTCATGCCGACCGGGAACGGCGGCCGCAGCCCGCGTTTCGCCTGCTCCGCCAATCGCCCCGCTACCGCCTCCGCCCCGTCGTTGTTGAACCCCATGCGGTTCACCACCGCCTCCTCCGCCGGCAGGCGGAACATCCGCGGCCGATCGTTCCCCGGTTGCGGCTTCGGCGTCACCGTGCCCAGTTCGACGAACCCGAACCCGAACGCCCACCACGCGAACGGGGCGCGGGCGTTCTTGTCCATCCCGCCGGCCAGCCCGACCGGGTTGGGGAACGTCAGCCCGAGCGCTTTCACCGGCGTCGGCTTCGGCCGGGCGAGGGCGTGGACCAACTTGCACAGCAGCGGCAGGCGGGCGAGCCGGGCGGTGCCGGCCATCACCAGGTCGTGGGCACGTTCGGGGTCGAGTCGGAACAGCAGCGGGCGGACGAGATCGGCGTACAGCATGGGGTGATTGTACGCCGCCCGTACAACACCTCTGATGGACACCCCACCCCGGCCCGGTCTGTTCGCCGCCCTCCGGGCTGCCGCCTTCCGCTCCCTGCGGCACCGCAACTACCGGCTGTACTTCTACGGCCAGATCGTGTCGTTCACCGGCAGTTGGATGCAGAGCGCCGCCCTCATGTGGCTGGTGTACGACCGCACCCACGACCCCCTGTGGCCGCCGCTCATGATGGCCGCCCAGGTGGGACCGACCCTGCTCCTCGGGCCGGTCGGCGGGGCGCTCGCCGATCGGTTCCCGAAGCGGACGGTGATCTCCTGCACGCAACTGTTGTTCCTCCTGAACGCGGTCGTGCTCACCCTGCTGGTGGCGTCCGGCCTGACCGTGCCGTGGCTGCTGTTCGCCGTGGCGGTGGCGAACGGGGCGGTGCAGGCGATCGACCTGCCGGCCCGGCTGGCGTACCTGCCGGAGTTGGTGCCGCTGGACGACCTGATCAACGCCGTGTCGCTCAACTCGCTGCTGTTCAATGCCGGGCGGGCGGTCGGGCCGGCGCTGGCCGGCGGGCTGTTCCTGCTCGCCGGATGGGCGGCCGACTGGCTGCCGGGGTCGCGGCCGGTGACCGTCGGGGCGGTCGGGTGTTTCGCGGTGAACGCTCTCAGCTTCCTGGCGGTGCTGGCCGCCCTGCGGCGGATCGACGCGGCAGAATCCGACCTGCGGACCAAGCCCCGCGGCTCGCTGCTCGACGGGTTCCGGTTCGTCCGCGGCCGCCCGCTGCTGGCCGCCCTGCTCGTGTGCACCGGGTTCGCCGGCGTGTTCGGCTGGCCGGTGCTGACCCTGTTCCCGCCGTACACCGCCCGCGTGCTGCACCACGCCGAGAAGGAGTACAGCCTGCTGGTGAGCGCGCTCGGGGTGGGGGCGCTGGTGGCGGCGCTGGCGAACGCCACGTTCGGCTCGCTCACCCGCGCCCGCCGGTCCATCGCCGTCGGGGCCGTGCTGACGGCGGCGGGCGTCCTCGGGCTGGCCGTCACCACCTCGATGCCGGTGGCGCTGCTGGCGGCGGCGGTGTTCGGGTTCGGCATGATCCTGTACCTGAGTACCGGGCAGAGCGTGTTGCAGTTGAGTACCCCGCCGGAGGCCCGTGGGCGGGTGATGGCCCTGTGGCCGATGACGCTCAGCGGCAGCTCCATCGTCGGCAACCTGGTCAGCGGGTGGGTGGCCGAGCGGTACATCTCGATCCCCGACCTGCTGTTCGTGATGGCCGCCGGGGTCGGGCTGACCGCGGCGGTGGTGACGGCGGTGGCCTGGCGGACGCGGCGGTGAACGTCACCACCGGAGCAGGTTCGGGAGGTGCCGTCGCAGCACGTCCCAGAACTCCGGCGTGTTCCCGGTGCCGCCGAGTGTGTACTCCCCGATCGCCGCCCCGCCGATGGCGAAGTACCCGACGGCCACCCCGCCGACCGCCAGCCACGGGCTGATCGCCACCCCGCCGACCGCGAGCAGCAGCGCCGCTGCCAGGCCGCCTATCGCGAGCAGCCCGAGGCTAAACGCCCCGCCGACCGCCAGCAGCCCGACACTGAACACACCGCCCACCGTGATCCCGCCGGCCGCCGTCACCCCGCCGACGGCGATCCCGCCGACGGCCGTGCCGTCGCTCACCGCGATCCACCCCTTCGCCACCTTCAGCCGCCCCGTCGCCGGGTCACGACCGCTGACCGCATGCACCAGCGGCCAACCGAGGAACGTCCGCTTCGAGCGGAACTCGTAGAACCCGCGACGCGGCGTCGGCCCGTCCCACCAGTTGCCCAGCCCGCTCAGGGCGCCCTTCAGGTCGCTGGCGTGCTGGTACCGCTGCCCCGGCTCCTTGGCCAGCGCCCGTAGCACCACCTGGTCCAGCCCCGCGCTGCCCTTCCCCTTCGCGCTCGGTAGGTCGAACCGGCCGAGCGGCAACTCGCCGGTCAGCAGCTCGTACAGCACCACCCCGAGGGCGTAGATGTCCGCCCGGTGGTCCACCTCGTTCGGCTTCTCCCACTGCTCCGGGGCCATGTAGTGCGGGGTGCCCATCGCCTGCCGGGTGTGCGTCAGCGTCAGCCCGCCGGCCTCGGCCAGCTTGGCCAGCCCGAAGTCGGCGATCTTCACCCGCCCGGTCTGGTCGATCAGGATGTTCTCCGGCTTGATGTCCCGGTGGACGACGCCGGTGCGGTGGGCGTAGTCGAGGGCGTCGCAGATCTGCGGGATGACGGCCAAGGCTTCCGACGTGGTCAGCACCTTGTTCTCCATCGCGTCCCGCAGGGTGATACCGTCCACGAACTCCATCAGCATGTACGGCAGCCCGCCGGCCTGCCCGCTCTCGTAGATGGTGACGATGTTCGGGTGGTCCAGCCGGGCCATGGCGCGGGCCTCGCGGGCGAACCGCTCGGCGAACACCGGGTCGTCGTCCCCGCTCGGCGACTGCACGATCTTCAGGGCCACGACGCGGTCCAGGTTCGGCTGCCGGGCCTTGTACACCGCCCCCATGCCGCCGGCGCCGATCAACTCCAGCACCTCCAGGTGCGGGAAAAACTCGTTCACCTCGGCCGGCGGCGGCGGGTCGATCGGCCGCACCGACCGAGCGCGGGTGGCGTTGATCGACGGCATCACCCCGCGGATCAGGCACCGCGGGCACAGCCCCTGCGGGGAGCCGGCCGGGATCGGGTTGCCGCAGGTGGGGCAGGCGCCGCCGGCCGGCGTCGGGTCCGGGGTGAGGATCAGCGGCGCGACCGCGAGCGGCGGGCCGTCCTCGACCGGCTTCTTCTTGAACGCCCACTCGCGGATCCCGAGCGTCATGCTCAACGCCGCCATCCCGACGAACACGCTCACGAAGATCGACGACGCGCCCGGCCCCATCTTCGAGAACACCGTTTCGAGCACGAAGAACACGCCGAGCGCCATCACGATCAGATACGACCAGAAAATGGCCTTCCGTTGCTCCCGGGTAAGCGGCGGCACCGACTTGATCAGTTCGTCCAGCTCCTGCTGCGTCAGCTTCCGCTTCGGCCGGCGGACGGCGCGAAGCATTAGCCAACCGCCGGCCCAGGCGAGAGCCACCACCCCGCAGCCGACGACGACAGCCCCGAGGAGCGGCACGCCCCCCCCGTCTAGGTGCGCGAGGAATTCGGCCTTCTCGGGCGAACGGGTTTTCCCCACCAAGACCATGATCGCCCCGGCCACTACCAAGACGACCGCCGCGAGGAGGACGGGGATCGTTCTCGCCACATGCCGCGGCTGGGGCACGGGTGCCGGACTCGCCGGCTGTTCGACGTCATACTGCCCGTGGTCCCGCCCGAACCCGTCGGCCGCATCCCGTGCGCTTTCATCCAGTCGGGCGTGCTGCCCCAGCTCCTGCTCCAGCTTGGCGTTGAACTCCTCCCGCGTCATGTTCGGCGACAGGCCGAGCTGGGCCCGCACGCGGACGTACCCGTCATACGGCGTACTCGGTTTGTGCTGCCGGGCCAACCGACTGAGGGCGACCGCGACCAGTACGAGCACACTCAGCACCCCCGGCCCGGCGAACTCGACCCGCGTGAGGGGTTGACCGGGGCCGTTCAGGTACGCCCACACCGCCGTCCCGCCCAACACCACGCTCACGAGTAGGCCGAACGCCTCCGCGCCGGTGTTCGACGGCCCGCGGGCGGTCGATTGCTCGCCCTGAGTTGGGGATAGAGTTCGCTTCCGGGCCGCGGAGCGGAAGACGAGTACGCCGCCGACCACCACCCCGATGACCAGGGCGGCGATGAAGACCAACGGCGCCGCCATGAACTTCGCCTCGTCGTCCACCGCCTCGCCGACGACACCGGCCCGGACGGGAATCGGCTTCGACTCGGTCACGGCGAACCAGACCACGAACACGACCGCGGCGGCCAGGAGCGCCCCGCCCGCCAGCCACAGGTTCGGGCGGCGGGGCGGCGGGGATGGCATCGGTTGCTCGGCGTCGCGTGCCACCACGGGTTCCGGTTGCCCCGCCACCGGGTGGGCGTAGCTCACCGCCGCCGCCCACCGCCGCCGGTTGATCCAGGCGTAGCGGACGGCGGTGAGGAACAAAAGGATCACCCCCAGCACGGCGAAGAAACCGATGGCCTCCTCCCACGGTCGCGCGAGGTTGCCGACCACCGTCTCCAAGTAGACCCCGCTGCCGACGGCCGCGAGTACATAGAGGAACCAGCCCACAGACACGAGCCAGAAGCCCGGGCCGGCCGGAGGCGAACCAGGGCGGGACCGGGTGAGCGTCACCCACGTCAGCACCAGCCCGAACCCGACCACCACGGCGGTCGCCTTCAGCCAGTCCTGCCGGTTCTGCACACTGCGCGGTTCGAACCCTTCTCCGGAAATCCAGAACGCGGCAACGACGATCGCACCGAAGGTGAACAACACCCAGCCAACGCGGACAGGCCACAGGCGGGGGGGTCGCGGGACCTCCGGAACGAACGTCGCCCGTTCCCGGCGTGGCTTGGTCATGCTGCGGGCGAACAAAATCAGGAACACGACGACCGCCACGCTGAACAGCACGACGCCGCCCACCACGGCGAGAGCGACGAGAATGCCCCAGGTGGGCGATGCGGTGGCTGCGTTCATGACACCCCTCCGACGACGGACCTTACCCCCGTGTGAAGCGGTCTGTCGGAAAGGTTACACGGATTTTCCGCGGTCCGGCGGTTTTTGTGCCGGGGCGGGTTTGTCCAAGAACGAGGTGAGTTGCTTGCCCGCCGGCGGGAGCGGCCGAGATGGCGGTGTGAACCCCCCACCCGCCGGCACCTGCGGTTCCGCCGACCTCCCCCGCAAGGGGGGAGGGGAAGAGGGCGCCTAACTTCTCACCTCCCCCCTTGCGGGGGAGGTCGGCGTCGGCAAAGCCGACGCCGGGAGGGGGGTTAGCTGTGCGGTGTTGGGCCACGCAGATTCGACCCGATCGACAGGTTCATCAAGCCGGATCTTCAGCAGCTTACACCGGGCACACACGCCGAGCAGTTTCGTCAGCTCGGCGACCCCCTTGATCGCCAGCTTCGGGTCCGGGTCGGCCATGACCCGCCGGAGGGTTGCCAGCCCTTCGCGGATTGCGGCGGCCATGTCGCGACCGAGGGCGGCGGTCGGGGCGGGGTGGGTGGCGGACGACATGGCAACCTCCGAGGTGCGAGAAACTGTACAATTGAACCGTACACCCGGAGTCGCCGGCGGGTCAAGGGGCGTAGCAAAAAATGATGAAATTTTGTCTAGAGTCGTTGGTCAGCCGAGGGCGGCGAACAGGTCGCGGATTTCGTCGTCCACGTCGCCCGGCCGGTCCACCGTCTCGGCGATCACCGCCCGCAGCTTGTCCCGGTACCGCTGCTTCAGCCGGTGGACGGCCACCTTCACCGCCCCCTCGCTCAGCCCCAGCCGCGCCCCGAGGTCGCGGTACGCCGGGCCGTCGCCGGTGAGCGTCCCCTTCAGCACGTCGAACACCGCCGCCTTGCCGGATTCGGCGTACTCGGCCCGCAGTTCCTTCAGCGTCTGGTCGAGCAGAGCTACCGCCCAGCGGCGCTCGAACTCGGCCTCGGCGGTGTGCGCGTCCGCCGGCTCGCGGGTGAACCGCTCCTCTCCCTCGCCGAAGTCGATCGCCAGCGGGGCCACCCCGCCGCCCCGCTTCTGCGCCGTCTCGTAGTCGTGGCGGTTGGCCAGGAAGTGCTGGCAGGCGGTGAGCAGGAACGTGCGGAACCGCCCGCGGGTGCGGTCGGCGGCGGCCAGGTCGTTGGTCTCGAGCAGGCGGGCGAAGAACGCCTGGGTCAGGTCTTCGGCCTTGTGCCGGTCGCTGCCGCGGCGGCGGACGTAGGCGTACACCGGGTACCAGTACAGCCCGCACAGGTCGGCCAGCGCCTGCCGCGAGTCCGGGGCGTGCGGGTCGCCGGCCGCCGCGATCAGGCTCCACCGGGTGGTGCGGAACATGGGGATAGGGTACCACACCGGCGGGTTACTTCACCCCGGCCGCCACGTCGGCGATCGACAGGTACAGTTTGAGCGGCTGTTCCCGCAGTTGGCTGAACCCGTACTTCTCGTAGAACGCCCCGGCCGCGTCGTCGATGGCGTCCACCACGATCGCGAACAAGCCGACTTGTTCCGCCACTTGAGCCACCCGCAGGAGCGCGTCCCGCAGCAGGGCGGCACCCAACCCCTGGCCTTGAACCGAAGAACACACGGCGAGACGAGCGAGGAGTACGACCGGCACCGGGTGACGAGGCAGGTTCTTGGCGGGCGTGTCCGGCAAGTCTTCTCTCTTCAGTTCACCCGTGGCGAGTGTGTAGTAGCCGACAACCTGCGACTCCCCCGTCCTCACAGCGACGTAGGTCCGGCCCACGTTCCGCTTCTCGTACTGGGTCGCGAACTTGTGGAGGAAGTCGTTAAGCGGCGGCTTCCCGCAATCGAACCCGCCGCGGGTGTGCCCGGACTTGTCGAACCGCTCGATCCGCCACGCCATTGCGGGATGTCTCGTGAATCGTTTTTCCGGTGCGAGCAGTTTACCGAATTCCCACTATCCCACAAACGCGATTCGGGACAATTCTTCTTTACCGCCGTCCACAGCCGGTGTAGATAATAGTGGGGGCACTATTTCGCGCACCCGCCCTCCAACTCTCGGTGAGGCTTGACGTGACCGCAACCGAACTCCGCGAGACCGACGGTAAGGGCCGCGTCACCCTGCCCCGCGGGTACGCCAACGCCACCCTCCTGATCGAGGTGGTGAGCGACGTCGAACTCCGCATCCGCAAGGCCAAGGTGGTTCCGCTCGCGGCCGGTTCCGAGACGGAGCCGCGATTCGACGAGGAGGAGCCGCTCGTGTTGTCGGGCGAGGAGATGGCCCACTTCCTGGCCGCGCTGGACCGCCCGCCGCAGGCGAACGCCGCGCTCAAGAAGCTGTTGAAGGGAACGAACCCGCCGGCCAAAAAACGCAAACGGCCGGTGTGACCAAGCTCCACCGGGTGATGTGGAACGTGGGGTCGTCTGAAAGCGTCAAGCCCGCCGTGCGCCGTTCTTCCGAGAAAGAACTGCGCACGCGGTGTGCCGATCGCCTTCGCCCCGCGTCACTTGGCCGCGGCCTTCGCCTTCATCTCGTCCAGTTCCTTCTGCACGCTCTCGGTGATCCGCTTGAGGTCCGCCGCGGCCGGCTTGTCGTCCTTGTGCTTGTCCGCCAGCTTCTTCAGAATCATCAGGTGGGCGGTGTGCAGCGACTGGTCGGCCGGCACCGCCACGTCCGGCTTCACCCCGGTGCCCTCCCAGTTCGTCTTCGTCACCGGGTTGATCGACCGGGCGAACGGCACGCCGACGAAGAAGTGGTCGGTCACCCGGAACCCGCGGGTCGGGTGCGCCCCGCCGCCGGTGGTCTCGCCGACGATCGTCCCCCGCTTCTGCGACTGCATGTTGTACGCGAACTCCTCCGCCCCGGAGAAGGTGTACTTGGCCGTCAGCACATACACCTCCTTGCCCAGGTACTTCTTGCCGGCCACGGCCGGGTGGCTCCAGAACTGGCGGGTGCTGTCCGTGCCGCGGGTGTAGATGTCGTTCAGGTGCGTCTGCTCGGCGAAGAAGTAGCTGCACAGCTGGATGACCGCGGCCGGGTCGCCGCCGCCGTTCTTCCGCAGGTCGATGATGAGCGCCGGGCTGTTCGCCAGGAACGCCATCGCCGCCGCCGCCGTCTCCGCCGCGTCCTCCGCCCGCATGAACCCCTCCAGTTCCAGCAGCCCGACCCCGCTGTCCAGCCGCTCCACCTTCTTGAACCCGAAGTTCCGCATCGCCATCCGCTCCTGGTTCTTCCGCCGCTCCTCCGCGGACGGCGCGCTGGCCTGGTTCTGCGGGATCAGGTCCGGGGTGAACCGCACCGACAGGTGCTTGTCCTTGCACACCTCCCGCAGGTGTTCGGTCAGCTTGGTGGCGAACTCCTGGCCGCTGGTGAGGGCGTCGTACTCCTTGTTCGCCACCCGCCCGCGGATCGCCTCCTCCATCTTCTTGGCCACGTCCGGGAACACGTAGTTCCGGGTGATCTTCTCCAACACGCCGTCGATGACGGCGGACCGTTCGGCGGTGTCGAGCGGCTTCGGCGATGCGGCGGGCTGTTGGGCGAGTGCGGGGGTGAGTACCGCGACCAGTACGAACGGCGTCAGCAGGCAGCGTGACATCGATGGCACCTCGGGTGAGGGAACGGATCAGCCCGGCCGGACCTCCCGGCACAGGCCGTACAGGAGCAGGTCGGCGATGCGGCCGGCCTTCGCTTCCACGTCTTTTCGCCGACCCAGTTCGCGGGCGCTCAGGGCATACGGCAGCAGCGAGTTGGTGGCGAGCAACAGCGTCTCCGCGGCCGACGGTGGGTCCGGGCAGGTGAACTCGCCGGTTTCCACGCCAGCCGCCAGCACGCCGGCGAACACCGCCGCCTCGGCGTCGAAGTACGTCTTCCGCCGGGCCAGGTACGCCGGCCGCAGGGAGGCGAACAACTCGTCCAGCCCGTGCCGGTAGTCGCGGACGCTGTCGAACCGGAACAGCACCCGTTCGAGCAGCATCGCCCGCACCGCGGCGGCCCGCGGGGTGTCGGCGACAGTGTGCGCCCGCAGGCGGGCGAGCAGCCGCTCGACGATGCGGTCGATGGTGCAGAGGATCACTTCCTCTTTCGTGGGGAAGTAGACGTACACCGTCCGCTTGCCCACCCCGGCGGTGCGGGCCACGTCATCGACCGTGGTTTTGGAGTACCCGAGTACGCCGATCAACTGCTCGGCGGCGTCGAGGATCAGCTCGCGGGTGGGGGACGATTCGTCCCCGGGGTCGTTCGCCATGGCCGGTGCATTATTGCACGACTTCGGTTTTTCGTGCAACGGTAATTGGAGGTGATGTTACACGCCGTTGCGGAGGTGCGGAATCAGAGAACCGGCGGGATCGGGGACGGCCGGTACTCGGTGTAGAACAGCCCGCGGACGGACGGCCCCTCGCAGGCGTGCGCCACCGACTTCCCGGATTCGGGGTCGGTCAGGTTCCACGTCAGCGTGACGGCGTCGTGGCCGGGGTAGTTCGGGTCGTAGATGTGAACGGCCACGTCGCCGGTCTGCTCGTCCAGGTCGTACCCGTACCCGAGCACCTGGTGGTTCATCCCCAGTTTGGCCGGGCTGACGCCGGTCATCTTCACCAGCCCGAGGGCGGCCAGCTCGCCGCGGTCGAGCGCCGCCTTCATCTTCGGCCACTCGGCCTCGCACGTCAGCCGGCTCACCCCGTCTCGCACCCGCACCCCGGCGACCGTTTTCGACACCATCGGCCGTAGTTGCCAGTCCCAGTACTTCACCCAGGCGAACGGCACGCCCCAGCTGGCGAATAGGCGGCGACAGAAGTAGCGGAACACCGGGTCGGTGGGTGTGGCGGGCACCGGGGTGATGCGGTGGTGGAACAGGTCCATGACGGTGAAGATCATGCCCCCACACAGCCCGCGGCTGGCGTCGGCCACGCCCACCGCCCCGAACGGGGTGTCGCACAGGAAGAACTTGCGGTCCTTCGGGTAGCAGTTCGGGAACGGAAACCCGTGGACGCTCGGGCGGAAGTCGGCGACGCGGACGGAGAGGGTCATGGGAAGAGATTCACCGCGGAGGGCGCAGAGGACGCGGAGAAGACAACAGAGTTTTCACCGCCGAGGGCACATGAGGGCACGAGAGAAAGCCGGGTTTCGCCGCAGAGAACGCGGAGAAGAGAGCAGCGTGAGAAGCAGAATCCCATTCCTTCCAATCCCTCCGTTGCCTTTTCTCTGCGTCCTCCGCGATCTCTGCGGTGAATCCTCTTCGGTTTTCCTCTCGTGCCCTCATGTGCCCTCGGCGGTGAAATCCTGCCTTACTTAAACGCCTCGTACTCCTTGCCGAGCAGGCTGGCGGCGATTTTCAGCTTGAGGATCTCGTCCGTGCCTTCGTAGATGCGGCAGACGCGCACGTCCATCAGGTGCCGGCCGGGGCGGTACAGGGTACTCCACCCGCGGCCGCCGAACACCTGCACCGCCCGGTCGGCCGCGTCCCATGCGGCGTTGGTGATGAACAGCTTCGTTTTCGCCACCACCAGGTCGGTCTCCGCCGCCAGTGCCTTGTCACCGGGGTTGGTCTTCATCGCCTGCATCGCCTCGCACGCCTTCTGCAACAGAGCGTCTGAGCTGACGCGGGCCATCTCGATCATCGTGATGTGTTCCTGAACGAGTTGGTGCTTGGCGATCGGCTTGCCGTGCTGGCTGCGCGCCTTGCCGTACTCCAGCACCTCGGCCAGGCAGTCTTCGATCACCCCCAAGCACCCCGCCGCCACGCTCAGCCGCCCACTGACGAGCGTGCCCATCGCGATTCGGAATCCGTCGCCCTCCTCGCCGAGCAGGTTCTCCTTCGGCACCGCCACGTTGGTCATCTCGAACATGGCGGTGTTGCTGCTGTACATGCCCATCTTGGCGGTCAAGTTCTCCGGGGCGAAGCCGGGGCTGTTGGTGTCCACCACGAACGCGGAGATGCGGCGGGCCGGGCCGTCCGGCACGTTCGCCGGGTACGCGAACACCACCACCGCGTGCGCGATGCCGCCGTTCGAGATCAGATACTTCACCCCGTTCAGCCGGTACCCGTCGGCCGTCTTCTCGTAGGTGCTGGTCATCTCCCGCGGGTTGCTGCCGGCGTCGGGCTCGGTCAGCCCGAAGGCGAAGATCTTCTCCCCGCGGCACCCGGCCGGCAGGTACTTCTGCTTGAGCGCTTCGCTCCCCCACGTCTGGATCGGGTACGCGCCGATGCTCAGGTGCCCCGAGTAGAAGGTGCGGACGCCGGTGCCCTCGCGGCCGATGCGGGCGAGCGCGCGGAAGTAGCTGACCGCGTCCGCCCCCCGCCCGCCGTACTTCGGATCGACGTTGATGCCGAGCAGGTCGTACTTCTTCGCCAGCCCCGGCACCTGCTCGTTGAACTTGTGTTCGACGTAGCACAGCTCCTCGTGCGGGCGGAGTTCCTGGCAGTACGCTTCGGTGTCGGCGGCCAGCTTGGCGGGGTCGAACGCGGCCATCGGAACGGCTCCGGGAGAGGGCGTGATCGGCTAGAGGAATTGTAGACCGTTCTTGGCGAACCCGAGCCGCAAGGCTCGTGGGTGCGGGGACGCTGGCTTGCACCCACCGACCTGGCGGTCGGGGTTCACCTCGTTTGGCGCTTCACCTCGTCCACGATCAGTTCCTCCACCGTCCCGCCCCACACCGACGGCAGCCCGTAGTACACCATCGCCCCGCCGCCCTCGTACCCGCCCTCCTTCAGCACCCGCGCCGACGGGATGTACGCCATCACGTCGTTGGCGTACCCGCTCACCCACACGGCCGCGGCCTTCAATTTCAGGGAATAATCGACCACCACCTCCCCGCCGAGCAGCACCCACGACAGCGAGCCGAGCCGCCACGTCTGCACCGGGTACGGCACCGACGCCGGCAGCGATTTCTCATCCTCCAGCTTTTTCAGCAGCATCTTACTGCGGGCGGCGACGTACTTGTTCGCGTCGGTCGATTCCTTCAACAGTTGCTCGCGGCTGGGGACGGCGTGCAGCGGCAGGTCGATCTCCTTGAACGTCGCCGCGGCGGTCGCCTTCACCATCGTCATCGGCTTCTCAAGCACCGCCTGCACTGCGTCGGCCAGTTGCTTCCCGTATCCCTGGGCCAGTTCCACCGACCGCCGCGGGATCGGGTTCTGGTCCGCCCCGCAGCCGGCGACGAACACGGCGGTCGCTCCGGGGTTCGCCTTCTCGATTCCGGCCATCGCGTAGCCGGGGTAGTCGCCGTTCCACTTCTGATAGCTGAGCGTGGTGGCGTGGCAGGCGTACCCGAACACAACGCCCCGCAGCTTGCCGTCCGCCCCCCGTGCTGCCAGCACCGGCACGTCGTGATCCGTCGGCCCCTTCAACTTCCCCTGCTTTCTCCGCTCCGCAACCTCGGCCTCCTTGTTCTCCCGGCGGTTGACGGCGAACTCGCACCGGCCCACGCCGCGGGTGAGCGTCACGGCTGCCAGATTAGCCATCGCGTCGTCCACCGCTTTCGCCACCAGCTTCGGTAAGTGTTCCGTGTACTCGGCGACGAGCTTGGCGTTCGGTTCGTCCAGGAAGTACATGCTGCGGAGGGTGGAGCCGACCACCGGCCCGCAGTGGGTGTGCGAGCAGCACAGGGCAATCGATTCCCGCGGCAGCTTGTGCTTCTTCCGGATCGCGCCACAGATCGCCTTCGACAACTCGCGGTCGATGCCGACCAGGTCGAGCGAGACGAGTACCAGCGTCGGGCCGTCGGCCGGCTTCAGCACCGCGGCCTTGGCGAACAGGTCGGTCTCCTTCCCGTCGGCCGGTGCGGTGCGGGCGGCGTACCCGGACATCCACATCGGCTTGTCCGGGGTGATGACGACGGCCGCGAACCCGGCCTGCCACGTCGGCTCCGCGGCCGGGGCGACGCCGACGAGGGCGAGTAGCGCGAGTATGACGAGCAGGTTGCGCATGACGACACCGGCGGGGCCGAGGTATACTGAGATGGTATCCGGAGGGTTGAAAATGAGCGCCGCCGCACCCGCACCGCCCTATCAGCAACAGACCGAAGACGCCGCGGCGAAGCTGCGTCGCCTCATCGCCGAACAAGGAGTGGCGAACACCGCCACCGCCGAGCGGTTGCTCGGCGCCGGGCGTGACTTGTTCGCCAGCGACGCGGAATTCGAGCAGTTCCTGGCGACGGTGAAGAGTACCCGTGCCGAGAAGGAGTAGTCGTGACCGTCCGCTTGATCGACACCAACATCGTGTCGTACCAGATGAAATCGCACACGCTGGCCGTGGCGTACCAACCCCACCTCGCCGGGCACACCCTCGCAGTTTCATTTCAGACCGTCGCGGAGTTACAGGAGGGAGCGGCTCTTGCCGGGTGGGGGGTGGCGAAGCGGGCCAAACTCGACGCCGTACTGTCGAACCTGCTGATCCTTCATTCCGATGACGACGTTTGCCGGAAGTGGGCCGAGGTGCGGGTGGTGCGACGGGGTCAGCCAATCGGTGTGGCCGACGCCTGGATCGCCGCCACTGCCCTCGCGTTCCAACTGGAATTGGTCACCCACAACCCGCATGACTTCCGGGGCATCCCGGGGTTGGTGGTCATTACCGAGTTGAAGACAGCGTAACGGCCGGGTTCCGGGTTATTCGATCCGCAGCGATTTGCACGACGCGGCGTAGGTGAGTTCGAGTTCGAGCGGGACGGCGAGATCGGCCGCCAGCCACAGCGGGACGGTGGGCAGGGCGGTGCCGACGCGGAGTTCGTGCGGCCACACGCCCAGCCGCACCTTGCCGTTCGGGATGGCCGCGTCTCGCCTCTCACTCCCCTGAACGGTGCGGTAGCAGATTGCGGACAGGCCGGACGGCGACGCCCACCGCAGCGACGGCGGCAGGTCGAGCAGGTCGCACAGTTCGCCGTGCAGGTTGGCGGTGCGGCTCGACACCAGATCGACGACCACCACGCTCACCCCGGTTTGCAGGTAGGCCGCGCACTTGACAGCGAACGCTCGGCGGTGGTCGGGCCGGTCCTTGTTCGCCTCGCTCACCAGTTCGACGGCTGCCACCAGCCGCCAGCCGTCCATCCCGTCCGACACGCGGACCTCGAACGACTCGGTTTCCGCGAACGACACCTCGTCGCTCAGCTCGGGGGCGGGGGCAAGGTACACCTTCGGTTCGGCCAGCGTCGCCACCCCGCCGCTCCCGTTCTCGTGGCCGTTTGCCGAGTCGAACAATGACGGCGACCGCTCCCGCTCGTACGCGGCCACGTCGATCTCAGCCCGCACGCCGAGGTGAACGGAGTTGTGCGCCATGTGGCGGCGGGACAGGATCGCGTCGTTCAAGCGGTTCTGGATCGCCACCGCCCAGGTGCTGTGGAACGTTTCCCACTTGTTGAACGCGCCCAGTCGGCTGTGATCGCGGAGCGGCATGTCTACCTCCCAGGTAAAGCCATGATACCAGGGAAGGTCGGCCGTCGGACCGGGGAAAGCGCCGCCCCGCCGTAGCCCGTCTACAATACCTCTCCCCAGGTAGACGGACGTTCCCATGCCCCGCCGCGGCACGGACCAGCCGACCCTCCCCGGCCTGACCGACACCGACCTGTTCGCCGGGTTCGGGCCGAGCCTGTTCCGCGCCGCCACCGACGTGCCGAGCGGGTGCGCCGTCCGCACCCGCGGGGCCGCCAAGCTGCGGGACGCGGTGCGGGTGCAGGCCCCCCGCACCCCCGGCGTGTACGGCATGCTCGGCCCGAAGGGGCACGTGGTGTACGTCGGCAAGGCGAAGAACCTGCGGGCGCGGCTACTCAGCTACTTCCGCGACAGCAGCGACCCGAAGGCCGGCAAGATCATCCGCCACACCGCCACCCTGGTGTGGGAGCACGTGCCGGACGAGTTCGCCGCCCTGCTGCGGGAACTCGAACTCATCCGCCGGTTCCGCCCGCGGTTCAACGTGCTCGGCCAGCCGGGGCGGCAGCGGTACGTGTACCTGTGCCTCGGCCGCGGGCCGGCCGCCTACGCCTACGTCAGCCGGGAGCGGAGCGGCAAGGAGCTGGCCGTGTACGGGCCGTTCGTCGGCCGCGAGCGGAGCCGCGACGCCATCCGTCGGCTGAATCTGGAGTTCCACCTCCGCGACTGCCCGAACTCCATCCCGATGCTGTTCTCGGATCAGGCCGAGTTGTTCGACACCGACCGCTCGGCCAAGTGCCTGCGGTACGAGCTGGGCACCTGCCTGGGGCCGTGCGGCGGGTTCTGCACCAGTGGGGAATACGCGGAGCGGGTGCAGGCGGCGAAGGCGTTCCTGGACGGCCGCGACCTTTCGGTCATCGACCGGCTGACCGAACAGATGACGGCGGCGGCGGTGGAGCAGCGGTACGAACAGGCGGCGGCGCTCCGCGACCGGCTGACGGCGCTGACGTGGCTCCGCGACAAGCTGACGTTCCTACGGACCGCCCGGGCGAACAACTCGTTCGTGTACCCGCTGGTCGGGTCGGACAACCTGACGCGGTGGTATCTGATCCACGGCGGGGTGGTGCAAGGTGTGGTCCGCGAACCGGAATGTACAGCTTCGACGGAAGCGGCGCGAGCCGCCCTGGAAACGGTGTTTACCCCGCGGTTCACCCCGCAGACCGCCCTGGAGCGGTGCGTGGACAGCGTCCTCATCGTCACCGGCTGGTTCCGTAAGCGGGAGGCGGAGAAGGCCGTGCTGATGACCCGCAAACAGGCGGAGGCGAGATGCCGGCCATGACCCCGCTCCTGCTCACGCTCGCGCTGGCCGCCCCGCCGCCGCCGTTCGTCATCACGGTGGTGGACGAGCAGACCGGCCGCGGCGTCCCGCTGGTCGAACTGACCACCACCAACCACCTGCGGCACGTCACCGACAGCGCGGGGGTGATCGCGTTCGACGAGCCGGGGCTGATGAACACGGAGGTGCATTTCACCGTCTCCACCCACGGGTACGAGTACCCGAAGGACGGGTTCGGCATCCGCGGGGTACGGCTGACCACCAAGCCGGGCGGGGCGGCGACGGTGAAGGTGAAGCGGGTGAACATTGCCGAACGGCTGTACCGGCTGACCGGCGACGGCATCTACGCCGAGTGCGAGAAGGCGGGGGTGAAGCCGCCGTTCGACCCGACGCCGAAGGGCGGACGGATCGTCGGGTGCGACAGCGTGGCGGTGGCCGAGTACCGGAAGAAGCTGTTCTGGATTTGGGGCGACACCAGTCGGGCGGCGTACCCGCTCGGGAACTTCCACACCACCGCCGCCACCAGCCCGCTGGATGCGGACCCGAACCGCGGGGTGTCGTTCACCTACCTCGACGACGGCAAGGGGTTCGTGAAGGGCGTCGCCCCGGTGCCGGGCAAGGGGCCGACGTGGGTGGAAGCGCTGTTCGTGCTGCCGGGCGAGGGCGGCCGCGACCGGCTGTGGGCCGAGTTCGTCAAGGTGGAGGGGTTGAAGCCGCACGCCCGCGGGCTGGCGGTGTTCGACGACGACAAGAAGGAGTTCGTGAAGCAGCTCGACCTGCCGCACGACGGCCCGGCCCTGCCGATCGGCCACGCCGTCAAACACGACGACCACCTGTACTTCGGCAACCCCTTTCCGCACGTCCGCATCCCGGCCACCGAAACGGCCCTGCTCGACCCGACGAAGTACGAGGCGTACACCTGCGTGAAGTCGGGCAGCACGCTCGCCAAGCCGGACATCGACCGCGACGCGGACGACAAGCCGCGGTACCAGTGGCGGGCGAACGCCCCGCACGTCAGCCCGGAGAAACAGGCCGAGTGGATCCGGAAGGGGCTGCTGAAGGCCGGCGACGGGCCGATCCCGCTGAAGGAGCGGGCGACCGGCCAGTTCGTCATCATGCACCGCGGGTCGGTGAACTGGAACGCCTACCGGAAGAAGTGGGTGATGATCGCCACCCAGATCGGCGGCAAGCCGTCGAATCTGGGCGAGGTGTGGTACGCCGAGGCGGACGAGCCGGTCGGCCCGTGGACGGAAGCGGTGAAGATCGTCACCCACGACCGCATGGACTTCTACAACCCGAAGCACCACCCGATGTTCGACCGCGACGGCGGGAAGACGATCCACTTCGAAGGGACGTACACGAACACGTTCAGCGGCAACCCGGACCGCACCCCGCGGTACGAGTACAACCAGATTCTGTACAAGCTGGACTTGAGCGACGAGCGGCTGCGGGGGAAGTGAGCAGCCGGGTGAGCCGGGAGCGTGAGCGACCGGAGGTTTGAAATTCTCCGGTCGCTCACGCTCCCGGCTCGCCAGAAACAGTTGACACCCCCGCGTTCGCGGGTAAAACTCCTTCGTTCCCCGGAGACGTTCCGTGACCAGCCGATTCGCCCCGATTACCGTCGTCGTGATTACCACGGACTGACTCCGGGGCGGCGACACCGTACACCATCCCCCGGAGCCGAAACGCTCCGGGTTTTTTGTTGTCCGAGCGGTCAGCGGTCAGCGGTCAGCAGTCAGCCCACTGCAACCCCTGTCCGGCTGAAAGCTGAGAGCTGACAGCCATGAGCCGGATCGCAGTCTACGACACCACCCTCCGCGACGGCAGCCAGGGCGAGGGCGTCAACTTCTCCCTGCAAGACAAGCTGCTGCTCACGCGGCGGCTGGACGACCTGGGCGTGGACTACATCGAGGGCGGGTACCCGCTGTCGAACCCGAAGGACGCCGAATACTTCCAGGCGGTGCGGGACATTCCGCTGAAGCACGCCAAGGTGTGCGCGTTCGGCATGACCCGGCGGAAAAACTCCGACCCGGCCACGGACACCTGCCTGACCGCCCTGCTGGACGCGAAGACGCCGGTGGTGACGATCGTGGGCAAGACGTGGGATTTCCATGTGGCGAACGTGGTCGGCACCACGCTCGACGAGAACCTGCGGATGATCGCCGACAGCGTGGCCCACTGCCGGGCCGCCGGGCGGGAGGTGATGTACGACGCCGAACACTTCTTCGACGGCTACCGGGCCAACCCGGAGTACGCGGTGAAGACGTTGAAAGCCGCTGAGAGTGCCGGGGCGTCGTGCGTCATCCTGTGCGACACGAACGGCGGGACGATGCCGGAGCGGATCGCCGAACTGGTGACGGAGGTGCGGAAGCACCTGCGGTGCGACGTGGGCATCCACTGCCACAACGACTGCGACCTGGCGGTGGCGAACACGCTGGCGGCGGTGCGGGCCGGGGCCACGCAGGTGCAGGGCACCATGAACGGCATCGGCGAGCGGTGCGGGAACGTGGACCTCGTCAGCGTCATCGCCAACCTCGCGCTCAAGTACCAGTTCGAGGTACTGAAGCCCGAGAGCCTGGTACGGCTGACCGAGGCCAGCCGGTACGTGTACGAACTCGCCAACATGAACTTTCGGCCAGGCCAGCCGTTCGTCGGGCAGAGCGCGTTCGCCCACAAAGGCGGGATGCACACGCACGCGGTGGCGAAAGACCCGGCCACCTACGAGCACATCAACCCGGAGGTGGTCGGGAACGAGCGGCGGATCCTGGTGAGCGAGCTGAGCGGGCAGAGCACCATCGTGACGAAGACGGCCAAGTACGCGCTGGCCACCGACAAGGCGGTGATGGCGAAGATCCTCCAGCAGGTGCAGGACCTGGAGTACGCCGGGTACGAGTTCGAGGCGGCGGAGGCGTCGTTCGACCTGCTGGTGCGGAAGGCGACCGACCAGTACCGGCCGTGGTTCGACCGCCTCAGCTACCGGGTGAAGACGGAACACCTCGGCGACCAACTGATGACCGAGGCGACGGTGAAGGTGAGCGTCGGCGGGAAGGTGGAACACACGGTGAGCGAGGGCGACGGGCCGGTGAACGCGCTGGACGGGGCGTTACGGAAAGCCCTGCTGCCTTACTACCCGCGGCTGGAGGAGATGCAACTGGCGGACTACAAGGTGCGGGTGGTGAACGGGCGGGACGGCACCGCCGGGCGGGTGCGGGTGGTGATCGAGAGCCGCGAGGGCGGGGACGTGTGGGGCACGGTGGGGGTGAGCGAGAACATCATCGAGGCGAGCTGGCTCGCCCTGGCCGACAGCTTCGAGTACAAGCTGTTCAAAGACGCGGAATAATCACGAGGCTTGCCACAGAGGGCACAGAGGGCACGGAGAAAGACAGAAGAAGGAGTTCGTCACCGTCCTGATCTTCTTTTTCTCTGTGCCCTCTGTGCCCTCTGTGGCAAATCATCTTCAGGACCGAACCGATGCCGACCGAACTGCCCAAAGCCTACGAACCCAAAGACGCCCAGCAGAAGTGGCTCACCTTCTGGGAGCAGAAGGGGTACTTCCACGCCGACCCGGCGAACCCCGGCGAGCCGTACACGATCGTCATCCCCCCGCCGAACGTGACCGGCGCGCTGCACATGGGGCACGCGCTGAACAACACGCTCCAGGACGTGTTGATTCGCTGGCGGCGGATGCAGGGCCGCAACACCCTGTGGATGCCCGGCACCGACCACGCCGGCATCGCCACGCAGGCGGTGGTGGAGCGGCTGGTGATGCAGACGGAGAAGAAGACGCGGCACGACCTCGGCCGCGAGGCGTTGGTGTCGAAAATCTGGGAGTGGAAGGACAAGTACGAGGCCCGCATCCTCGGCCAACTGAAGCAGATGGGGGCGAGTTGCGACTGGGCACGCACGCGGTTCACCCTGGACGAGCAGTGCGCCCGCGCCGTGCGGGAGACCTTCTTCCGCATGTTCCGCGACGGGTACATCTACCGCGGCAAGCGGCTGGTGAACTGGGACACGCAACTGCAAACCAGCGTGGCCGACGACGAGACGTACACCGAGACCACCAAGGGCGGGTTCTGGACGTTCCAGTACCAGGTGCTGGGCGAACACGACCTGCACATCCAGTTCAGCACCACCCGCCCGGAGACGATGCTCGGCGACACGGCCCTGTGCGTGCATCCGGACGACGAGCGGTACAAGCACCTCATCGGGCAGTTGGTGTTGCAGCCGCACACCGGCCGCGAAATCCCCATCATCGCCGACGGGTTGCTCGCCGACCCGGAACTCGGCACCGGGTGCGTGAAGGTGACGCCCGCCCACGACCCGAACGACTACGCCTGCTGGCAGCGGCACCCGGAGATCGGCATCGTCAACATGATGAACCCGGACGGCACCATCGCCGCCGGGTTCGGCGAGTACAGCGGAATGCCCCGCGACAAAGCCCGCGAAGCCACAGTGAAGAAGATGGAGGAACTCGGCCTGTTCGTGGACAAGCAGGACCGCGACATCCCCCTGCCCTACTCCGACCGCAGCAAGACGCCGATCGAGCCGTTCCTGAGCGACCAGTGGTTCGTGAAGATGGGGGACATTTCTGGGCGAGCCGGGATTGGCCCAACTCGCGATGGACGCCGTGACTTCCGGGAAGGTGAAATTCTTCCCCGAGCGGTACGCCAAGACCTACCTCGACTGGCTGGGCGAGAAACGCGACTGGTGCATCAGCCGTCAACTCTGGTGGGGCCACCGCATCCCGGTGTGGACCAAGCAGCGAATCGCCGACCGCGATGATGCGGCTGAAAACGAATGGATCGATTACAAACTCCCGGAGTTGATTACAAAGTGGCGAGACGAAGGCAGAATTTCGTACCAGAACAGCGATGACACACCGAGCGACCAAGCGCGCATGATTTGCGTGAAAGCAGAAGCCGACACCGAGGTGATCGCCGCTCTCGAAAAATACGGTTTCTTTGCCCGCGACCCCGACGTGCTCGACACCTGGTTCTCGTCCGCGTTGTGGCCGCACAGCACGCTCGGCTGGCCGGAGCCGACGCCGGAGCTGAAGCGGTACTACCCCACGTCCACCCTCTGTACGAGTCGGGACATCATCACCCTGTGGGTGGCTCGCATGGTGCTGACCGGGCTGTACAACGTGGGCGACATCCCGTTCCACCACGTGTACATCCACCCGAAAATCATGGACGGGTTCGGCGAAGGGATGAGCAAGACGAAGGGGAACGGCGCCGATCCGCTCGACATCATCGACATCTACGGCACCGACGCCATGCGGTACGGGGTGACCACCCTCGCCACCGAGACGCAAGACAGCCGGATGCCGATCAGCAACGTGTGCCCGCACTGCGGCACGCTCAACCCGCAGAAGAAGGAACACCAGAAGTGCCAGACGCGGAAGGTGAACTGTTCGAGCTGCAAGAAGCCGTTCCGCCCGAGCGGGCCGTGGACGGAGGATGACGCGGAGTTGACGACGGCGAAGGCGGCGAGCGACCGCTTCGAGCCGGGCCGCAACTTCGCCAACAAGCTGTGGAACGCCACCCGGTTCATCCTGATGAACGTGGGGTCTGATCGGGTGGCCGACTCCCTCCGGGAGTCGGAGTCGCTCTCGGAGAGAGCGACCCACCCTACACCCGCTCTCGCCGAGAGCGGGCTACTTGCGGTGGAAGACCGCTGGATCGTGTCGCGGCTGGCCACCACCGCCAAGGCGGTGACGGCGGCGCTGGAGGCGTACAAGTTCGCCGACGTGGCCCGGCTGGTGTACGAGTTCGCGTGGAGCGAGTTCTGCGACTGGTACATCGAGATGAGCAAGAGCCGCCGGTCCGACCCGACGTGCCAGCGGGTGCTGGTGGGGGTGGTGGACGGCATCCTGCGGCTGGTGCATCCGGTGATGCCGTTCGTGGCCGAAAGCCTGTGGGAGGCGCTCGGGCAGGCGGCCCCGGTCCGCGGGTTCCCCGTGCCGAAGCCGGCCGAGGAGGCCGTGTGCATCGCCGCGTGGCCGAGCTACCCGGAATCGCTCATTGACCCCAGCACCGAAGCCGGCATCGCCCGGATGCAGGAGGTGATCCGCGGGGTGCGCGAACTCCGCAACCGCTACAGCCTGGACAAGACCCCGCTCACCCTGGCGGTGAAGTGCAGCGATGCCGTGGCGAAGGGGCTTCAGCCGCTCGCGCCGTTCATCACCTCGCTCGGCGGATTGTCGGCGTTCGAATGCGGGCCGACCATCGCCAAGCCGAAGCAGGCCGGCAGCATCGTGACGGCCGAGTTCGAGGCGTATGTGCCGCTGGCCGGGCTGATCGACCCGGCGGCGGAGGCGAAGCGGTTGGAGAAGCAGATCGCCGACATCAAGAAGCAACTCGGCGGCATGACGGCGAAGCTCGGTAACGAGAGTTACGTGAAGAACGCCCCGCCGGAGGTGGTGGCCGAGACCCGCGAGAAGGTGGCCGAGTTGGAGCAACAGGTGCGGGTGTTGGAGGGGAACCTGAAAGGCCTGGCATAAGGCGACTTGTTAGCCCGACGCGCCAGCGAGGGGAACCACGCACCCCTCGCGCAGCGCGGTGTTGTTAGCCCGACGCGCCAGCGAGGGTCGAGGTGGTTCACCCTCGCTGGCGCGTCGGGCTAACAAGAGCCCGCAGTTCCCGTTCGACGGCGGCGAACACCGCGTCCCAGTCGTGCAGCTTCGGCTGGCGGAACAGCGTCATGCTGCGGTACCACGGCGTATCCGTGCGGTCGCGGAGCCACCGCCAGTCGTTGTTGAACGAGATGAGCGTCCACACCCGCGTGCCGAGCGCCCCGGCCAGGTGCGCCGTCGCCGAGTCGATGCTGACGAGCAGGTCCAGGTTCATCAGCAGCCCGGCGGTGTCGGCGAAGTCCGTCAACTCCTTGCCCACGTCCGTGACCGGGAACCCCGCCGTTTGTAGTTGCTCGTAGCCGGCCCCCTTTTGCAGGCTCAGCAGCGCCACGCCGGGGATGGCCGCCAGCGGGGCGAACCGCTCCAGCTTCACCGACCGCCAGCGGTCGCCGGTGTGCTTCGGGTTGCCCTGCCAGCACACGCCCACCTTGAACCCTGGCACGCCGGCCAATTTTTCCTTCCACCGTTCCACGACCGCGGCGGGGGCGGTCATGTACGGCTCGCCGCGGATGTCATCCAGCCCGACCTTCAGCAGCCCCGCCACGCTCATGATGTTGCAGTAGGTGTGGAACGTGGCCTCGGCGGTCGGCGTGTCGATCACCGTGTGGACGCCCGGCACGGTGCGGGCCAGTTCGACCAACTCCGGCGGCGGCTGCACGATCACCTTCGCCCCGCGGTCGGCCAACTGCCGGGCGAAGCGGACGAACTGGATGTAGTCACCCAACCCCTGCTCGGCGGCCAGGAAGATGGCCTTGCCGGTCAGGTCGCCGCCCTCCCACTTCGGCTGCGGGAACGTCCGCTCCTTCCCCCGCATGGCGTCCGTCTGCCAGCGGTGCTCGTAGCCCGGCCAGCCGCGGGCGAAGTCGCCGAGGGTCAGGTGCGTCAGCGCGCGGTTGAACCGCACCTCGCCGTTGGTCGCGGCGAGCAGCACGGTGCGGTCGTACCACACCAGGGCGTCGGTGTGCCGGCCCATGCCGGCCAGCACCAGCGCCAGGTTGCCGCTGGCGTCGGCGTCCGCCGGGTTCAGTTGCACCGCCTTCATCAGGGCCGGGCCGGCCTCGTCGTACCGCCCCAGGTCGCGGAGGCAGTTGCCCAGGTTGCTCCACGCCGGGGCGTGGTCCGGTTTGGCGGCGATGGCGGCACGGGCGGCCGCCTCGCACTCGTCCCACCGCCGCAGCTTGCCCAGCGCCGCCGCCAGGTTGGTGTGCGCCTCCGCCGACTTCGGGTCCAACTCGGCCGCATTGCGGAAGTGCGGCACCGCCTCCTCGAACTTCCCGCGGTTGGCCAGGATCAGCCCGACCGCCAGCCAGCCGTGGGCGTAGTCCGGCCGACGCTCTGTCAGCGCGTGGGCCTCGGTGTGGGCGTCGTCGGGTCGCTTGAGTTCGAGCAGCACGCTCACCAGGGCGACGCGAAGATCCGGCGCGTCCGGCTCGCGGGTGATCGCCTCCCGCAGCGGCCCCTCGGCGGCGGCGTGCTGCTTCAAATCGAGCAGGGCGAGCGCCAGGTGGTGCCAGCGGCGGGCCGGGGCCGGGTCCATCTTCAGCGCCACCCGGAACGTGCACACCGCTTCGGTGAACCGCCGCTGCCGGGCGTACAGCACCCCCAGGTGTTCGTGCCACTCGGCCGCCGTCGGGTGCAGTTGGATGGCCCGCAGCAGCGGCGCCTCGGCGTCGGTCAGCCGGTTGTCGGCCAGCATCTGGACGGCCTCGGCGTGCAGATGCCCGGCGTTCTCGTGCGACTTGGCCGGGCGGCAGCGGGACGCCTGCCGCAGCAGGTCCCCGGCCACGTCCGGCCGGCCGGCGTCGAACGCCGCTTCGGCCAACTGCTGCAACACCTCGGCGTCGGTCGGCATCCCCGCCCCTCCGGTTCTCGCGGCCCACCCATACCATAGTCCGAAACCGGAGCCTGACATGCCCCGCTTCCGCTGCGTCGTCACCGACTTCACCGCCGACGACGTGTCCGCCGAACTCGGCGTCCTCGGCGACATCGCCGACGTGACCGCGCTGAACGCCGTCACCGAGTCCGACCTGGACGGGCGGATTGAATCCGCCGACGCGGTGATGGTGTACCGCCTGCGGTTCGGCGAGCGGACCATCGCCCGGCTGACCAACTGCAAACTGATCGTGCGGTGCGGGGTGGGGTTCGACAACATCGATCACAGGTTCGCCCGCACCCGCGGCATCCCGGTGTGCAACGTGCCGGACTACGGCACGGAGGAGGTGGCCGACTCGGCCATCGGGCTGACGCTGGCGCTCGCCCGGCGGATCGGGTTCTTCAACTCGCGGCTGCGGCGGGGCGTCGGGCCGTGGGAGTGGACGCAGGCGGCGGAGGTGCGGCGGCTCCGCGGGCGGACGTTCGGCGTCGTCGGCCTGGGGCGGATCGGCACGGCCACGGCGGTGCGGGCGAAGGCGTTCGGGCTGGACGTGGCGTTCTTCGACCCGTACAAGCCGGACGGGTTCGACAAGGCGCTCGGCATCCGCCGGGTGGAGCGGCTCGACGAGTTGCTGCGGCAGTCGCACGTCCTCAGCCTGCACACCCCGCTGACGGACGAAACGCGGAACATCATCGATGACCGTGCCATCGGCCTCATGCCCCGCGGGGCGATCCTGGTGAACACCGCCCGCGGCGGGTGCGTCGATCTGGCGGCCATCCCCGACGCTATCGCGTCCGGGCAACTGAGCGGCGCCGGCATCGACGTGCTGCCGGAGGAGCCGCCGCCGGCCGACCACCCGCTACTGGCCGCGTGGCGGGACCCGGCCCACCCGTGCCACGACCGGCTGATCCTCACTCCGCACGCCGCGTTCTACTCGGAGGAGGGGCTGCTCGACATGCGGACGAAAGGCGCTCACACCTGCCGCCGGGCGCTGCTCGGCGAGCCGCTGCGGAACGTGGTGAACTGACCGGGTGAGCCGCCCGCCGCAAAGTCCGATAAAACGATTCCTGCCCTCATCCCCACCCGCGAAGCTCACGGATGATCTGCCCGTCCTGCGGCGAAACGAACCTGATGGGCGCCGACGAGTGCGGCCGGTGCCAGTTCGACCTGTCCGCCCTGGACCGGCCGATCCCGGCCGACGCCGTCGAGGGCAGCCTGATGACCGACCCGGTGTCGGTGCTGCGACCCCGCCCGCCGGTGTGCGTACCGGCCACCGCCGACCTCGGCCGGGCGATGGTGGACATGATCCGCCACGGGGTCGGGGCGGTGCTGGTGACCGACGCGGACGGGCGGCTGGACGGCATTCTGACGGAGCGGGACTTCCTCACCAAGATCGCCGGGTCGGACGCCCTCGCCCACCTGCCCGTCCACCAGTTCATGACCCGTACCCCGGAAACCGTGCGGCCGACCGACTCGCTGGCGTTCGCCCTGCGGCTGATGGACGTCGGCCGGTACCGCCACCTGCCGGTGGTGGACGCCGGCCGGCCGGTCGGGGTGATCTCGGTGAAGGACGTGCTGCGGCACGTCCTGGACCTGTGCCGCCCGCGGTCGCGGGGCAAGTGATCTTCTGTGGCACCGGCGGCCCGCCGGTGTACTACTTTCTACGTGGCACCGGCGGCCCGCCGGTGTAGGCCAATCACCGGCGGGCCGCCGGTGCCACGGAACAATCCGCATGTCCGCCGACCGCCCGACCGAACCTTCCCCGCCGCCGGACGACGAGGCGGACGATCACGACATGTACACCCGCCCGCTCGGGGCGGGGATCGACCTGGCCGACCCGAACTCGAAGCTGGCACCGTTCTACTTCGCCCCCGGCGGGGTGTTCGCCGCCGCGCTGCTGGCCGCCGCGTTCTCCTTCTACACCTACCTGCCGCTCAACCACACCGACGTGTGGGTCCACCTGAAGTACGGCCAGCGGATCGTCGAGACGCACGCCCTGCCCGAGGTCGAGCCGTTCAGCCCGTACACCGACAAGACGACGAAGCTGGTGAACGCCCAGTGGCTGTCGCAGGTGGTGTACGCCCTCACGTTCAAGGCCGGCGTCGCCCTGCACCGCGGCGACGAGTCGGTGCAGTGGCTGGGCGGGGCGGAGGCGCTGCGGGTGCTGCACGCGGCGGCGGTGGCCGCGTTCCTCGGGCTGATGGCCCTGGCGGTGAAGCGGGCGGGCGGGTGCAACACGCCGGCGGTGTTCACCGTCCTGCTGCTCGTGCCGGTCATGTTCCTCACGTTCGGCGTCCACCGCCCGCAGATGCTCGGGCTGATGATGCTCGCGGCGGTGCTGGCGGCGGTGTCGCGGCCGGAACTGCCGCGGCGGGTGACGTGGACCTTGCCGCTTCTGATGACCGTGTGGGCGAACCTGCACGGGTCGTTCGCCGTCGGGTTCGTCCTGCTCGGGGTGATGGCGGTCGGCCGGGCGGTGGACGCGGCACGGGTCGGCAAGTCTGTGCGCAGCGCGATTGCCGATGTGGGCGTGCGGCGGTTGGTGACCGGCACCGCCCTGGCCGCGGTGGCGGTCGCCCTGCTCAACCCCTATGGCCCGAAGCTGTACCTGGCGGTACTCACGTTCGGCTCGAACCCGAACCTGCAGTACCTGATGGAGTGGAAGCCGCTCAAAGCGACCGAGCGGGCGCCGGGGACGATCGTGTATTGGTCGCTGCTCGGAGCAAACCTGATCGCCGCCGCCGTCGGCTTCCGCACCGTGTCGTTCGCCCGGCTGCTGGTGGTGCTGGCGTTCGCCGTGCCCCCACACCTGCAACAGCGGATGAACGTGTGGTTCGTTACCGTCGGTGTGTGGGGGCTGATGGCGCAGTTAGCGGCTATCGGCGTCCGCCTGGGGTGGACGGCCCCGGCCATCCCGCCGAACTTCCGCCTGACGGTGGTGACGGCGCTACTCGTGGTGCCGCTGCTGCTGTGGTCGTCGGCGGCGCGGTGGGTGAAGGACGGCCCGCCGACCGACCCGAAAGTGGTCCACCCCGGCACCGCCTACGAGTTGGTCGCCGTCCTCCGCGACCCGACCGCCCCGACGACTGACCGCATGAAGCCGCTGGCCGAGTACCTCCGCAAGCAGTATGCCGGCCGGTCGGTCGGCCTGGTGTTCGGGTCGGAGGGGGTGGGTGAATTCCTGACATGGGCCGACCCGCCGGGGTGCCCGCCGTTCTTCTGCACCCACGCCCACCTGTTCCCGGTGGCCTACTACCGGGACAGCCAGATCATCCTGAACGGGGTGGACGGCTACCGGGAGGTACTCGATCGGTACGGGGTGAACCTGGTGGCGGTGGAGCCGAACGTCCTCAAGGAGCGCACACTGGTGCCGAGGCTGGCCGCCGACCCCGACTGGCAGGTGGTGCTGAACGAGAGCGGCAGTACCGACCGCCCCGCCCCCGCCCAACTGTTCATCGCCGTGCGGAAGGTGCCGAAATGAACCGGGCCACCCGGTTCGGGGCGGCCCGCGTGAGATTGCGATCGACTGACGAGGTTACGGCGCCACCCCGGTGTACATCCGCTGGTAGACCGGAGCCGGGCGGTCGGTGTCGAACCCGTCGGCCACCAGCGGCATGTCGGTGCTGAGCATCGGCTGCGGCTTGCCCTTCTTCAGCGGCGGGGTGTACGCCCGGCGGACGTCCCGCACGCTCTGCCCGAACTCCTGGTACTCACTCACCATCGCGTCCCGCATGGACGCCAGCCCGGTGGCGCTGCCGGCGGCGACGATGCTGCCGAGCATCAGGTACTCGGTGGCGATGACCGCCCCGTCTTCGGCCGTCCACAGCTTGGCGAGCAGGTTCCTGAACTGGTTCATCTGCGTCTCCTCTCCTCAGGTCGATGGGGGTAGTGGACACGCGCGACGGCCCGGACGCTTCCGGCCAGAGGACGGAGTGTTGAGGGTAGTTCGGGCTGGGGCGGCGTGGTCCGCCCGGCCGGCCGGCCGGGCGTTCGTGAGGTGGGGACGACCGGGCAGCGCCGTTCCGCGGGAACGGGCCGCCACGTCCGTGGCTCTCACGGTCGAGGACTCTCGACACGAGGGTGTATCGCAACCCGGATGCCAAGCGGGGCGGGAAAACCGCGTGGCGTGTGGCCGAAAGCTCTCGACCCGTCTGTAGGTCACGCCGGCGGGCGCGTCAACAAACCGGAACGGATTGGCTGCGGACCGGGAAACGGGCGCTGAAAGGGGAGCGGGCGGGCGCGAACAGTGAGGGCGGCGCGAGCGCGATTCGACCGCCGGCACGAAGTTCGGCGGCGGCGCGAGTGGGATGGAAACGACCCCGCCCGCGGGGCCGGGGGCGGCGCCGCGGGCGGGCGGGACGGACGGGTGGACTCATCTCACTTGAACTTGGCGCGGGTGGCCTCGGCCAGCTTTTTCGCCTCCTGCTTCTGCCCCTCGGGCACGTCGGTGACGGCCGGGTCGGACGCCAGCTTGATGGCCGTGTCCAGGCTGGCCATGGCCTTCGAGTTCTCCCCGCGGGCGGCGTAGGCCGCGCCCAGGAAGGCGTGCATCCGCGGGTCGGTCGGGTACCGCTTCACCGCCCCCTCGAACGTGTCCCGCATGTCGTCGAACTTGTTCTGGTCGTTCAGCTTCAGGTACACCCCGCCGATGGTGTCCAGGAAGTCGGCGTTCAGCCGGCGGGCGTCCACCGGCTTGTCCCCGCGGCTGGCACGGAGGTCGGTCACCAGTTGCAGCGCCTCGGCCGGGGCGTTCTTCTTCTCCGACAGCAGCCACGCCAGGTTGTTGGCCGCCACGAAGTTCTTCTTGTCCAGGGCCAGCATCTTGCGGTACACCCGCTCGGCCTCGTCCCAGTTCTGCTCGGCGATGGCCAGCTCCCCGGCGATCAGCAGCCCGTCCGCCGAGTCCGGCAGAGTCTTGAGCGCCTCGCCCACCCGCGTCTTCGCCTCCGGGAACCGCTGCGCCCGCGACAGGGCGGCGGCGGCCTGGATCTGGGCGGTGGCGCGGAGGGCGTCGAGTTCCTTCTTCACGGCGTCGGCCGCCGGCGGCGGCTGCACCTGCTTCAGCCGCTCCTCGCCGGCGGCCACCTGCTTCTGCACGAACTCGTCCGCCTTCTTCGCCGCCGCGTCGGTGCCCTTATCGGCCACCCCCAGCTGGGTGATCACCGCCAGCGCGGCGACGGCGTTGTCCGGCTCCTTCTCCGCCCACTTGCTCGCCCACAGCAGGGCGTCGCCGGGCTTGTTCTGGGCGACGGCCACCCCCACCCGGCGGGCGTACGGAGTGGAGTTGCCCGCGAACTGGGTCATCATCCGCTCGTACAGCTTGGCCGCCCCGTCCAGGTCCTTGCTCATCTCCAGCCACGTACCTTCGAGCAGCACCGGGGCCGGGTTGTCCGCCTTCGCCTCGGTGTTCGCCCGGTCGATGTACTTCTTCGCCTCGGCCAGGTCCGGGTTCGGCCCGACCAGGTACGAGTCGGCCAGGAACATCATGGTGGCCACGTCGTTCGGGTGCTGGCCGTTCACCCGGATGGCCTCCTTGCGGGCCAGGTCCGGGTGGCCGGCGAGCAGTTGGAACTGGGCCTTGATCAGCCCGACGGCCGGCCCCGGCTCGCCCGCCTTGGCCATCACCTGCTCCCACCTGTTCACCGCCGCGTACATGGACTTCTTCACCCCCCAGGCGTCCCCCGGCAGGCCGACGTCCTCCAGGTAGTACGCGGCCAGCGCGGCCGCCAGGTACAGGCCGGCGTCGTCCGGGGTCTCGGCGATGTAGGTGTGGATGAGCGGGGCGGCTTTGGCCGGGTCTTCGGCGGCGTACACCACCAGCGCGCGGTGCAGGCCGATGGTGGCCACCGCCTTCACCTGGGCGAACTCGGCCGCCGCCTTAAACTCCCGCACCGCCTCCTCGAACTTCCGCTCGCTCAGCTTCAGGTTGGCGTCGTAGAAGCGGATCAGCCCGTTGTTCTCGTACTTGGCGAGCGCCGACTGGATGCCCTTGGCCATCTCCTCCTTGGTGGTGGCCGCCTGGATGAGGGCGATGTCCACCGCCGGGTCGGCCGGCAGCTCGCCGAGCAGCTTCGCCGCCTCCTTCTTCTCGCCGATGCCCAGCAGCGCGCCGGCCAGCATGCGGGTGACCACCGGGTCCTGGGTGGGGAAGTTCTTCGGGTCGCGGAGGAAGGCGGCCGCGTCCTTCTGCCGCTTCGTCCGCAGCAGCCACGTCGCCCACATCAGCTTGCCCTCCCGGCTGGCCGGGTTCAGCTTCAGGAACTGCTGGATGCGGTCGTCCGCCTTGCCCACCGCCGCCGGCTCCGGCTCCTTCTTGCCGGCCGTCGGGGCGACCAGCCGGATGACCGACGCCGAGAGCACGTCCACGCTGTCCGGGTAGTCGGTGGCCAGCAGGCCGATCATCTTGTCGGCGGTGTCGTAGTCCTTCACCGCGGTGTGGAACCCGGCCAGCGCCAGCCGCGCCGCCTTGTCGGCGGCGGACGGCCCGCGGAGCTGGCGGGCGAGGGCGTGGGCCGAGTCGGCGATCGGCTTCACCGTCTCCGCCGGGATCGGCTGCCCCTTCTCCGCCTCGGCCATCCGCGCCACCCGCTGGAGGCCGGCGGCCAGGGTGGCCCGCACCTGCTTGGCGATCACCTCATCCCGCCCGCTGGTGGCCAGTTCCAGCCACGCGCGGGTGGTGGCGTCCATGTTCTGCTTGTCGCGGAGTGCCTCGGCGAACTGGCCCAGATAGCCGGCCGCCGCCCCCGGGTCGCCGACCGCCAGGGTGATGTTCGCCAGCCGGCTGACCGCCATGATGCCGAGCTGGGTGCCCTTCACCTCGCGGTCGTTGGTCACCGCCTCCAGCAGCTTGCGGGCGTCGTCCAGCCGCCCCTGCCGCTCGGCCAACACCCCCTGCAGGAAGTTCACAAATACCTTCGACTGCGGGTGGGTCACCCCGCGGACGGCGGTGATGTGCTGCTCCACCTCGCTGGCCGGCCGGCCGGCCAGCAGCTTGGCCTCGGCCAGGGCGATGTGGAAGTTGCCCAGTTCCTCCGGCTTGGCCTTGTGCTTCTTCGCCTTCTCCAGCCCCTCCTCCATCCGCTTGATGGCGTCCGCCTCCAACTCCTTACGGTTGGGCAAGTCCAGCCCGGCCGACCGCCGCTTCAGGGTGGCCAGCTTGAACGAGGCCGTACTGGAGAGCGTGTTCGGGTGCTTGGCGAACAGTTGCTCGGCCTCGCCCATCGCCTTCTTCCAGGCGTCCGGGGTGGTGGACAGGAACGCCTGGGCGGCGGTGAGTATTTCGGCCACCGCCTCGCCGATCTCCGGGTGGTACGTCTTCTGGTCTCGCTCCTCCTTCAGGCTCTCGCACAACTGGCCGGCGGCGGCGAGGGTGGACTCGACCACCTGCCGCACCCGCGGCGTCTTGTCCGCGACCGACCCGTCGCCGGCGATGACGTGGCGGACGGCGAGCAGGTGGACGCCCAGGATGCCCCGCACGTCGTACACGCTCAGGCCGGCGAACTTGTCCCCGCGGGCGGCCTTGTCCAGCGCCCCGTCGGCGTCGAACAGCAGCGCGTTCAGCGCCTTGGTCCGCGCCTCGGCGGTCGATTTGTTCCGCCCCTTCTTCGCCTCCTCCAACTGCCACGCCACGATCTCCGCGTCCAGGTGAACCGTCCGCCAGAACGGGGAGCCGTTCTTCTTGGCCTCGTCCAGGTGTTCCCGCGCCTTCGCCATCCGCTCCCCGCTCCGCTTGGCCGGCGGGGTGGGCTGCCACATCTGCTCGACCACCTCGTGCTGCTCGAACTCCCGCACCGCCAGGAAGTAGTGCGCCCGGTGGTCCTTCGGGTTGACGGTCAGGTTGGCCGGCAGCAGCTTGTCGAGCAGCTCCCACCGCATGCCGATCAGCTTCGCCAGCTCCAGCCGGGTGACGTCCTTCACCACCTCCGGGTTGGTCGGGGCGGCGGCGAACGCCTTGTCCAGCGCCTGACTCAGCTTGGACAGGTCCGGGTCGGGGACGACCGTGTACGGCCGGTACTTCTCCGCGGTCACCGAGTCGGTCAGCTCGACCACCGGCTTGCCCTCGGCCTGCGCTTTAGCGTGGTGCCGGTCGCGGATGGCGCGGGCGACCAGGTGGTGCAGCTTGCCCTCCATCTTCTTCAGCTCGTCCTCCGTCACCCCGCCGCCTTTCTTGTCCGCCTCCAGCCGGCCGAGGGCGTTCTCGGCGCTCATCGCCGCCACGTCGAACTGGACGATCGCCTCCTTCGGGTTGGCGGTCAGGTTCGCCTCCCCCTTGGCGTACGCCTCCTCGGCCTTCTTCAGATCGGCGGCGGCCCCGCCCGTCTGGACGAACGTCTTCCACGCCAGGTACCCGGTCCCGGCCAGGCAGGCGATCGACCCGAGGATGAGGAACGCGCGGTAGCCGCGAGACTGTCGGACGCTCATGGTGCGCTTCAGGTTGGTCCGCGGGGGGCGCGGCGCGGGTGGTACGGGAGGTTCGGGTTAGCGGCGGTCGAGCACGATCGGGGTGCGGTCGCACCCGACGGCGGTGTTCTCCGGGAGGACGACCCGCCGCAGGGCGGCGTCCAGTTGCGGCAGCAGGGTCTGTTCGACCGCCAGGACGGCCCGCGGGTCGTCACCGGCGGTGGTCACCTGCACGGTGATGCTCGGGGCGGACAGGCCGACCCGTTGGTGGTACGCCTGGACCGGGGACGCCGGTTCGGTGCTCGGGGTGAACGTGTAGTTCCAGTAATACACCATGGTGTGCCGCCCGCCGCCGACCATGAACCGGAACCGCTGGGCCTTGCGGTCCGGGGCGGACAGCGGCACCTGGAACCGGGCGCGGTAGTCTTCCGGCGCCCCGCTCGCGTCCCGCATGCAGATCTCGGGGTGGTGCTGCCGGTCCTCCCCGGTGCGGCTGTGGACCAGGTACACGAACGCCGGCACCCCGTCCGCCGACTGGTACACCAGGTACGCCAGGTCGTCCGCCTGGAACGGCAGCTTGCCGCGGGTCTGCTCGCGGACGTCGGCCAACTCCTGCCCCGTCCAGTTCGGTTCGAACGACGGCGGCAACTGATCGAACCGGCCGTTGGCGTGCGGGAAGGTGTTCGCCTCGGCGGCGGCCAGGTGGGCGGACAGCCCGAGGCCGGCGGCCAGCACCAGCACGACCGCGGCGGTCGGCTTCCACCAGCGGGCGGCGAACCCGGCCGGCAGTTCGGTCGGCGACGGGGGCGGCGGCTGATCCGGGGTGGCGGCCGGCGGCGGCTTCACCGGGAACAGGCGGCCGAGGGTGCGGTCGATGGCCAGGAACAGCATCAGGCCGACCGGCAGGCTGAACAGGGCGGGGATGTCGTGCATCCACCCGCCCATCCACTGGGTGCCGAAGTAGTACGCCCCCAGGTTCATCAGCACCACCCGCAGCACGTTCGCCACCACCGCCACCGGCACGGCGGCCAACAGCAGGCACAGTTTGTACCCGAGCGACCGCCCGCTCAGGTGGCCGATCAGGGCGGCCAGGGCGACGAACGCGATCATCTGGCGGGTGCCGCTGCACTCCTCGGCCACCACCAGCGACCCGTCCATGCCGGCGATGCGGATGGTGTGCCCGGTGCGGGTGCAGGTGACGAACAGGTTCAGCACCGTCTCGCTCACCCGCGCGGCCACGTCCTGGAGCCAAAGGGCGGCGTAGCTCACCCACCGCGGCGGCAGCGGGAACAGGAACAGCATGAACCCGAGCGGGAAGTTGAACTTCGCCGCCCAGTCGTGCCCGCCGGCCAGCAACAGCCCGCCGCGGGCGAGGAAGAACAGGGCGAGGAAGTCCAGGTACGGCCGCAGGAACACCAGCGAGGCGAGGTGCGCCACCCCGCCGATGACGACCGCCATCCACCCCAGCCGGCGGTGCGGGCTACCGACCGGCGACCCCTGCCGGAACGCCCGCACCCCGAGGTACACGGCCAGCGGCAGCACCAGGAACCCGTGGTTGTAGTTCGGGTCGATCCACCACCGCTGGACGAGCTGCACGAACTTTGGGGAAATCAAGTCTCGCACGTCGAGCGTGTACACGGCGCGCACGTCGAGAGCGATCACCGCCAGCACGGCGAGCGCGAACACCGCCGGCCCGACCCAGTGCGGGACGGTTCGGGCCGGGGTGCGTGCGTCACCCGCTGTCACCGATGGGCTGGGGGCGGCCGTGTTCATGTCGTCATCCGGTAACCCGGCCAGAGGGGGGTGGGCCGGGAAATCAGGAACGGGCAGGAGGCCTCCTGCCCGTTCCGTTCGACTGAGTTGGGCGAGGTCGGGACGGACTAGGCTTCGACCCCACTCCGGTTCCGCATCTTCCGCCGGGCGACCAGTCCGCCGGCGACTGTCATCACACCGAACAGGGCGATCGACGCCGGCTCCGGCACCACCGCCGGGTTGGCGGCGAGCGAGAACGACGCCGTGCCGTTCACCGCCGAACCGGAGGCGATGACCGCGGTCAGGTCCGTGCCCGGGGCGGTGTTGAACGTAATGGTGAACTTCCCGCCGGGCGGGAAGCCGAACTTGCTCAGGTCGAACCCGGTGGTGTTGCTGGCGAGGGAAATGTCCCCGTCGAAGATGATCGTGTTCTTGGCCGCGTCCGGCACGAAAGCGGTCATGGCCGTCAGGTCGAAGTTGCCGATCCCCCCACCCTGACCGGCGGTCGGTTGCAGCTGGAATTCGTTGCCGATGATGAAGTTGATGAAGTTGTACTTCGTCCCGGTGCCGGTCGCGATCGGCGTGGCGCTGAACTGGTAGTTCGCCAGGAACGTCGGGATGGAGCCGACGCCCGTTGGAGCGCCGTTGAACATCGTGGTGCGGGTGCCGGGGTCGGCCGGGATGGGCGGCGCCCAGGTCATCGTGAAGAACCCGCCGGCCGAAGCCAGCCTACCGAAGTCGGTGTTCCCGTCCATCGAGGTGATGGGCGCTGCCGCGACCGGACTCACTTGCGAGAAAACGGCCAGTGCCGCGATCGCGCACGCCATCGAGCGCAGAAACCGCATGATTGAACCTCCCGTGGGCACCCCGGACGGGGCTAGAGGTCGTCCGTTCCAGCGGACGATCGGTCGCGTCGGCTACCCCTAACCGACGGAGACCGCACCCGTGTGCCCGATTGCCGTGGAGACGGAATTTCCACGACGTAGAAGAATTTACTTGGGCGCCCCTTTGACCGCAAGCCTTTTCCCCGCACTTTCCGAAATTTGTATCAGTCACGAGAGTTACGCCGGTTTCACCGGCCCGAAGCCGTGATTTCACCCCGTATTTTGCCTCAGTTTTCAGGGGAGACCCGAACGATCTGATCCGCCAGTTCGCTCACCTCGGCTCTGTCGTGGGAGACGTGTAGAACCGTCGCCGTGCCCTTCACCGCCAGCAGCACCGCCGTCACCCGCCGCTTCGTCTCGTCGTCCACCGCCGCCAGCGGTTCGTCCAGCAGCAGCACGTCCGGGCGGAAGGCCAGCGCCCGCCCCACCGCCACCCGCTGCGCCTCCCCGCCGCTCAGCCCGACCGCCGGCCGGTCGAGCAGCGGCGTCAGGTCGAGCTGGTCCGCCAGTTCCGCCACCCGAGTGGCGACGGCCTGCGGTGGCACCTTCCGCACGGTCAGGGTGAACGCCAGGTTCTCCCGCACGGTCATGGCCGGGAGCACCACCGCGTCCTGCGGCACATACCCGACACCCCGCGCCGCCGGCGGCAGGCGGGTCACGTCCTGCCCCCGCAGCAGCACCCGCCCAGCGGTCGGTGGTCGCAGCCCGGCGAGCACTTCCAGCAGCGTTGTCTTCCCACACCCGGTCTTGCCCACCAGCGCCGCGTACCCGCCGGCCGGCACGGTGAATGATACGTCCGAAAGGAAGAACGCCCCCTGCCGCACGCCCACCCGGTCGAGTTCGATCACCCCGCACCTCGCCCCGGAAAAGCGCGAACCCCGGCCCAGGTCGTGGCTTGTGGGCCGCGTCCCGGACCGGGGTGTAATACGAACGGTTTACACCACCGCGAAGGTCAACTCGGGCGCCCTCCGCCGGTGGACGGCGGACGCGACTTCGCTTCGGATTCGCCCGATCGCCCTGGTCAGGTGCCCGGCGGCGGTGCGGCGGTCGGTCACGTCTGCCGTCGCGGGGGCGGCGACTGTGACCAGCAACCGGCCCGTGTTGGGGGCCGGTTCGACCGACAACACCGACAAGTTCTGAAGCACCTCGTCGGCCAGGCCGGGGAGGAGCGCCCGCAGGGCGTCCGCCACCTGCCCGCACAACTGGAGGGCCTTGCGGCCCGGCGAGCGGGGCCGGTGCCACGACCGCCGGTCGTGCCACCGTTTCGGGTCCGTGCCGTCTTCGGGGCCGGGGTCGGCCGCCGAGGTCGTCATCAGTTCCCGTGAGCGAGACCGTTTCCGGCTCATTCGCTGGATATACTCCGGTTCGGGGAGGGACTTGCACACGCACGCGCCGAATCGGCGAAAACAATCGGCCGCATGACGCACCTCCCTTCCCGAACAGCGAAGCGTGGGGATCTGGGCAACCGCCAGTTCCGGAGTGTGGTCCGCACACGCCGTGTGCGGGTTCGAAAGACCGCACACGGCGTGTGCGGACCACACTCCGGACACCAACGAAGACACGCCGAATTGTTTCAGGTTCGCTCACCGCCCGAACATGCCCTTCACCACCGCCGCCAGCCCGACGCTCACCCCCACCTGCAACAGGCACAGCGCCGCCACCGTCGCCTCCGTGCCGTAGTGCATCTGGGCGAACAGCCGCAGGACGAACGTGTCCCCGCCCGGTGTGGCCACCAGCTTGCCGGCGCTCACTTCGCACAACGCCAACGCCGCCACCGCCACCGCCGCCTTCCCCGCCGCCCCCCGCGTCAGCGGGGCGACCACCAGCCGCCACACCCCGCCCGGCCCGTGCCCGTCGATCGCCGCCGCCTCGATCAGTTCCCGCGGGATTGCCCGCACCGCCGGCCACAGCAGCGCGCACGCTACCGGGAACAACCGCACCGCCGCCGCCCACATCACCGGCACCGGCGACGGCCCGTTGTACAACACCGCCGCCAGCGGGCGGAAGGACCCGCCGAACACCATATCCTCGGCGTCGAGCAGGCGGTTGATGGCTTCCTTCAGTCCGAACCCGACGACCGGACCGGGGGTGAGGGCGAGGACGACACACAGCACGAGCAGGAAGCGGGCGAACCACGCCGACCGCACCGCCAGCCAGCACGCCCGTCGAGCGACGAACGCCACGACTACGCCGGTGATCGCGGCCCACAACAGGCTGACGAGCAGCGTACCGCCATCGGACTTCGCCACCTTCGACACTTCGGCGAACAGCCCCGGCAGCGACCCGTTACCGCACGCTTGACGAACCAGAGCCGCCAGTGGCAAGCCGGCGAACAGGACCACAACCGCCCACGCGAACACTGTCCCGCCGACCGTCGCCCCCCGCGGCACCCGGAGCGGCGACGGCGGCTCCGTCTCGCCCGGCGGGGCGGCCCGCCGCAGCGCCAGCACGCCGGCCACCACGCCCACCGCCCACACCGGCAACGTGACCGCCACCGCCGACTTCACCCCGCCCGCCCCGACGAATGCCGTGTACACCTCCTCGGCGAACGTGCGGACCATCATCGCGTCCGTCACCGGGATTTCGGTCGCCGCTTGCACCGCCACCCACCCAGCCGCGGCGGTCATCGCCAGCATGAGTCGCGGCACGATCACGCGCCGCACCACCGCCCACGTTCCGCCGGTCTGGGCCGCATCGTCTTCCAGCCCGCGGTCGGTGCGGGCCAGCAATTCGCCGGCGATCCACGCCGCCCACGGCACCCCGGCCATGCCGTGAACGAACGCCGCCGGCAGCAGGCCGACGTTCCACGCCCGCCACGCCACTTCGCCCGGTTCGAGTTGCAGCGGCGGCAGCCAGTAGCCGAGTACCACCTGCCACGCCACCGCTGTCACCGGCAGCGGCACGAACAGGCCGGCGAGGACCGCCCCGCGGAGGATTGGTGCGCCACGGACAGGAACCCGTTGCAGGACGAACGCGAGGGCGGTGCCGAGCGGCACCGCGACGAGAGCGGCCAGCGCCGCCAGCGCCGCCGTATTCGCGATCAGGGAACGCAGCCGGCCGGCCTCGGCGAACGCCTCGGCGTGGTCCGGCGACCTGACGGCGGACACGACCGGCAACAGAACGGGCACGCCGAAGAGAGCGATTAGCAGGAAGGTGAACCAGACGCGGGACATGGGGGAAGTGTAGCCACCAACGGCGAGTCGGGAGCGTGTTGGCGAGCCGGGAGCGTGAGCGACCGGAGGATTCACACCCTCCGGTCGCTCACGCGCCCCGCTCGCCCAAATTCGCTCCCGGCTCGCCACAAACCTGGCTCAAAAAAAAATGGCCCGCCCAACAGTTCAGATCACTTCTTCTCCTCGCCGGACTTGTCGTCCTTCTTCGGCGGGTCGGCCGGCTTCGGCGGTTCAGGCTTCTTGTCATCCTTCGGCGGGTCGGTCGGCGGCTTCGGCGGGGCCGGCGGAGCGGGAGGTTCCGGCTTGGCCGGCTCGCCCGGCTTGGAGTCGAGCGGCTTCGGCGGGTTGTCCGGCTTGGCGTCCTTCGGCTTGTCCGGGTTCGCCGGGTCGGCCGGCTGTTTCGGGTCGGTCGGCGGCGGCTGTTCGCCCGCCGGCGGGAACGGCGGCGGCGGCGGGGCGATCACCCGGATGGCGGCGTTCTTCGCCCCGGCGTCCCGCAGGCACACGAGCAGCCCGTTGTCAGCGGCCAGGAACAGGCGGTCGGTGCCGCCGTTCTGCACGTTCACCCCGAAGTCGGCGGCAGGCAGGCTGCCGATCGGCCGGGCGAAGAAGTTGGTGGTGTCGTTCACCCGCCCCTTGGCGTACACGAACAGGTCGCCGCGGCGGTCGCGGGCGTACACCCGGTCCGCCGTCACCGCCGCGATCCGGTCCACGTCCGACCCGGTCCGCCAGTCCACCTGCCCGGTGGTCACGTTGATGCGGGCGCACCCGGAGTGGTCACCGGCCACGTACACCCCGTCGGCGGCGGCGATGGGCGTGCGGTTCAGCGACCCGCCCACGTTCGCCCGCCACTCGTACCGCGGGTTCTCCTTCGTCCCGCCGGCCAGGTCCACCCCCAGCACCTGCCCGTCGGCCAGCGGCAGCACCCCGAGCAGCACCTCCTTGGTGTACCCGAACGGCCCGACCAACTGGCCGGACGGCTTGGCCGCCATCGTCCACTGCTGCTCCTCGTTCCCGTCCCCCTGGTCCCGCGGCAGGGCCTGCACGACGCGGCTGTCCGACGTCACCCACAGGCGGGCGGACGCGCGGGCGTTGTCCGGCACGAACAGCGGGCGGTGGTACACCTTGGCGGGGGTGGTGGTGATCCACCGCAGCTTCGGCTCGAACGGCGGCGGCTTCAGGTTGCTCAACTCGTACACCCGCGCCAGCGACGGCGGGATGGCCGCCACCGACGGGGTCCGCTGGTTGTGCGTCATGTAGTCCGGCTTGAGCGTGTACGGCTGGCGGACGGACGGCAGCATGGCCACCGACACCACCTTGTTCAGCCCGCCCAGAATGTACGGCGGGGTGATCGACTGTAGGGCGGCCACCGACGGCGTGCCCTGGGCGGACAGCGACTCCACCCGCCCCTCCATGTACGCCCGCGGCACGTTGAACCCTTCGGTCGGCTCGTCCCGCTTGGGCGGGACGAAGTTGCGGGTGGCGTTCCGCTCGTACACCTCGTCCGCCGGGTTCTTCATCTGCGCCTGGAGGGCCTTCAGCTCCTTCGACTTCGCCTTCGCGATCATGGACGTCTGGAACGACGGCGGCAGTTCGTAGCACGCCACCTTGCCGCCGGTGTACGCGATGTACACCTGGTCGCCGTCCGTCACCGGGCCGACCGCCGGCGTCTCCGGCAGGTTCACCTCGAACTCCAGCGTGCCCGAGTACCGCTGGTGGCAGAACAGCTTGGACAGGTTGACCGAGAACACCACCTTCTCGTTCACCGCCACCGCGAACCCGTCGCCCACCGCCGCCGGGAACTTGTACCGCCACTGCTCCCGCCCGGTCTTGGCGTCCACCGCCACCAGCAGCCCGGACTTGGTCTGCACGTAGATCTGGGTGTCCTCCACCGGCTGCACGGCCACGATGCCGTCGGTGGTGCCGCGGACCGGCAGGTACGTCGTCCAGTCGGCCACCAGCCCGAGGCGGTCGAGCGTCGCCTTGTCCGGCGGGGCGGCGCGGGAGTACACCCCCGACTGTGAGAAGGCGGGGGCGGCGAGCGCCGCCGTCAGAAGGGAAGCGGCCGCGATCGTCCGCATGGGTGCGTACTCCGGGTGACTCGGGGTGTCCGTCAGTCTAACGCGCCGTTCGACGGGACGATAGCGGACGGCCGGCGGGAAGGCGGGCGGGCGGGGGGCGGAAGCGCGGGCGGTGCCGGATGTGCCGGTCGGGTCGGTCGGTTCGCATCGCATTCGCCGCGGATTCGGTTTACCATTCCGCCCTATGAAGCCCGTCGCCAGCCTGTCCGCCCTCCTGACCACCCTCGCGGCCCTGATGATCCCGTGGGCGTGTGTCGCCCAACCGAAGCCACCGGCCGAACGGCCGTGGTTCCAGAAGTCGCTCGTCGGCCTGGAGGTCGGCCCGACCGGGGCGCAGTTCGGCAGTTCGCCGAAGGACACCGGGTACGCCGCCGCGTTCGACGGCAAGGCCATCGCCCGCGCCACCAAAGACAGCGGCGCCGAATACCTCGTCATGTGGGCGCGGGACGGCGAGTGGGCGTACTACAAGTCGAAGTTCCAACCCCGCCCGCCGGGGCTGGCCGACCGCGACCCGCTCCGCGAGGCGGTGGACGAGGGCCGCAAGCTCGGCCTGCCGGTGATCGCCTACTGCCAGATCCAGTACCCGCAGCACGACCTCCGCGAACACCCCGACTGGCGGGCGGTGGACCCGGCCGGCAAGCCGATCGACGGCCGGGTGTGCTACCGCTCCGGCTACCTCGACCGCGTCAAGAAGTTGGCCGACGAACAACTCGGGTACGGCGTCGCCGGGTTCCACTTCGACATGATCGACCAGGGGTTCGGCCCGCCGCACTCGTGCTGGTGCCCGACCTGCCGCAAGCAGTTCGAGGCGGAGAACGGTCGGCCGATGCCGAAGGGGATGACGTGGGACGACGACTGGGAGCGGATGCTGGCGTTCCGCTACGCCTCCAGCGCCGCCTTCGAGAAGGACCTGACCGCCCACGTCCGCAAGGTGAATCCGAAGGCCACCGTGGACTTCAACTACCACGGCACCCCGCCGTTCTCGTGGGAGGTCGGCCAGCGGCCGGGCCAGCACGCCGCCCACGGGGATTTCGTCACCGGCGAGACCGGGGCGTGGGGGTTCAGCGCGCTCGGCGTCGGGCTGAACGCCGAGTTCTACCGGGCGGTGTCCGCCGGCCGGCCGTACCAGATCGCCATGCAGCGGGGCGTGCGGATGTACCACGACCAGACCACCCGCCCGCTGACCGACATGCGGTGGGAACTGCTCACCCTGCTCGCGCACGGCGGGTTCGTGACGATGGTGGACAAGACCGGGTTCGACGGCCGGCTGGACCCGACCGCCTACGAGCGGTTCGCGGCACTGTTCCGCGGGGTGGAGCAGAAGCGGGAACACTTCGGGCACACGCCGGTGGCCGAGGTCGGGCTGTACTTCAGCGGCCGCACCCGCGACTGGTACGGGCGGGACAAGCCGGCCGACTACTTCCAGGCGTTCCAGGGGGCACACAAGACGGCGGTGTACGAACACATCCCGTGGGGCGTCCTGACCGATGAAACGATCTCGCCAGAGTCGCTGAAGAAGTTCCCGGTAGTGCTGGTGCCGAACGCCGCCATCCTGTCGGAATCCGAGGTGGCCGCGTTCACCAAGTACGTCGAGGGCGGGGGGAAGCTGATCGTCACCGGGCTGACCGGCACCCGCGGGTGGCGGGGCGAGCCGCAGGCCAAGTCGTCGCTCGAAAAGCTGATCGGCGGGCGGTTGGTGAAGCCGCTCGATTCGACCGACAACTGGGTGAAGTTCCCGCTGTCGGCGAAGTTGACCGCGACCGACCGACCGATCCTGGCCCGCGGGCCGGCGGTGGTGTACGAGCCGACCACCGCCACCACCGTCGGCGAACTACTCCGGCCACACCGCACCGCCCTTCACGCCGAGGGGCGGTACAACGCCGACTGGCCGCTCAGCCCGGACGCCGCCGTCGGACCGGCGGTGCTGCTGAACAAGGTAGGTGACGGAACCGTCCTCACCTTCGCCGCCTCGCCGGACTGGGCCACCGCCGGCGATCACCACACGCCGGAGGTGCGGAAACTGCTCGCCGCCGCCGTGCGGCTGCTCCACCCGAACCCGCGGGTGACGATCATCGCCCCGGCCACCGTGCAGGCGGTCGTCACCGACGACCCGGCCACGCGGACCCTCCGCGTCCACCTGCTCGGGTACAACGCCCCGCCGCAGACCACCCCGGCGAAGGACCGCCCGTTCGTGCTGCCGATGCCGATCGAGGACGAGCCGATCTTCCGGGCGACGATCACCGTGCCGGGGCTGAAGTCGGCGACGGCATTCCACAACACGACGGGGGTGAAGCAGGACGGCGACAGGATCAACCTCGTCGTCGAGGGCGTCCACGAGGTGATCGTGTGCCGGTACTGAGGGCGGCGGGTGGAACTGGGTGAGGCGGGACTCGAACCCGCACGCCCTTGCGGGCAGGGGATTTTAAGTCCCCGGTGTCTGCCATTCCACCACTCACCCGGCGTGTCGCAATAAGTAGTAGGCACACTCCGTGTGCCGTCAACCGGAAGAACGGCACACGGAGTGTGCCTACTACTTACCAGACATCGCTCACGGCAGCCGTCGCCACGCCGTGCGGTCGAGTACCCCGAGCAGCAGCACCACCACGATAGTAGCCAGCCCGCACCACGGGCCGAGCGGACGGAACCGCCGGTACGAGAACTTGTCCGCCGGCACCTTCTCCAACTGGTCGATCTGCCGGAAGGCGTCCCGCAGCTCCTCCGGGTTGTTCGCCACGAACGCCCGCCCGCCGGTCAGGTCGGCCACCTGCTCCAGTACCGCCCGCCCGTCCGCCCGCTGCTGCCGCTCCTCCGCCGTACCACCCTCCCCCGCCCCGCCGCAGTCGATGGTGTACACCGGGGCGCCCAGCCGGTTCGCGAGCTGCGCCGACTGCACCGGCCGCAGGGTGTCCTCCCCGGCCCGGTTGTGTTCGCCGTCGCTCAGCAGCACCAGCACCCGCTTCCGCCGGTCGCCGGCGATCTCCAACTGCCGCAGGCGGACCAGTCCCTCGCCCAGCGCGTCGCCGATGTTCGTGCCGGCGTCCACCCCGCTCTTCGGCTGCTGCTCGTCGAGCACCGCCAGCAGCACCGGGTGGTTCAGCGTCAGCGGGCACACCGTCTCGGGAACGGCGGCGAACGCCACCAGCCCGACCTGGTCGTTCGCCCGCCCGTCGAACCGCACCCCGTCGGCGTCCCCGCCGGCCACGAACAGCCGCACCGTCGCCTTCGCCGCGTCCAGCCGGGAAACAGGGGGAACGGCGGCCGGGTCGAAGTCCGGGGTGTTCATGCTGCCGCTCACGTCCAGCACCAGCACCAGGGCGATGCCGTCCACCGGGATGGGCGTGCGGAGGTCCGGGGTGCGGGGGTTGGCGGCAGCGAGGATTGCCAGCAGCACGGCCAGCCCGCGGAGGACCGCCCCGCCCCACCGCGGCCACCCGCTACCGACCGCCAGCCCGTCGAACGCGGACACGTCCGAATACCGCAGGGCCGGCCGCCGACGGCGGGCCAGCCACCACGCCAGCAGCCCCGCCAGCGGGGCGAGGAGGAGGAACCAGGGGTACTCGAAGCCGAATCCGGTCATGGTGTCACGATATGCCCCCTCTTCGCCGCGACCTCCGGGAGCGGAGTCCGCTCTGCCGCTCCCGGAGGTCGCGGCGAAGAGTAGGGGCTGGCCGGAACTCCCGCCGCAGGCGTGTGTCTAACCCTTCATCGTGCTACACTGCCAGCACGCACCCCTCGCTCGCGCGTCGGGCTAACGAAAACGCCTCCCGTCCGTTCGGAGCCTCGCCATGACCGGGTCGCGGTGGATGAAAGCCGGGTTCGCCTTCCTGCTCGCCTTCGGGCTGATGCTGCTGGCCGGGTACGACGACCTGATGGCGGCCAACAAACAGGAGGAGGCGAAGAAGCTGACGGACACGCTGAAGAAGACGAAGGACGCGAAGGTGAAGGCGGAGACGATCGACGAACTCGGCAAGCTCGGGCAGGTGCAGTACAAGTACGCCGAGGAGGCCATCCCGCTCATCTTCGACGCGGTGAAGGACAAGGACGCGAAGGTGCGGGCGGCGGCGGCGGTGGCGCTGGGCAAGATCGGCCCGGACGACACGGAGAAGACGGTGACGGCGCTCACCGAGCTGCTCAAGGAGGACAAGGAGGAGAGCGTGAAGATGGCGGCGGTGCAGGGGCTGGGGGCGCTCGGCACGAAGGCGAAGGACGCGGCCAAAGACCTGCGGGACACGCGGAAGGGGCTGACCGACACCAAGGGCAAGTTCGCCAAGTCGATCGACGCGGCGCTGAAGAGCATCGCCCCGCGGAACAAGGACAAGTGAGAAAGCCGAACGCGGCCCGTGGTCCGGCACCGCCGGACCACTTCTGGAGCAGACTCTGAGCCGTCGGACCGTCACCGCCCGACGCGATTCCCTCCCCGACGAGCGGGACTGACCGGATTCCCTTGCCCTTTCCGCACACGTTCGCCAAACTCACACCCGGCCCGGCACAAGTCGGACAATATCCCGCGGCGGGTGTCCCGGTTGGCCGCGGCCGTTCGTCGTCCGGGTGGGTGGCGGTCGCCGCGACCGCCCCACTTCCCGCTCACCGGATGAGAGGACCGATCATGGCCAAGTTTCTGTTCGTGTACCGCGACCAGCCCGACCCGTCGCAAGGGCCGCCGTCGCCCGAGCAGGTGCAGGCGATCATGGCCGAGTGGGGCGCGTGGTTCCGCACGGTGGGGACGGCGATCGTGGACGGCGGCGACGGCCTGCAGCCGACCGGGCGGATGGTGCGGCCGGGCGGGAAGGTGAGCGACGGCCCGTTCATCGAGGCGAAGGAGGTGGTGGGCGGGTACTCCGTCGTGCAGGCCGACAGTTACGAGCAGGCGGTGGAGTACGCCAAGAGCTGCCCGATCGTGGCGAACGGCGGGACGATCGAGGTCCGCGAGCTGGCCGGCTTCAACTGATGCCCCCGCCCACGCCGGCCCTGGTGGAACACTTCTTCCGGCACGAGTACGCCCGACTGGTGGCGTCGCTCACCCGCCGGTTCGGGGTGCGCCACCTGGGGCTGGCCGAGGACGCTGTTCAAGCGGCGGTCGAGCGGGCGTTGCGGTCGTGGTCGCTCCGCGGGGTGCCGGACAACCCCGCGGGGTGGCTGCACCAGGTGGCGTACCGCTTCGCCCTCGACAGCCTTCGCCGCGACCTCCGCTGGACGCCGCTTCACGTCAGCCGCTCGGCCGACTGGCCGACGACTTCACCGCCCCCGCCGGTCGACGCGGAGGTGCAAGACGACCTGCTGCGGATGATCTTCGTTTGCTGCGATCCGGTGTTGTCGCAAGAGTTGATGGTGGCGCTCGCGCTCAAGACGCTGTGCGGGTTCGGCCCGACGGAGATCGCACGGGCGTTCCTGACCACCGAGGCGAACGTGCTGAAGCGGATCACGCGGGCGAAGGAACGGCTGCGGGCGGCCGGCATCGACCCGACCGCCCTGGCGGCCGCCGACATCCGCACCCGCCTGCCCGACGCCCTGGCGGTGGTGTACCTGCTGTTCAACGAGGGGTACAGTTCCACCCAACCCGATCAGGTGATCCGCGAAGACCTGTGCGAGGAGGCGGTGCGGCTCGCCCTGCTGCTGGCCGAACACCCGCTCACCGCCGGCACCGAAACGGCCGCGTTCCTGGCCCTGCTGCTGTTCCACGCCGGACGGCTGACCGGCCGCACCAGCGCCACCGGCGACCTGTGCCTGCTCGAAGACCAGGACCGCGCCGCGTGGGACTGGCGGCTGCTGGCCGAGGGGTTCCGCTGGCTGGCGCGGGCGACCACCGGCACCGTCGTCACCCGGTATCATGCGGAAGCGTGGATCGCCGCAGAACACTGCCGGGCACCCGACTTCGCGCACACCGACTGGGCCGCGATTGTTGACGCCTACGACCTGTTGCTGAAGCTCGCCCCGTCGCCGGTTCACCAGCTGAACCGGGCCATCGCCATATCCCGCCGCGACGGGGTAGAGGCTGGCAAACAAGCCCTCGCGCAAATCCCGCCCGGCCACATCCCCGACACCTATTACCTGTGGCACGCCACGCTCGCCGAGTTCGCCCGCGGCAGCGGTGACCCGGCCGCCGCTCGCGCCAGCCTGCTCCGCGCCCGCGAGTTGGCCCCCACCGTCGCCGAGCGGGAGTTGCTCGACCGTCGCCTCGCGGGGTTGTCTCCAGGCTGTTAGCCCGACGCGCCAGCGAGGGGTGCGTGCGGACCCTCGCTGGCGCGTCGGGCTAACAAATGGTGGGTCGGATATACTCAGCCCTCACCGCGTCTTCTCCCTCCGGCACGGGTGCCTCATGCGATCTCTTTTCGCCGCCCTGCTCTTCTCCTCCGCTGCTATCGCGGCTCCGCCGAACGTCCTGGTCGTCATCACCGACGACCAGGGGTACGGCGACCTCGGGGCGCACGGCAACCCGGTGCTGAAGACCCCGCACCTGGATGCGTTCACGAAAGAGTCGGTGCGGTTGAAGCGGTTCTACGTCAGCCCGGTGTGCTCCCCCACCCGTAGCTCGCTGCTCACCGGCCTGTGGAACTACCGCACCGGCGTCGTGGACACGTTCATCGGCCGGTCGATGATGCGGCCGGACGTGCCCACCCTGGCCGAACACCTGTCCGCCGCCGGCTACCGCACCGGGCTATTCGGCAAGTGGCACCTCGGCGACCACCACCCGCTGCGCCCCGAGGACCGCGGGTTCGGCGAAACGCTGTGGCACCACGGCGGCGGGCTGGCCCAGCCGAGCGACCTGCCGGGCACCACGGCGGGCAAGGAGTATTTCGACCCGGTGCTGACGGCGAACGGCAAGGACGTGAAGTCGAAGGGGTATTGCACCGACGTGTTCACCGACGCCGCACTCAAGTTCATGTCGGCCGACAGCCCGAAGCCGTTCTTCGCCTACGTCGCGTTCAACGCCCCGCACGGCCCGCTCCAGGTGCCGGACGCCGACGCCGCCCCGTACCGCACCCTGGACGTGACCGCCTTCCCCAAGATCGGCCAGCCGTGGTTCGCCCAGAAGCCGGACGCCAAGCCGGTGGCCGACGCCTACGGCATGATCGCCAACCTGGACGCCAACTTCGGCCGGCTGATGAAGGCGCTCGCGGACAAGAAGCTGGCCGACAACACGCTCGTGATCTTCCTCACCGACAACGGCCCCGGCGGGGTGCGGTTCAACAGCGGGCTGCGGAACCGCAAGGGCAGCGTGTACGACGGCGGCGTCCGGGTGCCGTGCTACGTCCGCTGGCCGGCCAAGCTGAAGCCGGGCACGGTGGACCAGCCGGCCGCGCACATCGACCTGACGCCGACGCTGCTGGAAGCGTGCGGGGCGAAACCGGCGAAGCCGGTTTCGTTCGACGGTCGCAGCCTGCTGCCGTTGCTGACCGGGGAAAAGAAGGCGTTGCCCGATCGCACCCTGTTCCTGCAGTGGCACCGCGGGGACGAGCCGGAGAAGTTCCGCGGGTTCACCGCCATCGGCCCGCGGTACAAGCTGGTGCAGGCGGCCGGCGTGCAGCCGAACGCCAACTGGACGCCGAAGTACGAGCTGTTCGACATCCCGGCCGACGAGTTCGAGCAGACCGACCTGGCCGCCAAGCTGCCGGACGAGGTGGCGAAGCTGAAGGCCGAGTACGAGGCGTGGTTTGCGGACGTGACGAAGAGGGGGTTCGCCCCGCCGCGGATCGTCGTCGGGTCGGACGCCGAACCCGTGGTGCGGCTGACCCGACAGGACTGGCGGGGGCCGAACGCCGGGTGGGCGAAGGACAGCGTCGGCCACTGGGTCATCGCCCCGGCGACGGACGGCAGGTACGAGTTGGTGGTGCGGAGCGGTACGCCGTTCGGCGTGGCGAAGTGGGAGACGACGGGCGGGCGGGGGGCGAGCGAACTGGTGGTGGATCTGAAGGAGTGTACGCTGACCGTTCCCCTGACGACGAAGGACGAGAAAGTACAAATCACGCTGATCGACGGCGACAAGACGTTCGGCCCGGATACGGTCGAGATCAGGCGGGCGAAGTGAACCCTCTTCGCCGCACACGCTACGGATACTGGTTGTCGTACACCACGATCGTGCCGGCCAGCCGGTCGTGGAGGCACCGCTGAGTCACACCGAAGATGGCCAGACGGTCCGCGAGAATCGCAACGATCGTGAGCAACGCGAGCGGCATAGCAATCACGCCAAAACTAGACCCGCCCAACTTGATGATGAGCAGCCCCAGGAGACTGAAGGAGACCGCGATGAGGTCGTAAGCCACCTCCCGACGGAGGAAGCCGTACCAGATCCCGGCCCGCGAACCGTCGTCACGGACGATCTTGATGCCCAGAATCCGCTTGCCGACATCCTGACCGTTTTTGGCGAAGAAGTACAGAGTCACGATCCCGTATACGGCGAGTGGCGTGTACGCGATCGCGAAAAGCAGGGGTAAGGTATCTTTGACGTTCGGTGGGGCGAAAATCGCGAGTGCGACCCCTCCGTACCAGCACACCGTCTCAATGATCCGGTTGAGGAACCGTGCGGCAAGCCGACGCCTGCGGGACGACGGAATTAGGAACGGGATGTCCCGCGGTTCGGCCTCTTCCAGCTTCGCCTTCTTCACCTCCGTGATCACCGGCAACTCTTTCGACACCTGGGACACGTAGTCGGCGAGCGAGCCGCGGCGGGGCGGGTCCGGCACCGGGGCGGGTGGTTGCTGAATGAACCCTACCGACGGCACGACCGGCGGTCGGGGGATCGTCGGCGAGGGCATCTGTGGTCGCGGCGGCGGGGCGGGGGCCGGCGGAACGGGCGTCGGCGGTTCGCCGTCCCGGTCCACCCGCGTCTTCGCCAGCTTGTCGTGCAGGCACTTGCCGTCCCGGCCGAAGATGAGCGCGGCGTTCAGCAGCGAGAACAGCACGGCCGCGGCGGCGGGCAGCACCTCGGGCATCACCGTCGGCGAGAACATCCCCGCTCCCAGCCGCTTCCAGATCGCCACCAGCTCGCCGGCCTGCTGGAACTTGTACAGCTTCCACGCCAGCGGGATCAGTCCGGCGAGCAGCAGGAGGACCACCAGTTCCCGCTTCAGGAACGCCTGCGCGAACCGGGCCGGGGTGCCGTCGTCGCCGACCACCCGCAGCTTCAGCGCCCGTTTGCCGAAGTCCTGCCCCTGGGTGCCGAGCAGCACCGCGTTGTACAGGGCGTACAGACCGATGGGCACGACCAGGAAGACCGCGGACATCAGCTTGTCGTTCTTCACCACGCCGGGGGCGAACCCGACCAGCAGGATGCCGGCAACGAGTGCGATCACCGCCCCGACCAGGGTGATGAGCCGGGCGGCCAGCCGCCGCCCGCGGTGGAAGCTCACGCCGACCGGGGCGACCGGCAACGGAGCGGGCAGCAGGGGTGGCGGCGGAACCGGCGGGAGCGGCGGGCGGGCGGTCCGCTGCTCGGGTATGACCACGTCCTCGAACAGATCGACTTTGCCCGGCCCTTCGGCGTTCAGGAACGCCGCCCGCGGGGTGATGACCGTGCCGTTCGTGTGGACCGGCGGTTCCAGGTCTAGCGGCTCGGCTTCGGCCAGTATGGGAAGAGCGGGTTCCGGCTTGGGCAGTGGGGCGGGTTTCGGGGCGGGCGGGGGTTGCGGAGGGGCGACCACCTTCGGCGGCGCGGGTGGAGGCGGCGGGGGTGGCGGCGGGGCTTTCGCCACCGGCGGCGGGGCAGCCGGCGGTTTGGTCGGGGCGATCACCTCGCCCATCGTCACCCGGTGCCCGCACTGCTTGCACAGCACCGGCAACGACGCCAGGTAATCGGCGATCGCGTCCTCTCGGCCGCACTGTGGGCAAGTGGTCCGAATCACGCGCCGTCTCCGGGTCGCCGAATCCTGGTCCGGCGGTGCCGGACCAGCGGGCCGCCACAGAGGGCGGCCCCTACGA